>CAYOLE010000178.1:3308-7272 GCA_964404705.1 uncultured Rhodohalobacter sp. | reverse complement strand
CCTGAAATCAAAATGGGAAACCATTCACCGTAGGTGTAGTGGAAGGGGGGCTAATGATAGATTTGACTTATCTGATATAGAAGTGATAGAAATATTAGCAAGGGAAATTATTAAACTGCAGAATTTAATTTAGTTTTGAAATGACTACCAACGAAATCGTACAAAAGATCTGGAATTTCTGTCACACATTAAGAGATGATGGTGTCGGCTATGGGGATTACACGAATTGTGATGTTTGTAATAGGCGTGATAATCTGTGATACATTCGAGCCATCCCGAACATCAAAAAAATCACACCTATCACAGTTTAATCCGAATAATCAAAAACAGGGGTCTCAACGGTTTTCTTTGGTGCCACATTGCCCCTGATTTTTTTTCGGAGCTGCTCCACCGTTTCGGGAGCAAAATACTGCTCACCGGTTTCTTCATTCACCCGGGCAGGTACATTTTCAACGATATAGAATTTCCCATCCAGCTCAAGACTGTAGGTTACGTTTCGTTCCGTTAATTTTTCTTCTGCCATACTCATGGATTTCTCCGTTTTTCAAAATTGATCCATTTTGCGGGATCGGGTTCATATAAGGTAATAATTTTCAAAACAGGACGCGATGGGTAACTGCATTGAATATGTAGCGGCCGGTTTTGTCTCGTGAATCCGAGAATAAGACAACTTGGGCCATATTTATCATTCGGGTAATCCTCTATAATTTTTGTTTTCTGATTTATTGCTTCCTTTACTTCATCCACTGAAATATCACGAATGATGCTTTGGTCAACAGCATGTCTCGAAAACTCATACAGTCCTAATGTTACCTTAAGCTGTATTTCATAAAGTCTTGTCATTCAAAACGATTGGTTAAATTGATCGTACTTCCGAAATAAATGTATTAGATTTAATGCAATTACAACAAATTATTTAGCTAAATATGACCACCAACGGAATCGTACAAAAGATTTGGAATTTTTTTGTCGCACGTTACGAAATGAGAGAATTGGCTGCAGGGAATACACAAAATAAACTGTGATAGCTACGATGGGCATGAGTGTCTGTGTGATAAATGGATCCATCATGAACATCAAGGTCATCGCACCCGTCACAAATAAAATGTAAGCAAAAATAATAGATGAGCATCCACGGCCAACATAAAAACCGCCGATCCATCCGTTTACAGGGTTACGATTATTCATCACCCGGCGAGTATTTTATTACCATCTGTACGCAGAACCGGGAATGTCTGTTTGGAGATATTGTGGACGGGGAAATGGTAGTGAATGAATGCGGTAAAATTGCCGAGGAATTTTGGCATCGGATTCCGGAACGGTATGAAAATGTTGGTTTGGATGCATTTATAGTCATGCCAATCACATTCATGGGATTATCGGCATTGAATACCCTCCTGTAGGGGCAATTCATGAATTGCCCCTACAGGATGAATTGCCCATACGGGATGGGTTATATCCAAAGAATCGATATAACGACCCCGAAACATACCGCAAAAAACGGCGAAAAATGTTGTTACCTAAAATCATCGGCTGGTATAAAATGAATGTATCAAAACAGGCTAACATCATTCTTAAAAATAAAGGGCATTCGTTCTGGCAGCGCAATTATTACGAACACATCATCAGAAATAATGAATCGCTGGATCGAATCCGGGATTATATTATAAATAACCCAATGCAATGGGAAGAGGACCGAAATCACCCGGACAATTTGAAAAAGAACCCGGAAAATTAATTTATTCAAGGTAGGGGCAATTCATGAATTGCCCCTACCGTGCATGGACATCTTCTGGATCAGAGACAACAGCCTCACCGATTTAGATAACCTTCCTGATCCGGATATCCTGGCGAATGAAATTGTGGAGAATATCGAAGCTGGGTTGGAGAGCTTTCGGGAGATAGTTTAGTGGATTGGAGGAGGAGTGATTATGTTGATTCATCAATCGCATCAGCACTGAATAGTATAAATCGGGATACTTACATAATTGTATTATTTATGTTTTCTGCCTGCTTAGTGACCAATGTGTTACCAAAAACAAATAAAAAAGACGGTAAGTCAATTATAATCAATGACTAACCGTCTTACAAGGGTACCCGAGAGAGGACTTGAACCTCCACGTCCGTGAGGACATACGCACCTGAAGCGCACGCGTCTACCAATTCCGCCACTCGGGCATTTTTGTTTCTCAATATTTATCTATGAAGACTCCAAAAATACCAACCTTTTATATCACTTTGCAATCTTTTTTGGAAAATAAATTGTCTGATTCTGGAGGGGAAAGATCGCGACCCGAAAGATCAGAAAGACACTCCGGGGCTCATTTTTGTACACGTAGTGAAAATGATAGGGAATGGGTCAATGGAGAATTACGGCATCAACTTTTCAAATGATCTGACTTTCTCAGTGAAAAACCTGCTTTTTGGAAAGTGAAAAAACTCTATTGAGCAGTGTGTGATGATCTGTGGCAGTTAAGAAAAAATAACCGGAAGCAACAAATACAAAAGCCACAAGACATTGTAAGTAAATATCTTGCGGCTTTGAATTAATACAATTAGAGACGCCAGGAAGACGCTGATTTTTGGAAATGACCTCAAGGAATGCACTAAGATCATTCTTTATGTTGCACTTTCTATTTGACTTCAGGTTCCATCTTTATATAAGTACACGGTTCGGTAGTAGCTGCCCCGCATGTGGGACATTCAACTTTTTCCCTGGCACAATTATCAACTGTCATGTTATGGCAAGCTTCCAAAGCCGAAGCACCACATTTCGGACATTTATCATCGCGATCACACATAATTCCCTCCATTTTTATTTAAGGTGTACAAGTTATCAAAGCAGAAATAACCTTAACGTTTTAATTAAACAAACAGGTTTAGCAAACAATTTCAAGAAACTACTATATATAACCTGTCTAAATAATAAGTAAGGTTTCGGTTTCAATATCCCGGCTTTGGCTTCAATATGGAATTGGTTTAGGTAAATATGATAGGCTGACAATCGGATCGGGATCCGGTAAGACGAGTCAGGTTCGGAAGGGAAATTCGTTGAACAGCTCCCAGCGTTTGCCGTTATGTTTTAACAGGTGCAGGTGGTCTGCCGTGAAGGATGCTTCAAAGGATCTCTTCTGAAATTCCGGCCATGCTTTACGATACATTTTTTTCGACAGATCGCGCGTAGCGATAGTTATATGCGGATGAATCTCATCATTCAGCTCGTTGTGTGTAAAGTTTAGATTATGTTTCAGGTGTTTATTCAGCTTTGCGTGAAGTTCTACTACAGGCGCATGATTTACAATCCTGAGAAAAATCACCCTGGGAGGGAAGGAGTCAAATCCATTAACTTCCACATTGAACGTTTGCCGGGCTGAGGCAAAACGTTGCAATTCGTCTGTTAGGATTGATTCTAATGATTCATCACGCCGGAACGGCATCTGCAGTGTGATATGAGCCGGAGCTTTTAAAGCGTGTGAGGCGTTAAACCGCCGGCTCATCTCCAGTTTCAGTTTACGTACTTCTTCTCTTAAATTGCCACTTGGAACGAGAGCAATCAGGTAAAGCTGTTTATTCATAAATAAATCATTGTTATTGCTGTACAAAGTTATGTTTTAATTTTATTTTTAACAGTAACTAAATCAAGAGAAAGTAATAAGTATGGATCAATCAGATATAAATTTTTTCTCCCTGTTGATTGCACTTGCAATCGGGCTTCTTATTGGTATTGAACGCGGCTGGAGCGACCGGAAGGAAAAGGAGGGAGACCGCATTGGTGGTATCCGTACTTTTAGCCTGATCGGGCTTTTAGGGGGAATATGGGCAATGCTTTCACGGGAAATGGCAGACTGGGTAATGGGAGTTGCTTTCCTGGCGGTGTCTGCACTTGTAATAGTTGCTCATGTACTGGACTATCGTAATGACAAGGATGTGGGCACGACAACCGCATTTTCAATGATGCTTACAT
>CAYOLE010000178.1:0-3208 GCA_964404705.1 uncultured Rhodohalobacter sp. | reverse complement strand
TATCGTAATGACAAGGATGTGGGCACGACAACCGCATTTTCAATGATGCTTACATTTGTATTGGCAGCATGGGCAGTATTTGGTTATGAAATTTCTGCCCTTGGGGTGACTGTAATTGTTACGGCGCTGCTTGGATATAAACCGGTTTTGCACAAATGGATCAGAAAATTGGAGAAGAAAGAGATATTTGCCGGGATTAAACTTCTGATAATCTCTGTTGTACTGTTGCCATTGCTGCCAAACGAAGGATATGGCCCCTGGGAAGCATTAAATCCATATTGGATCTGGTGGATGGTGGTTTTAATATGCGGCTTGTCCTTTATCGGATATGTTGCCATTAAACTTACAGGTAATCAATTGGGAATTCTGCTGACCGCGTTCGTTGGAGGTTTGGCCTCATCTACAGCAGTAACACTGAGTCTGTCTCAATTTGCACGTCAGGCAAACAAGAATACCATTTACATAGCCGGTGTTCTTTTTGCGGCCGCGATAATGTTCATAAGAGTGGGAATTATTGTTGCAGTGGTGAACTATAGAATTCTACCAATGATCTGGATACCTCTTACTGTAATGTGTGCCGGGTCATTATTAATCGGAGGGGCGCTCTGGTATAAAGAGCATATGGCAGAAACAACATCAGACAAAAAAATTAATCTGAAAAATCCATTTCAGATAGGAATGGCAATCAAATTTGGAATCTTGCTCGGCCTTATATTAATCTTCTCAGAAGCGATGCAGGAATGGTATGGAGATCAGGGAATCTATACACTTTCTATTGTTTCAGGATTATTGAGTGTTAGTGCAATAATATTGTCGCTGGGTAAAATGGCCGCTCAAAATCTGTCGGAGGGAGTAGCCTCAATGGGAATCATTTTGGCTACAGTAACCAATACTCTGGCGAAAGGTTTTATCTTTTCATTTGTTGCAGGACTTAAACAAGGTCTGCTTTTATTTTGCTACCTGATCGCAGTGATCATTCCCGGACTTATCCTGGCGTACTTTTTAATCTAAATTGACGGTGAATAGATTGAGAATTAAGGGGATAGATTCACATCAGGCCAAGCTGGTATACAATGCTCATCTTATTTCTTGATTCTTATTCAGTCAACAGTATCTTAAATTACAATGGTGAACATAGTGTGATTTTGGTAAAATAATCTGCAGTTACATCTAAAAATTATTCTAAATACTGTATATATGTCTTTTTCAGATGAAGAAATGCGCTATTTGAAGCTTCTTTCCAAACATTATCCTACTATAAGAAGCGCTTCAACTGAAATCATTAATCTGAGCGCTATTCTTGAGCTTCCGAAAGGAACAGAGCATTTTATTTCTGATATTCACGGAGAGTACGAAGCTTTTTCACATGTCCTCAGAAATGGTTCGGGATCCATTAAACGGCGAATAGAAGAGGTGTTTGAATATACACTGAATGAAAAGGAGAAGCGAAACCTCGCCACGCTCATCTATTATCCAGAGCAAAAACTTCCGATTCTTCTTAAAGAGATCGATAATCATCCGGAATGGTATCGGAAAACTTTGTTCCATCTGATTAAACTGTGCCGTATCTATTCTTCAAAATATACCCGCAGCAAAGTGAGAAAAACGCTGCCGCAGGATTTTAACTACATCATCGAGGAACTTCTCCATGAACAAGAAAGCGCACAGAACCGTCAGGAGTACTACAGCAGCATTATTAACGCCATTATTAAAACCGATCGTGCTGGTGCATTTATTACGGCGCTGGCACAACTGATTCAACGGCTTATGATCGCCCGGCTGCACGTTATTGGTGATGTGTACGACCGCGGACCCGGTGCCCACCTGATTATGGATGAGCTGATGAGCCATCACTCGGTTGATTTCCAGTGGGGAAATCATGATATCGTCTGGATGGGCGCGGCAGCCGGAAGCGAAGCCTGTATCGCCAGTGTAATCCGGGTATCTCTTCGATATGCCAATATGGAAACTCTCGAAAATGGTTACGCAATAAGCATGCTGCCCCTGGTATCTCTTGCCGTGGAGATATATGGGAAGGACCCATGCAGCCTGTTCAGGCCCAAAGATGCAGACGACGGTACGTTCACGGAAAATGAACAGCAGCTGATGGCTCAGATGCAAAAAGCGATCACCATCATTCAGCTTAAGCTTGAGGGTCAGATCATCAAAAGACGACCGCAGTATATGATGAAGAATCGTCTGTTTCTGGATAAAATCGATTATGAAAAGGGCACTGTACGTGTGGGGGAGAAAACATATCCTCTGAAAGACAAACATTTCCCCACCATCGACCCGGATAATCCCTATGAACTTTCGGATGCAGAGCACGCGGTGATCGAAAAGCTTAAACTGTCGTTTAAAAACAGTGAGCGTCTTCAAAGACATGTTCGATACCTGTTTTCAAAAGGGAGCATGTACCTGGCAGTAAACAACAATTTGCTCTATCACGGTTGCATCCCTATGACCAATAACGGAAAGCTTCGCCATTTTACGCTTGATGGGAAAGATCACGGGCCAAAAGTTTTTATGGATCGCCTGGAGCGGCTTGCTCGTCAGGGTTATTTCGCCAAAGATAATCAGGAAAAGAAGCAATATGGGATGGATACTATGTGGTATCTGTGGAGCGGTGCGCAGTCTCCTCTTTTTGGTAAAGATAAGATGGCGACGTTTGAACGCTATTTCATTGAGGATGAAAAGACTCACCAGGAGCAGATGAATCCGTATTACAAGTACCGGACACGTGGCGATGTAGCAACCAGAATTCTGGAGGAGTTTGGCATGGATCCTGATAAAGGACACATCATAAACGGACATGTTCCGGTAAAAGTGAAAAAGGGGGAGAGTCCTGTTAAGGCTGATGGTAAACTGCTGGTGATTGACGGCGGATTTGCGAAAGCATACCAATCCAAAACCGGAATTGCAGGGTATACCTTAATTTATAACTCTTACGGATTGCTTTTGGCTGCCCATCAGCCCTTTGAATCTACAGAGAAAGCGATTGAAGAGGAGCTTGATATACACTCAAAAACCAATATTCTGGAACACAACAAAAAGCGCATCCGGGTGTCGGATATTGACAGCGGAACGGTGATCAGAAATCGCATAACGGATCTTGAAAATCTTCTGAAAGCGTACAGGCAGGGTTTGATTAATGAGGCCTGAGGCTTGATGAAGTTGCTCAAATCTGAGTTCAATGTTTCTGAATTCA
>CAYOLE010000177.1:0-7277 GCA_964404705.1 uncultured Rhodohalobacter sp. | reverse complement strand
CGAGAAAAAAAGATTCAGGTGAAGATGTTCATTTTTACCACTTCCAAAAACTTTCCGGCAGAATATTTTCAAAAATAAATTACGGTTGAGTTGTACAATCGCTCAATTTCCACCACTCTCTCCCACCAAGTTTCTAATCCACCTCAAAAGAACACAAAGACCAACATAATGGAGTTTAATTTGAAACTTCTGATAATGATTTATTAAAAAGAGCATTTATAAAACATTTTCCTTGACAAATTACAGGTGGTTGAAGTACATTGTGGTGAGAAGTGGGAGATTGTGGGGGAATTAATTAGCAAGTTCCATTATCCGCTGTCCGCTGTAAAAAATAGCAATCGTAACAACCTGGGAGCCCATCAGTGGCAAGTTTTAAAGGGGAATATGAACATAGTGTAGATAATAAAGGCCGTGTAGCCTTCCCTGCAAAACTACGCAAATCACTCAGCCCTTCCGCAAATGAACAATTCACTATCCTGCGCGGAATCGAACCCTGCCTCTACCTCTACCCCGGAGATGAATGGGAAAAGGTTGAAAAAAAGCTATCTGAAATAAATAGTTTCAATAAGCGCGGGCGTACTGTGAGACGTAATTTTTTGCGGTATGCAGAGGATTTGAATCTTGACAAACAAAATCGCATTCCTATTCCATCCCAGCTTAAAGAGTATGCAGGAATAGATGGTAGTGCAATCTTTATAGGAAATGGAGAAATGATCGAAATCTGGTCGCCTGAAAAACTTGATGAGGTCGACTCAAATCTTAGTGTTGATGCATACGAAGATATGTTTGAACAAGTGATGGGTGGCTTAAGCCCGGGGGAGGATTTAAATGACTGAATACATATCTCATACTCCTGTACTGCTAAAAGAATCAATTGACTTTTTGATAACTGATCCTGATGGCATATACATTGATGCAACTCTTGGCGGCGGCGGCCACAGTAAAGCTATTCTTAATCAGATCTCGGCTAAGGGCCGCCTTTTCGGCCTTGATCAGGATGCTGAAGCACACAAAGCTGCGGCTGAATTTATTGGAAATGACGACAGGTTTACACCTCTGTCGGGCAATTTTGGTTATTTAAAGACACTGATTAAACCGGAACTTCATGGAAAAATTACAGGAATTCTTTATGATCTTGGCGTTTCCACGCATCAGATAAAAGAACCGCGCCGGGGATTTAGTTTTCAGAAAGACGGGCCGCTGGATATGCGGATGAGTGATCTCACCGGAATCTCTGCATACGAAGTGATTAATGAATACAGTTATGAAAAACTTCGTGATATCATCTTTCACTATGGAGAGGAGCGTTACAGCCGTGAAATTGCGCAGGAAATTATCAACAGACGCCCTATTGAATCTACTCATGAACTGAAGGAAGCCGTTTCGAGTGTGATATTCGGCAGGCATACTGTTAAATCTATTGCACGTGTGTTTCAGGGAATTCGCATTGAGGTAAACCGGGAGCTTGAGGTTTTAAAAGATACTCTTGAACAGGCTATTGATCTGCTTGCTGTTGGCGGCCGTATTGTAGCGATCTCCTACCACTCTCTTGAAGACCGAATCGTCAAAAATTTTTTTAAGGCCGGCAACGAAAGCGGTACCGTTGAAAAGGATTTTTATGGCAATCCTCTCAACCCGCTTAAAGCCTTGACGCGAAATATTATTACTCCGGATGAAGAGGAAGTTAAAGCCAATCCGGCTTCGCGTAGCGCAAAATTAAGAGCTGCAGAAAAAATCGGAGAAAGAAAATGAATTACATGAAATCCCCGCTTAAGGAAAAAAAATCAAAAGTCAACCGCCGGGTATTGTCAGGCGGAGAGCCGGCGAAAAGGAAACGAAGTTCAATTTTCCAATCACCCGTTTCGAATGGCAACGGCACGTCGCACGGACACCGAAAGAAACCTCAATCAGCTGCCAGGAAAAGCCTGCCGTCATTTTCTCCCTGGAAAGTTATCCTGGCAAGTTTTCTGATTGCCATTTGTGGCCTGCTATATATAAATCATGTTTTCAGTACACAACAAGCTCTTTTGGAAGTTCAGCAACTTGAAAGTGAATTCAACAAGGCGCAAAGAATGTATGAAGAACAACGCCTGTCGTATGATCGGATGGTTGGTCCGAAAGAGATCTATCAAAAAGCTCGTGAAAGCGGTTTTGTAAACGCAGGTCCCGCCGACCAAATTTTAATAATTGAGCCGTAGCCAGTAAATGAATCAACGCACATCCATAATGAGCCGAATGTTTATCCTGATGGGACTGCTGTTATTGCTCCCGTTCGCCATTCTTGCGCAGATATTCAGAGTAAACATTATTGAAGGTGACGGTTTGCGTGAACTATGGAGTTCACAGGCAATGGATTATATCTCAATTCCTGCACAACGTGGCAATATATATGATGCCAGCGGATCACTCCTGGCTACAAACTCAGTAGATTATAGAATAGCGGTTGATCCATATGCACCAGGAATAACCAGAGACGATCTTGACAACGTAGGAGCAGTACTAAGCAGCCACACAGGTAAAACTACCGCTTATTACCGTAATAAAATTCGCAATTCGCCTTCCAATTCACGCTACATTGTGCTGGAACGCAGTATTTCTGTTCAGGCCTATGAGGACGTGAGAGAACTTGGAATTCGCGGTGTGATACTTGAAGAAGAATATCGCCGAAATTACAATTTTGAAACACTTTCCGCTCATATGCTGGGTTATGTAAACCACAATATGGATGGAATGGCCGGCCTTGAGGCTCATTATAATTCAATTCTTAAAGGCACAGATGGAAAGCAACAGGTGCGAAGAGATCGTTCAAACCGGATTTTTGCCTATGTAGGAGCACCTCGTCAACACCCCCGGCAGGGACTCTCACTGCACACAACTATCAACTCTTATATGCAGGCTATCGTCGAAGAAGAGCTGGAAGATGGCATCAAAACTACAAGAGCCAAACAGGGTACTGCTATTGTAATGGATCCTAAAACCGGGGCTATTAAGGCGATGGCCAACTACCCTGTGTTCAATCCTAACTCCCCCGCGTCAAGTGATGCTGAAAATCGCAGAAATTATGCCATTTCTGATATGTTTGAGCCCGGCTCCACGTTTAAACTCGTAACTGCAATAGCGGCTGTGGAACAGGGAGTTGTAGATTTTGATGAGGTTTTTGAAACTCCCGAAAACGGACGGCTTCAGATACACGGGCAATGGATGCGCGATCATGATCCTCTGGGCGATTTAACATTTACACAGACCATTGCGAAATCTTCCAATATTGCCACTTCAGAGCTGGCCATGCGCCTCGACCCAAAAAGTTACTACCAATATGCCCGTAACCTGGGTTTTGGTACCCCAACTAATATCGATCTTCACAATGAAGCGGGCGGACGACTTCAGCGGCCCTACGAATGGAGTGGGGTAACCCTTCCCTGGATGTCGATTGGTTATGAAGTACAGGCAACACCGTTGCAGACACTCCAGTCCTATGCAGCTTTCGCCAATGGAGGTAAAATGATGAAACCCTATGTGGTGAGCCATTTAACTGATGAACTTGGAAATATTAAACAACGCACCCAACCTTCTATGGTTCGCCGAGTGGCAAAGGAAGAGACTGTTAAGAAACTAATGCCTGTATTTGAAGAAGTTGTCAGTGATTCCGGAACTGCGGGCTGGGCATCTGTTGAGGGACTTCGAATTGCCGGTAAAACCGGAACAGCACAAAAATATCTTGGCGGCCGATATACACCGAACTATAGGGCATCATTTGCCGGATTCTTCCCGGTTGAAGACCCTAAATATGTAATTTTGGTGTTACTTGATGAGCCTAAAACAAGTTTTTATGGGGGGTTCACGGCGGGAGCGGTTTTCAGAGAGATTACCACACGCATTGCCGGTCTTGATAATTCTATACGGCGCAGTGTATCCCGCGGCGGCCAAATCGCAGAAAGCAATCAATATGTAGTACCTCAGCTGGTGGGTCATCAGCTTTCCTCGGCAAATTCCATACTGGAGGAAACGAATATCCCATACAAAACCACTGGTAACGGCTCATACGTTATCAATCAAACTCCAGACGCATCAGAAAAAATTGAAAGAAATTCTTTTGTAGAATTAGAGTTGGGGGAACTGATGGACAACGAAACACCCGAAGGATTTGTGAAGTTACCCGACCTTAGAAATATGAATATGAGAAAAGCCGTTTCAATAGTAAGGGGATTAGGGCTTGATGTTGAGATGATCGGTTCCGGTACTATTTATAACCAGTTTCCATTGGCCGGAGAACTGATGCAGGAAGGCCGGACAATAACGGTTCGGGGCAGAGCGAACTCCATGCAAAATGTAACTTTGATGGCTGCACAAGAATGACTTATCCCGAACTCATATCATTTTGTAAACCCATATCCATAGAGGGCTCAGCCCCAAAAGAGATCGGTAATCTTTGTCAGGATTCCCGGAAAGTAACATCCGGTGATGTGTTTATCGCCGTAAAAGGGATCACTTCGGATGGCCATACGTTTATCGAGACAGCCATAAAAAATGGTGCATCTGTTGTTATAAGTGAACAAGAGGTTAAATCCAGGAATAAAGATATTGCTGTTCTTGTAGTAGATGATACCCGGTTGTTAATGGGTCCTCTTGCTCAGCAAATGGCAGGAAATCCGGCAGAAAAATTAACAATAGCTGGTGTTACAGGCACCAACGGCAAAACAACGGTTTCAACTCTTATCTGGCAGGCATTGACAAAATTAGGACAACCCGCTTCCCTCCTTGGAACTGTAGAAAAGCGATTCAATAAAAAAGCAGGTGAAAGTGCTCTTACAACTGCTGACCCTGTTGAAATTGCGCAGGATATGAAGCAGATGGTTCAGATTGGCAGTAAATATTTAGTGATGGAAGTTTCCTCTCACGCTCTCGAACAAAAGCGAACTGAAGGCATCCCTTTTTATGTAGCTGTTTTCACAAATCTGAGCCATGACCATCTCGATTATCACGAAACAATGGATCGTTATGCATCAGCCAAAAAGATACTGTTTGACTCAATGAATTCATCCGGCTGGGCAATCTCTAATTTTGATGACCCCCTGGGAGAATGGATAACAAGTGATACATCTGCCAGGGTGCTTGGCATTTCATTCGAAAAACATGCAACTGTGCATGCCAATATTGTGCGCTCAGATACAAAAGGAATCCAGGTTGATATTGAAGATTTGCAATTAAAAACTCCCCTTATTGGCACTTTTAACGCCTATAACGTCGTCCAGGCATTGATTGCCTGCACAGCTCTCGGTTTTGACGGCAAGCATGTTGCGAAAGCTCTTGAAAGCTGCACCGGGCCTCCGGGACGAATGGAACGGGTGAATGATGCAGAAAACCTGGAACAGGAACCCGTGGTGATAGTGGACTATGCGCACACCCCCGATGCGCTAAAAAATGTAAGCAAAACATTGTCGGACCTGAAAGAAAATACACAAAATCTTGTGATTGTTTTCGGTTGTGGAGGCGACAGAGATAAAAGAAAGCGACCTGAAATGGCAAAAATTGCAGCTGAGTTTGCCGACCGGATCATTGTTACATCCGATAATCCGCGCACGGAAGATCCTGAAGCAATTATTGAAGATATACTTACGGGTTTTGATGATAAATCTGCCGTCCAGAGCATTCCTCTGCGAAGAGATGCAATAAACCGCGCAATTAGCGAGGCATCTGCGGCCGATATCGTTCTTATCGCCGGAAAAGGGCATGAAACCTATCAGGAAATCAATGGTTTTCGTAATCATTTTGACGACCGTAAAATTGCCCGCGAGGCACTGTTAGACCGCGCATCATCCTCAGTGAAATCCAGGAGAGGTGACTGATGCTATACGAACTCATTAGCTGGCTAAACGATCATTTCAGCCCCCCAGGATTTGGAGCTTTCGATTTTATTACTACAAGAACAGCCTTTGCTGCTGCCACGGCGCTCATCATAAGCCTTTTAATCGGGAGAAAAATAATTCAGTGGCTTGAACACATGCAGTTGAAAGAGTTGATCAGAGATGATATTGGTCTGGATACACATTTAGCAAAAGGCAAAACCCCCACTATGGGTGGAGTTATTATCATTTTAGCTACAGTTATTCCCGCCCTTCTTTGGATGCGTGTAGACAACATCTACACCTGGATGATTGTATTTGTGATGCTGGTACTTGGTGGCGTTGGTTTTATAGATGATTACATAAAAGTTGTGAAGAAAGACAAATCGGGACTGCATGGCTGGGTCAAAATCGGGGGGCAGATAACAGTCGGAGTAATCATAGGTGCTTTGCTTTATTGGTATCCGGCATTTCAGGAATTCAATACGCTGTCTACCGTACCATTTCTCAAAAATGTAAATATCGATTATGCAATCTTCGGTGAAACCCTTGGCTGGCTGATTTATATACCCGTCGTCATATTTGTGATTACTGCTGTCAGCAATGCGGTGAATCTTACCGACGGACTCGATGGACTCGCATCCGGCACATCGGCCATCGCCGGGATTATTCTGGGTATTTTTGCCTATGTATCCGGCCGAGTAGATTTCTCCGGCTTTTTAGACATTATGTACTTACCCGGTTCGGGAGAGCTGACAATTTTCGCGGCTTCTCTTGTTGGGGCCTGCCTTGGCTTTTTGTGGTATAACACTCATCCCGCATCTGTATTTATGGGAGATACCGGTTCGCTGGCTATTGGCGGCGCACTTGGAGCACTTGCACTGATGATTCATAAAGAGCTATTGCTGCCCATCATCTGCGGAATCTTTTTTGTAGAGACCCTCTCAGTCATTATTCAGACCACATGGTTTAAATACACAAAAGGAAAATATGGTGAAGGGCGCCGGGTGTTTTTAATGACACCCATCCACCATCATTTTGAAAAGCTGGGCTGGCCTGAACCCAAGATTGTAGTCCGTTTCTGGATCATTGCAATCCTCCTCGGAATTATCAGCCTCCTTACCCTGAAACTGCGATGATGGAAGTTAAAAACAGACATATCGTAATTGCAGGCGGAGCCCGAAGTGGCGTGGCTGCCGCTTTGCTGCTGAAGGAGCACGGTGCCAACGTATTTGTTTCTGACGCCGGCATCATTTCTGATGAAATGCAACAAAGACTTTCAGATACACAGATTCTTTACGAACAGAACGGCCATACAGAATTAGCCAAAAATGGTGAATTCCTGGTCATCAGTCCCGGAATACCGTCTACCTCCCCTATTGCACAGGCGTATCTGAGATCCGAAAAAGAAATTTACTCAGAGGTAGAAGTGGC
>CAYOLE010000176.1:0-7293 GCA_964404705.1 uncultured Rhodohalobacter sp. | reverse complement strand
ATCCACGTTTTTTTAACAGGGAACGGGCCAGGCTGGTTACCGTACTATCCGATATAATCATACCTGAAACAGATACACCAGGCGCATCACAGGTCGGGGTGCCTTTATTTATCGAAGAGATGGTCTATACTTTCTATACAAAAGATATTAGAGAACAATTTTTATCGGGCCTGGGTGATTTTGATGAGCTTGCCGGTACAACTTATGGAAACAGTTTTGCTGAACTTGACCCTGATACTCAATATCAGTTTACTGATGAACAGAACCGGCTTGCACTTAATGATGAACAGGCTGAGCCACCATTCTTCCTTGTGATGAAAGAGCTGACAATACTGGGATACTGCACCAGTGAAACAGGAGCTAAAGAAACGTTACGATATGAAAGAATCCCCGGCCGTTACGAGGGATGTATACCCTTTGATGAGGTTGGAAAAACCTGGGCAACCTGAATAATTTACTAACACCCTGAAATTAACTCGTCTGAATCTCCACCATGCGCTTAAATCTTAAAGCAAAAAAAAGGAACAGTTACGATGCCATCGTAGTGGGTACCGGAATCAGTGGTGGCTGGGCAGCTAAAGAATTAACAGAAAAAGGTTTGAAGACACTGGTCCTCGAACGTGGCAGAAACGTAAGGCACGTCGAAGATTATCCTACGATGCATAAAGAACCGTGGGATCTGCCCCGAAACGACAATCTAACGCCTGAAGAAGCAGATGAGTATAAAGTCCATCAGCGAACAGGTTATATACTGCGAGAATCAACAAAACACTGGCTGACGAAAGATGCCGAA
The DNA here is from genome assembly GCA_964404705.1 of uncultured Rhodohalobacter sp. GTDB lineage: Bacteria > Bacteroidota > Rhodothermia > Balneolales > Balneolaceae > SW132. The sequence continues at coordinate 6,500 of CAYOLE010000176.1, read as the reverse complement.
CAGCCTTACGAGGAAGAGAAGCGGTTCGACTGGATCAGAGGGTATCATGTAGGCGGCAGATCACTTTTGTGGGGAAGACAGTGCCTGCGGCTGGGACCCCATGATTTTGAGGCTAATGCAAAAGAAGGCGTTGGCGTGGACTGGCCTATCCGATATAACGATCTTGAAAAATGGTACGATTATGTTGAAGAGTTTGCAGGAATCAGTGGACAGGCCGAAGGTCTGCCTCAGTGTCCGGACGGTGTTTTCCTGCCGCCATTTGAAATGAATTGTGTGGAAAAACATACCAGAGAACAAATTGCAGAACAGTTTCCGGGACGGGTTCTGACTATGGGGCGTTTTGCCAATCTTACTCAGCCGCATAAAGGGCGGGGAACATGCCAGTACAGAAATAAATGCATGAGGGGATGCCCATATGGTGCGTATTTCAGCAGCAATTCGACTACTCTCCCCGCAGCCTCACAAACGGGGAATATGACTCTGCGGCCTAATTCAGTAGTTAGTTCTGTGATATATGACGACGAATCCCGCAAGGCTTCCGGGGTTCGGGTGGTAGATACGGAAACAGGTGATGAACATGAATTTTATGCAAAAATTATCTTTCTAAACGCTTCCTGCATTGGCAGCACGTTAATTATGCTCAATTCTACATCAGACCGTTTTCCGGATGGTCTGGGAAATGATTCGGGCGAGCTGGGCCATAATCTGATGGATCACCACTTTCGGGTGGGAGCCAGCGGCCGGTATGATGGATTTATGGACAAATATTACTATGGCCGGCGTCCCGGGTCTGTACATATGCCGCGGTATCGTAATATTGCTGACGACCGCAGAGAGTATATTCGTGGATTTCATTTTCAGGGAGGAGCCAGCCGTGAGGGATGGTGGAGGGGCGTCAGGGAACTTGCCATTGGTGAAAAGCTGAAGGAGTTTGTACAGACTCCGGGCGAATGGGCTATGGGATTAAACGGATTTGGTGAGATGCTTCCTTATCACAGTAACCGCATGTGGCTGAATCCTGATGAAACCGACAAATACGGCATACCAGTCGTGGTTTTTGATGTAGAGTTCAAAGAGAATGAATATAAGATGCGCGAAGATATGAAAAATGATGCTGCTGAGATGTTAGAGGCTGTTGGATTTAAAGATATATCAACCTATGATGATCCCGGCGGGCCAGGCCTTGCTATCCATGAAATGGGCACTGCACGAATGGGTCATGATCCTGATACATCCGTTTTAAACAAGTGGAACCAGGTTCATACCGTACCCAATGTTTTTGTCACGGATGGAGCCTGTATGACATCCTCAGCCAATCAAAACCCGTCTTTAACCTATATGGCACTGACAGCCCGTGCAGCAGATTATGCGGTCGATCAGCTAAAAAAAGGTAACCTGTAAATTAGTGCTGTGCCACTGATGTAATGGCGGGTTTGAATCATCGGATGAGTCAATTCAAAGTCATCACAATGTTTTCCCATCCATTGGTAATTGTTTTATGGTAATTCATGAATAGCTAATATGAATCAGCCTTGACCAATAGTTGATCCTGTTCAACTTACGCTATTATCCATGATCATCTATTTATTAACATTTAGCACATTATCAATCCAGGATCTCAGGCTGGTATTGGGCAATCCACGCACAGAACACAAGGATTATCAATAGAAAATGTGAGAACAACTTTATTTAAAGGGATATAAAAGGGAAAATTCAACGTGTTAAAAAGCGCTTTTTTGAATACATGATACATTTATAAAGAATTCAAAATAGCTGTAAAAAAAATAAAAAAGTGTTTTGACATACAATAAAATAGTTGGTTAAGTTTGGGCAGTAACTAATTACACCGATTTAAAAAAATATTTGATGAACATTCAACCTGTTAACTCCTCTATCTGTTTTATGATGTGTTGCTATGCGGCAATAATGTGCTGTATGTGTATGCAGAAGGATAGTGGGAATGAAATGTTCATTTAAATTCAACTAAGAATTTTCTCGAAAAGCCCACTATCAGATGCAGATAGTGGGCTTTTCTTTTTTTAAGAACTTTTGCCTTCATCTGTGTCAGTCCGGGCTTTGTGAGATAAAGAACTAACCCAAATACTCATAAACTAAACTCAATAAAATCATGTCACAATCAATCACACAAGAAAAAAACCTGGTAACCACCGACTGGGCAGCAGAGCATCTTAACGATGAAGGAATACGGTTTGTAGAAGTCGATGTAAATACAAAAGCTTATGAATCAGGTCACATACCCGGGGCAATAGGATGGAACTGGCAAACAGAATTACAAGATCAATTGCGGCGAACGATCAGTTCAAAAGAGGATTTTGAAGCCCTCTTGTCAAAATCCGGAATCAGCAATGATACCACCATTATACTTTATGGTGATAACAATAACTGGTTTGCCGCCTGGGCTTATTGGCTGTTGAAATATTATGGTCATAAAGATGTCCGCATTCTGGATGGCGGCCGTAAAAAATGGGAAGCTGAAAACCGTGAATTGACAACAGAAACTACAGAAGTTGAGCCTGCTGATTATACTATTGAGAATGTTAAGCATGAATACAGGGCTTTTCGGGATGATGTTGCAAAAACCCTGGAAGGATCTTCTTATGGTCTGGTTGATGTTCGCTCTCCTGATGAATTTACAGGCAAAATATTGGCACCTCCGGGGCTGAACGAACTATCTCAGCGGGCCGGCCATATACCCGGTGCAAGCAACATTCCATGGTCAAAGGCTGTGAATGAAGACGGCACCTTTAAAAGCAAAGAAGAGCTAAAGGCTATCTATGAAGGTGAAGGAATAACACCTGATAAAGAAATTATTTCGTACTGCCGCATCGGCGAGCGCTCGGCCCATTCATGGTTTGTTCTGAATGAACTGCTGGATTACCCCAATGTTCGCAACTACGACGGTTCATGGACCGAGTGGGGCAACCTGATTGATGCACCTATTGAACGATAACTGATTAATTATAAAGACCTCCAAGGGTTCAAAACCCTGGAGGTCTTAATTCAGACTTACTAATTGAATTATATGAGCTCCAAAAAGAATAAAAGCAAAGTTGAAATCATAAAAGAGAACAGCAATTTTTTGCGCGGCCCTCTCGCCGATGAAATGAAGAATGACGAACCCTTTATCGGCAAGGAAGCTATACAGATTATTAAGTTCCATGGTTCTTACCAGCAGGATGATAGAGACCTGCGAAAAGGCAGAGACAGACACTGGATGTTTATGATCAGGGGACGAATACCGGGTGGGCGAATTACAGCCGACCAATACCTGGCGATAGACAGCCTGGCCGACCGCTATGGAGATCAGACTATCCGCGCCACAACACGGCAAACATTTCAGCTCTATGGAATCATCAAAAAAGAGTTGAAGAGTACATTGCAGGATCTGAACCGGGCAATGATAACAACCGTTGGGGCCTGCGGTGATATTGTACGAAATGTGATGGCAACTCCGGTTCCTGATATTGATGGCAGGCAGGCCCAGGTACAGGCTTTTGCCGACAGGCTTTCTGATGAACTTCTGCCGGCAACCAATGCATATCACGAAATTTTTCTTGATGGTGAAAAAATTTATTCCGGTGAGGAGGAAGTGAACGTTGGTGAGCCTTTATATGGTAAAAACTATCTGCCGCGAAAATTCAAAATCGCTGTTGCACTACCAGGCGATAACAGTGTGGATCTGTATACCCAGGATATTGGTCTTGTTGCACTTTTTGATGATGATAAAATTATTAAAGGATTTAATGTGGTTATTGGCGGGGGCATGGGAATGCATCATAAAAAGCCTCAAACATTTCCACGCCTGGGTGACCACCTCGGATATGTAACGGCTGATAAAGTTGAAGATGTGGTGAAAGAAATAGTTGCCATACAGCGGGATTACGGAGAACGAAAAAACCGAAAAGTGGCACGCATGAAGTACCTGGTGGACAACTGGGGTGTGGATAAATTCAAAAATGAACTGGAAAGTCGTCTGGGATATCAACTGGAGCCGTTCCAAGACCTTCCAAAGTTTAAGCTGAATCTCTACCTGGGCTGGCATCAACAATCGGATGGCAACTGGTTTTTAGGGCTTTCTATCGAAAATGGCCGCATCAAAGATGATGAAGACCGTCAATTAAAAACAGGTCTTCGAAAGACGATGGAAGTATTTAAACCGGAGGTTCGGTTTACGCCAAACCATAACCTTTTGTTAACCAACATCCGGGAAGAAGACAAGGCCGGTGTTGAAGAGCTTTTGAGGAGTTATGGTGTTGTATGGGGTGAAGAATACTCCAACCTTCTTAAACTTTCGATGGCGTGCCCTGCACTTCCAACCTGCGGTCTTGCAATTACCGAATCAGAACGGGTATTTCCTGAGGTGATCCGCAACCTGGAAAAAGTAATTAATGGCCTCGGTTTGGAAAATGAAAATCTTTCTGTTCGGATGACCGGCTGCCCAAATGGCTGCGCACGTCCATATGTAGCAGATATAGGTTTTGTGGGTCAGTCGCTGAATAAATACTCCATCTTTATAGGAGGTGATCCTTCAGGTACTCGGTTAAATACTCTGTACAAAGAGCTGGTTCCACTGGAAGAGTTGGTTGATGAAGTTACGCCACTGTTACAGTACTATAAAGAAAATCGTATTGAAGATGAATCATTCGGCGATTTCTATGAACGAACAGGAATTGGACAGGAACTGGAGGTGGCAGAATGAGAAGAACGAATGGATCACTATATACACCGAACGGAATAGTTTACCTGGTAGGTGCCGGGCCGGGCGATCCCGACCTGATTACCATCCGGGGGGCAAATGTCATTAAAAAATCTGACGTAATAGTATATGACAGGCTGGCAAATCCAGAACTATTAGACTATTCCTCTGAAGATTCAGAACATATATATGTAGGAAAACGACCCGGCAAACTTTCGGTTTCCCAAAATCAGATTAACAGAATTCTGATAGCAAAAGCGAAGGAAGGAAAAACAGTAGTACGCCTGAAAGGAGGTGATTCTTTTATTTTTGGACGGGGTGGCGAAGAGTGCGAAGCGCTGGCAGAAGAAAATATACACTTTGAAATAGTTCCCGGTATCAGCAGTGCTCTGGCAGCCCCAGCTTATGCAGGTATTCCTCTAACCCATAGAGGCAAGGCCCGTTCTTTCACTGTTGTTACCGGCCACACCCGAAACAAAGAGGACCTGTTTAAAAACTGGGAACATATAGCACATGCTGATACACTGGTAATTTTGATGGGAATGAAAAACCTGAGGACTATTGTCAGCAAGCTAATCCTCAACGGAAGATCACCTGATACTCCGGCGGCAGTCATTGAAAAAGCTACGTGGACAGATCAGCGAACAGTAACGGGTACTTTAGATACGATTTATGAAAAAGCCTCTCATTTGTCTGCACCTGCGACTATTGTAATAGGAGAACTTGCCGCACTCAGCAATGAATTAGCCTGGTTTAACAAACTGGAAGAAATGGAAGCCAACGTTACAACAGAGTCACAAAGGATAATTGCAGGTTAAAGCACAATCTATATATGAGTAAAGAAATAGAGGAAAAAGCGGATTTACCCTTTCATTTTGATCCTGATAAATCCGGGCAAAATGGGAAAGTTGGAGAAATACCATCGGATTTCTTCAGTGATCTGAATGCACATTTCGAAAAACGCCAACCGGATGATGTTATTGAATGGGGATTTAATAATTTCGGTAAGGATATGGTGATAGGTACAGGTTTTGGATCTTCGGGTGTTTTGTTGATTCACCGAATTGTTACCCATAACCTCCCTATTACTGTTTTTTATCTCGATACCCATTTGCTGTTTCCTGAAACTTACAAATTACGTGATCAACTTGAAGAACGGTTCGGTATCGAGTTTACACGTGTAAGTACCAGCCTTTCGGTGGATGAACAGGCTGAGAAGTATGGCGATGAACTGTGGAAGAAAAATCCGGATAAATGTTGTTTTATTAGAAAGGTATTACCGCTTCAAAAATACCTGGCTGATAAAAAAGCCTGGGTTACAGGTGTTCGCCGAAGCCAGGCAAATACCCGTAAACAGACCAGAATTTTGGAATGGGACCCTGTGAATCGGGTCGTAAAAATCAACCCGCTTGCCAAATGGTCTAATGAAGATGTATGGGATTATATCAATCAGCACGATCTGCCTTATAATCCACTGCACGATCATGGATATCCCACTATAGGCTGTATTCCTTGCACCGAACCCCCAGAACCAAAGAAGGATGAGCGATCCGGCAGGTGGAAAAATCTTGAAAAAACGGAATGTGGCATTCATCTGCCCACCCAAAAAATGCAACTGGGTGAATGAATAGTCGTGTAGCATGAAATACAAGTGAGTGACTATCGAGTCTAGAAAAAAGTTTAATCCGAAAAATCTATCGAAACAACAGAGGATTTAACACAATTAGACAGGTACTGCTACTAATGACGTGTTAATGATGAAATGGCTGGTTTGAGTCATCGG
>CAYOLE010000175.1:0-7425 GCA_964404705.1 uncultured Rhodohalobacter sp. | reverse complement strand
ATTGACTCATCCGATGACTCAAACCCGACATTTCATCATTGACACGTCATTAGAGTATAAAACGGCTGATATCACTGATCATTTAGAGGAGATTCTACATTATCTGCTTCAATTTGCATAATGTCGATAAAATGTATCTCAGCCGATTCATCTGGCACCTTGGAGGGTTCAATTTGTTCATGCACCACCCACGCATCGGGATAGAAAGGTTTAAGCATATTGGAAAATTCAATTGCCCGCTCCCGATTTTGAAAATCTCCGGCTCTCACCCGGTAATTAGGAGAACGGAATATTACATAAGCGTCGGGTTCGTATCCGGCAATGGTGGTATCAGCCCAGGCTACAAAATTATCACGAACAGAATCGGCCTCTGCTACATTGGTAGTTGTGTAAAGTTGAATGCGAAATCCAGCATTAGGATCAGAATGCCCATCATCAAGCTCAATTTCCTGTAAATAAATTTCGGGAATAAATTCCATTGCTTCTGAATAGTGATGGCTCAATTGGCTGCGGGTACGGAAAAGTAAACGTTCTTCCGAACTCATAGATAAATCCAGGTTTGCATCATATTCATCATCTTCCTCTTCATCCTCTTCGGTATAATAAAAAGCAGGCTCTTCATCTTCCTCTTCAACACCGGGTTCAGTCGTTCCACAAGCAGTAAAGATTAATAGTAATAACAATGGTATAAATGTAAGCTCTCGCATATGTTTGTATTATATCCCAACAGGGTGCCAGGTAGTTTTAATCTCCTGGAAGTCCATAATGTAATAGGGTGTTTCGTGGTTGCCGTCAGCCCAGTTAATGCTGGAAATGTGCCGGCGGCGTTTAATGTTTAAAGCACAGTTTTCATCAATTTGTTTCCTTAAATCCTGATCAGGATTTGCATTGAATACTGCATTCAGATCCATATGACTGCTCAGATACGGAATCATTTCATGCTGGTATCCTGTTAGAATGTTGACAACTCCTGCTGGTACATCCGATGCGTGTAATACTTCGCCAAAGCTAACGGCTGATAACGGTTTTAATTCTGAAGAAAGCACAAGGGCTGTATTTCCCCCGGCAATTACCGGTGCCAAAAGAGTTACGAGTCCCAAAAGAGGGCTGTCGCCTGGAGTAATGATGCCCACCACACCGGTTGGAGCGGGAGTGCTGAAATTGAAATGACTGCTCGCGACTGGGTTAACGCTCCCAAACACCTGACTTATTTTATCAGTCCATCCCGCATAGTAAATCAATCTGTCGATAGAGGTTTCCACTTCCTGCTCAGCCTTTTTTTTCTTTAAACCCTGTATTTCCAGTTCCCTGATAAACTGATCGGAACGTCCTTCAAGCATTTCCGCAATCCTGTAAAGAATCTGACCGCGATTGTAAGCTGATCGGTTTTTCCAGCCGGTAAAAGCAGCCCTGGCATGAACCATGGCATCCCGCACATCTTTTCGGGTGCAGCGGCAGGCGTTGGCAATTTTTTCACCGTTGGCATCCGTCACGGAATAGGTATGATCTGATTCACTTCGTGGAAATTTCCCACCAACATAGGTTTTGTAGGTCTTCAGTATATTGATTCTCTTACTCATAGTAGTGTAAATTTATCTCTGTTTTTTAAACCAGGTTCACATAAGGGTACAGGCCATGCAGACCTCCTTCACGGCCAACACCACTTTCCTTATATCCACCGAAAGGAGACGTTGGATCGAATTTGTTAAAGGTATTGGCCCACACCACACCTGAGTCCATATCGCTGCCCGCCTGAAATATTTTTGATCCCCGATCGGTCCAGATACCACTTGATAATCCATACGGTGTGTTATTGGCTTTTTCAAAAGCTTCGGCCGGGGTTCTGAATGTCTGAATGGTGAGAACCGGGCCAAAAATTTCTTCCTGTACAATTCGATTGCTCTGCGACACGCCTGTAAAAATTGTTGGTCTGCAAAAATAACCGTTTTCAGGAATCGGGCATGAACTCTGATAAAAATCTGCCCCCTCATTTTTCCCGATATCAATATATTCTTCAATTCGTTTAAATTGAGATTTGGAATTGATTGCTCCTATGTCGGTGTTTTTGTCCAGCGGATCGCCTACAATCAAGGTTTCCATCCGGTTTTTAAGTTTGGAAATCAGTCTTTCTGATATACCTTCCTGAACCAGCAGGCGTGAACCGGCACAACAAACATGTCCCTGGTTAAAAAAGATAGCGTTAATAATTCCCTCCACAGCCTGATCGACAGAGGCATCTTCGAACACAATATTGGCTCCTTTTCCCCCCAATTCCAGAGTATATTTTTTATCTGTTCCCGCCACCGCATTCTGGATAATTTTTCCCACTTTGGTTGATCCGGTAAAGGCAATCTTATCAATATCTTTGTGATTAACGATGGCTGATCCGGTTTGTCCCGCCCCTGTAACAATATTCACAACTCCCGGCGGCAGATCGGCGTCACGGCAAATTTCAGCAAATTTGAGAGCGGTTATTGATGTTGTTTCCGCCGGTTTTAGTACGACCGTATTACCTGTAGCCAGGGCGGGGGCAATTTTCCAGGCAAGCATCAGTAAGGGAAAATTCCATGGGATGATTTGCCCGCATACACCAAGAGATTCAGCTTTCCGACCGGGGAATGCATAGTCGAGTTTGTCTGCCCAGCCCGCATAATAGAAAAAATGAGCGGCTGCCAGAGGAACATCCACATCGCGTGATTCACGAATGGGTTTTCCCCCATCCAGAGATTCTGTAATGGCCAGATCTCGTGAACGTTCCTGAATCATTCGGGCAATACGAAAGATGTATTTACCACGCTCTTTTGCGGGAAGGCTGCTCCATCTTTTCTTGTAAGCAGTTCTTGCGGCGTTTACTGCGAGATTAACATCTTCCGAGGTTCCTTCCGCCAATTCTGTTAATACTTTTTCCGTGGCAGGATTTATGGAAGTAAAGGTTCGGCCTTTTGCTGGCTTCACAAACTCACCATCAATAAAATGGCCGTATGAAGATTCAATAGTAACTTTATCACTGCTTTCGGGAGCACTGCTGTATTCCCAAAAAGACGAAAAATCGAGTTTCAGATCAGCGTTGGGCGATTCAGGTTTTGGAGCTCCGTTTGTGGACTTCTCTTCGGCGGTTGTTTCGGTTGTTGACATGGGAAAAATGGTTTATGTAAACGTGTTTTCTTGTTATTGGATCAATCATTCAGTCTGTATATGTTGATCAGTCATTAGAGAAATAAATATTACTCTGGTAAACACCTGTTTTTTGCTTCACGATTTGCATGAGCAGGTCATTCGTCAGCGAACTCGCGCCAAATCTGAACCATTTATTTGTCAGCCAGTCAGTGCCCAGTGTTTCTTTCACGAGTACCAGGTATTGCAATGCTTCTTTTGCCTTTCGAATTCCGCCTGCAGGCTTCATTCCTACCATCCGCCCCGTGTCGTGATAATATTCCCGTATGGCTTCAAGCATTACCAGGGTAACCGGTTGTGTGGCCGCCGGCTGAATTTTACCTGTGGATGTTTTGATAAAATCTGCTCCTGCATGCATGGCTATGTCGCTTGCCTTTCTCACATTCGTCAGAGTTTCGAGTTCTCCGGTTTCAAGAATTACTTTCAGGTGGGCATCGCCGCATGCTTCTTTTATAGAGGCAATCTCATCATAAATAAAGGAATAGTTTCCCTTCAGAAATTCACCGCGGGAGATAACCATATCTATTTCATCCGCACCCTGATCGACTGCAAATTTCACGTCATCAAGTTTATTTTGGAGCTTGGCCATGCCGCTGGGAAATGCGGTTGCAACACTTGCCACACGTACCGATGACCCTTCCACTGTTTTTTTTGCGATAGACACCATCGTTGGATACACACATACCGCCGCGACTGACGGCAGATCGGGCATAGCGGCATGAGGCATAATCGCTTTTCTGCAAAGCTGAATTACCTTGCCTTCGGAATCCTTTCCTTCCAGAGTGGTGTGATCGATCATGCTGAGAGCAAGTTTTAAACCCTGCATTTTCGATTCCTTCTTGATGCTTCTTTTATTTAAACGGGAAACCCGTTCTTCTACACCAACCGTATCAATCGGTACCGTTTGAGTAAAGTCAGGATATGAATGGGTACTCATACTGTTTAGTGAGTTTAAAGATTAAAACAAAAGGTACGGAACTTCAATGCTGAGTAAAAGTAGTGGAAAAAAACAAAAAAAAGAAGTAATATGACGTAGATCATTAAGTAAAATGGCGTATATATGACTGATAAAAAAACAGATAAATCGAAAGAAGGGAAATTTAAAACAGAAGAGACCTATATTGCCTGGGATCTTTCCAAAGCTGCATCGCTGGTAAACGCCGGTCTTTCAACCAAGATAATAGGAACGATTCAAAAAAGACTGGGCCTGTCTAATGCAGAACTCTCTGAACTTCTTCTTGTATCACCACGAACACTCGACAGACGAAAAAAAGAAGCAACACTCCCCGCCGATGAATCCGAACGAAGTTATAGAATAGCACGCCTTACCGAACTTGCTGCAGAGATAACCGGAAGCATGGAAAAAGCTTCCGAATGGTTCAAAGAGCCCAATTTTGCATTAGGTAATAAAAAACCACTCGAATTGATCAAAACCGAACCCGGGGCACGTCTGGTTGAACGAACGCTTCATCAGATTGAGCATGGCATTACAGTTTAGATCTGTTCCCTATGACAGTAAAAGCGTGGCGCATCACAAGAAAACCCTATCAGAATTCTGCTTTTTCAGGTGAGGGAGCCCGCCTGTATGGAGGTCGGTTTAATAGTGAAGGATTTCGGGCGGTTTATACATCCGCCAGTCTGTCGCTATCTTTGCTGGAGCTGTTGGTGCAGATTGATGACCCTGAATTTATAAATGATTGCGTACAGTTTTATGCCGAAATTGATGAAAGGCTAATCTTTAAACCTCGCATAAATGATTTGCCCTCCGGTTGGGACAAAATACCCTATGGTAAAGCAGCACAGGAATTCGGGGATAAGTGGCTAAAGGATGAACAATATGCCGTTATAAGAATTCCCAGTGTAGTAGTACCGGTTGAATTCAATTATGTGATCAATCCCGGTCATCCTGAATTTAGATCAATTGATATTTCCCCGGCTGAAGACGTAATGTTTGATCCCAGATTGAGATAAAAAACCGGTAATGTTACCTGGTTTTTAGTGTCATGTCAATGGTGAACTATCCAACTGGAGTCATCGGATGAGTCATCCATGAATCATATACTGTTCCGGCGTGCCTCGATTTTTCGAAAAACTCATCCGATGACTACCCGACGTTTTATAGATGACACTACATTAGATTTAAAAGATAAAGTCAGGCAGTTGCCGTTTAAGCCTGATCCGGTCCAGCTTCAACTATACTTTTAGAGGCTTGTTTTTTGAATTTCTCAAAATTATCAGCGAACATGCCGGCCAGTTTGCCGGCTTTTTTGTCATATGCTTCTTTATCATTCCAGGTATTTCTCGGAATAAGAACACTTGATGGAACTCCATTTACTTCCTTAGGAATGGATAGCCCAAAAACAGGCTCCTCGTAATACTCAACATCATCCAAATTTCCTGCAATTGCTTCACTCAGCATTTTACGAGTATGTGAGAGTTTCATTCTGTGGCCAACACCATGAGGACCACCGGTCCAGCCGGTGTTTACAAGCCAGACATTGGAATTATGGGTTCTGATTTTCTCAGCAAGTAGTTCGGCATATACAGTCGGATGCAGCGGCATAAATGGTGCGCCAAAACAGGCCGAAAAGGTGGCCTGGGGCTCGTGAACCCCTCTCTCCGTGCCAGCTACTTTCGCGGTATATCCGCTGATGAAATGGTACATCGCCTGCTCGGGAGTCAGTTTCGAAATAGGAGGGAGTATCCCGAATGCATCGGCCGTAAGAAAAATGATGTTTTCAGGATGCCCGCCTTTACCTGTTTCACTGGCATTTGGAATATAATCAATGGGATAGGCACAACGGGTATTTTGTGTATGACTGTCGTCATCAAAATCGGGCTGGCGGTCTTCATTCAGAACAACATTTTCAAGAATAGTTCCCGGCATCTGTGTGGTTGCGTAGATTTCCGGTTCCTGATCTTCTCTGAGATTAATGGTTTTAGCATAACAACCCCCTTCGAAATTGAAAATCCCGTTTTCGCTCCAGCCGTGCTCATCGTCACCGATAAGTATTTTATCAATATCGGCAGAAAGCGTAGTTTTACCTGTACCTGACAGGCCAAAAAAGACCGCTGTTCTGCCTTCTTTGTCCATATTGGCTGAACAGTGCATAGACATTACATTTTGTTTTGGCAGCAGATAGTTCATCACAGAGAATATTCCTTTCTTTACTTCTCCTGAGTAGAGCGTACCCCCGATCAGAATAATTTTCTTCTCAAAATTGCAGAGAATAAACGTATTGGTTCGGGTGCCGTCTTCCTCCGGATCGGCCTGGAAATGAGGTGCGGCCAAAACCGTAAATTCCGGTGAATGTTTTTTCAGTTCTTCTTTGTTCGGCCTGATAAACATGTTATGCGCAAAAAGTGCATGATAAGCAGCTTCGCTTACCACCCGAACGTTTAATCGATAATCAGAATCAGCTCCTGCATATAGATCTTTCACATAAAGATCTTTATCAGCCAGATAATCCACTACTTTTCTATGAAGGTTATCAAATACCTCGTCTGATATCGATTGGTTCACATCTCCCCAGTCAATATCATCAGTTACTGAATCCTGGTTTACAATAAATTTATCTTTTGGTGATCGGCCTGTATATTTTCCTGTTAGAATTCTAATCGCCATTCGATCTGTTAGGCTGCCCTCATTATTTAGGATTATATGCTCACAGAGCTGTGCGGGATTCAGATTCCAATACACGGTACCTGTTTCAATAAGCCCAAGGTAGTCGAGAGTTACATTACTTTTCGGCTGACTTTGATAGTCGTTTTTCATAAAGAATTTCTGAGGTTAGAATAAAGTTTAGTCTGTGTGCGTAAAATCTATAGTAAAAATGCTCTTTTCTGAAAAATAACTCCCGCTATATAAAACGGAAATTTCAATAAAGTAAATATTGTGTTGAAGATAGATGATTTCTAAATATACCGTATTTCATTCTTTATTGAAGAAGAAATGCTTAAGATGAGTAATGAAAAAGTTGCCTCTCCGGAATTGATTATCTGTTACTCAGAACTATGCGTTCTCCTGTATATTCCAGTAGTAAATCACTGATTGCCTGAGTGCGTACTCCTTTTGCCCCTTCGACTTGCGAGAGAATATCGTGCGCTTCAACCAGGTATTCAATCCCGTTGTCTGTATTGTTTTTGTGCAAATTAAGTTTACCTATTTGAACTAATGCAAGACCATGCTCTATAGAGCTGGATGGGTGCAGTTCTTTCACTCTGTCAAATCCGGTAGTGAGATAGTATTCA
>CAYOLE010000174.1:0-7497 GCA_964404705.1 uncultured Rhodohalobacter sp. | reverse complement strand
CTCTATTTTAAAAATGTTTAGGACGCTATTGATTCAGGAGCTGGTTTGGGATTTGCCTTTTCGCTGCAAAAGCCAGTCACCCAGGTAAAGCAATCCAAACAAAGTGCTAATCATCATAAGACTGAGCATCGGTTCCCAGATAACAAAACCACCAATTGTACCCAGTACTGCTCCCAAATATTGAATGGTACGAAGCTGCTCGTTTGTGGCACCTTTAATCATTCTTTCCAGTTTTTCCTCATCGTAATTCCTGAGATTTTCTTCGACAATTTTTTCCACATCGAGCTGACTTATGAGTCGTTTAAGTAATAGGGCCGCAAACTGATCTATCGATTCACTGTTGTTTTTAATAGCATGAGGCAATCTGTCGAGGTAGATGTCAATCAGTGTCAGCTCATGGTCAAATTTTTCAGGAAGCTGCATGAGAGCACTATCCACAAGGTCATGAATTTGGTGTCCCCGCAGAAACATATAAGCTTTAAGCGCCGCTTTATCAATGCTATTGCCGGATGTGGATCTTTCTACTTCATCTGCAATTCCATGAGCCAGAAGTTCTCTTAGCTCTTTGTCGCTGATCAGATCAGTCATGGTGGAAGACAACCAGAGTTTTAGATCTGTTCTGAATTCGGCTTGTTGAAGAATATTACTTACGTTGTCTACAACCTTATTCCTGTAGCGGCTGATCGCTTCCGATTGTTCAAGTTTTCTCTGTATCAATTCAGGATTAATCAAGTCTTCAGCTACAGAAATAGCAAGCCGTTTGGCAATTCGCTCTTTATATGCAGGAATAAGTCCTTGCCCAAGCAACGGACGCTTTTTCACCGGCCGGAAAAGCATTGTAATAGCAATCCGATTGGTTAAGAATCCAATCAAACCGCTGATAGAGATGATGCGCAGCAGCCCCTCAAAATTTAGATAGAGGGTATAAATTGTAGTTTCGACGCCATTGAAATCCCAGTAAAAGGAGAACGCAAACAGCAAGCCAAGAACCCACGGAATCGGCTTTAATACCTTGAGCCGGGTGGGTGTCTCCGGGATGCGGGGCGGACGTTTTTTGGCTGGCTCTGATTGTGATTCAGGTTCATCCAAAAAATTAAAATACCTTTTTATAATCTCCTTTAAGGATTTAGATGAGATATGATCTCTTGTGTTATTTGTTGTCATGCAGATGGATTGAACTTTTCCGTATCAATTAGTTAAGACGTTAAAATTTCCCGGATGGTTTCAGAGTTCATTAATGGATCTTCAGCGGCGGTTTGCAGGCTACTAAGTTTCTTTTTAAAAAATTCAGCTTTCGGCATTAACCTGGTTACTGCCGGCCCGGGTTTTACTTCAAAATCCTCAGAGAGTTCAATTATTTTATTTTTTACGGCTCTGTCCAGGTAAGTCCCAAAACCTGAAGGCCTCAAAACTCCAAGGTGGTTCATTAAATGACCAAAATCTGATATGGAAACGATTGGAGTCAGTTGATTGACATTGTTATCTACTTTTTCTTCAGATGTAAAAATTGTACCTGTATTTTTTGATTTAAAGGCTGATTTAGCAACATCGGGCATAGAAATAGCCCGCATAGTGTGAGAGTGAATCAAGTTATACACTATTCCCAGGTCTGATGGAATATGTTTTGCAACATAATCGGGCCTGTCGTTAATATCCGTTGGCCGGATCGAATCGTGAGCGTAATGTGAATCTGAATAATATTTTAAGGCTGGTGGGATAAATTCGCTAATCGATTTACGTTGTATCCACTGTTGCCGGAGGGTGTCCCAGGTGTCGGGGAAAAATGATGTGGAATCTGTTCTTGGATAGGTAATTAAGCCTTCATCTGTGTGTGGATTTTTCGTTTCAAACAATTTGTAAAGTGCATTCTGAGCATCTTGAAGAGTATGATAATTGCTGTTTGATGCAATCAGTTCTAAAATTTTAAATGTTGAAAGAGGCTGATGAAGATTATAAACTTCCTGATGGCAGATGGAAATATCATTTATTAATGAGCCAAATGATGAAAGAACAGGGGAGAGGCTGCTGAATTTTCTTCCTTCATCGGATTTAAAATTCTTGAACCGGTTAGAAGCTCCAAAAATCGAGATGACCGCCGCTGTTCGGATATTTATAGCGGGTAACTCACGATTCCACATATGCTGAATGATATATCTGTTTTCCAGCCTTTTATGTAGCTTGGATTGATTGATAGCGCGGGCATCGCTTAGCAGCTTCTCGACTGCCGTTTTGCTTAAAGCCTCCAGGTTGCCTCTGTGTAATGTTCGCCCCCGCATTTCATCAGCCAGTGACCATGCAATAAATTCTCCCGAAGGATCACTGTCAGTAGCTATAATAATGTTTACAGCATTATGGAATTCCTTTCGGATTTTATTCCTGAGATCAAGTTTGTCCGGGATCGCTTTTTTACTGAGTTTCAACGTTTCTTTTTTGAAAAGTGGAGCCCAGAGATAACCTTTTGTCGCAATTACCACAATATTTTGTGGTACAAGTTGCTGAAGTCGTCGAGCAATGGTGGGTGATTCAATAATGAGCAGAGTGTAATCGTAAGAGTTCAATTCCCGCCGATTACTTTTGCCAGATAAAAGTTTTCGCGGTTCGTCATCTTTTCCTTGTCTTGATCCGTCTGGTCATCATATCCGGCAAGATGAAGAGCACCATGAACAATTACTCTCAAAAACTCTTCCTCAGGGTCGGTGTCAAACTCCCGGCTTTGTTCTTCTATTCTTGGAGCACAACAGTAAAGTGTTCCCTCAATAGATTTATTGGCACTGTCCTCATCGTATCTGAAACTAATTATATCCGTAACATAATCTTTTTGAAGATATTGAGAATTGATTTTGATGATTTCCGCTTCGTCTGTAAAGACAATCTCGAGATCTGAAAAACGAATGTTTTCGTTCAATTCTACAGAGCGTATAAGATTAGAAACTTGTCTGGAATCAAAAGGCAAGGTGTGGCCAGATGGATTAAAAATCTCCAGTTTTCCCACCTTACCGGACGGATCAGTTTCAGGAAGCATTATCTTCGTCAAAAGTGAAATCATCAAACCCTTCCGACTCGGTAAGAGACAGTGCCACGCCGCACATCATCAGGTCTTCCGGGAGCTTAGTGAAATCACCGGTAAGGATCTCATCACCCACATTTGCATAGAGGCTGCAGCCGGCTCCCACTTCAACAATCAGGCCGGAAGTGATTCCCTGTTGTTTGCCAAAAAAAGTAACTTGTTTCAGCATTTTACTGGCAACAAAAGCAGTACAATTATGAAGTTGTAAGAATGTTCCGCCGCTATATACAGAAACCATATTCATCTCTTTGTCATTAATATCAAGACCAAGATGAATTTCGAGTGCAAGCTTCCGGCTCTCCTCAACATTTACCAGTTCGAAGCGGAACATATCGCTACCGATTGTCTTTGGTTTTACTTCAAGTACATCGGCTATTTCCGTTATATTGTTGCTTGTAAATTCGTGAATCATTGCTTGGTGCAAAATTTATTCAACTGTCAGCCCCGACAATTGCAGTTTTTAAAGTTTCATAAAAGTGAAGCATATTGTTATGCTAATACAAACACATCACATTCGCAATATAATACGCTGGTTTGTAAGATTAAATTCCCAGTCCAAATCGGTTTACTTCGTCGCGGCTTGCATCTGCACCATCCGGCAGCTGAAGGCGGCCATCTGTTATCATGCTAACATCCAGTGTAAGCTCTTCGGCGAGTTCATCTTTATCCGATTCGTACAAGTTATGTTGCAAAATCGTTAGCAGGCTAACCGTAAAACTTAGATCCTGCATCATCTCATCGCGTTGTTGAGACTGCCGGTCCATTTGGTTTCTGAGTGATTGATAACGATCCATTTGCGCATCGGCGCGTGCACTTTGTGATTGTTCATCAAGTCGGGAGATTTGACTCTCCAACGTTTCGATCTCCTTCATATCATATCGTAATTCATGCTTCAATCGTTCAGCGATGAAGGAGGAAAGTTCTGTAGCCCTTTCATCTTCATTTACTCTCATATACCGATAGGAATAAAGTGTGGGAATCATCCAGTCATTTTCGACGGTTCGGAAAGGGATCTTGTCCTCGCCATATTTTAGCCAGTATGCTGCTTCTTCCGTATCCCCCTGGCGTATATAGACATCAGCCAGCTGAGTGAATCCATAACGATAGTTACTCAGCATCCGACGAATATTTTCATCAAAATAAACTGTGGGGCTGTTCCATTTATTAAATTCAAAACCAGCCAGGCGCTTTGCATGTATGTCCGGATCTATATATCCGAATTGTCCGGAATTTGTTCGTTTTTTTGGCACTATGCGAAAGGCTTTGCCTTCGAACTGAAAATAATCCTGCAGGCCAAGCTGCCCGTCACTTGCTACTGTATTCGCAAAATAGACAGGGCGAAGCCATTGGTTTTGTTCGATTAGTTCGAGTGCTACAATATCTTGTGCCTGTAAATAAAATCTCTCGTTCCCCTGTTGATCGCGGCCTGCCGGTCGTCCTTCCAGATACCAGGATACTTCATCATCCAGTTCCTCAACAGGAACAGAGTAGGGTACAGCCATTCGTATTTGATTTTCAAGCATCTGGTTAATTTGAGTGCCAATCAATTCATTGGATTCTCCGGAATAAACAGTATTCAGCATGGTTTTATCCACCGGAATATTAATTTCCTGTGGCTGATAAATTTCGAATTGAGTTGTTATTTGTGTGATCTCTTCATCAGTAAATGATATTGGCAGAGGAAGCGATTCGTGAGTTTGACGATCTCTCATTTGCTTAATGTACCAATCGGTATTTAATAAACTCAAACATACAACACGAACATCGGTCCTGATTCCTTCTACCTCTTGCAGATACCAAAGTGGAAACGTATCGTTATCGCCGTTGGTAAAAAGCATAGCGTTTGGCTCAACCGAATTCAGCAGATTGTACGCGTAATCTCTGGCAACATATCTCTCGCTGCGGTCATGGCTTGGATAGTTTTGATAACCCATCCATACTGGCAAAGCAATCAACATTACAGACAGCGCTCCAGAAGCAGCAAGATAATTGTCTGACAGAAATTTTCTTATCAGTTCCAGAATACCGGTTGCCCCGAGTCCAATCCAAATAGAAAACGCGAAGAACGAACCGGCATAAGCATAATCGCGCTCTCGCGGTTCAAAAGGGGTTTGATTCAGGTAAAAAATAATTGCCAGTCCGGTTAGCGAAAATAGTGTCAGTACAGCAAGCCCCCTCCTCCAGTCTTTTTGAAAGTGATAGATCATGCCGAATAAACCAAACAGTAATGGCAGATAGAAATAATAGGAGTGTGCCGGATTATCTTTATGCCGGCTGTCTGAAAAACCGGAGGTCCAACTGGCATTTTGAATATCAGAATCCCGGCCTATGAAGTTCCAGTTGAAATAACGCAAATACATATGATTTACCTGGTAGCTCCAGAAAAAATCCCAGTCACTATCAAAATTGGCATAGTATTGCAGATGTCGTCCCTGTCCGGAATGACGACGCGGAAATAACTTTTCATTGCTCCGGTCGATATTACCTGTGCGATTATTATAAGTATATCCACGCAGAAGTGGAGACGTACCGTACTGATCGCGGCTTAAATATTTGACAAATTCTGTGAGGGTTGACGGATCATTTTCATCTATTGGCGGGTCAGCCTGCGACCGGATGATTACAAGAGCATAACTGGAGTAGCCGATAATGATCATCATATAACAAAGCAGTATCATATTCAGATATCGATGGCCTTTTTTATATGTGTAGTAAAGGCCGTAAATCAGCGCACCCACAATAACAGTAATGTAGGTAAACGGTCCGATCAATCCGTAAGTAGCGGCAGAAATCTCATTTGCAAGATTCGGTAGATTGATAATCGTTATCGGATAAACTGTTAAAAAACCAATAACCGAAGCAGCAACTGTTATTAAAAATGTTTTTGCAGAAAAATCATAGATTCTGAAATAAATTATGAGAGCCACAAAAAAGATGGCCAGCAGATTAAGGAGGTGAACGCCAATGCCGATCCCGAATAGATAGGCTATAAGAATAAGCCATCGTTCCGCATGTGGTTTATGGTAATTGGCAGACCAGCGAAGCGCGAGCCACACTACGAGTGCGGTAAAAAATGTAGAGGTTCCATACATCTCAGCCTCCACGGCGTTAAACCATTGTGTATGAGTAAACATAAAAGTAAAAGCACCCAGTAACGCACCGCCGTAACAGCCGATCTTGTCTGTAAGGTGTAACTCATCAATCGGAGCACGAAATTGCTCAATAAGACGGATTGTAATTAGGTAGAGCAGCATGACAGTAAAAGCAGACGCTGTTACACTAATCATATTTATGCTCAGCGCTACATATTCAGCCGGAACAAACATCGAAACTAATCGGCCAACAAGTGCAAAAAATGGAGAACCCGGAGGGTGAGCTACCTGCAGGGTATGAGATATTGCTATATATTCAGCAGGATCCCAAAAAGGAGCAGTTGGTGCAACTGTTAACGTATAAACAACAAAGGCGATAAACCAGGATAGAAAAGCAAAAAAGATGTTTCGCGTGCGATGCTGAGCGAAAAATGATGCAATATCCATAAAATGTTTGAACTATTAATGGTGAAATGATTCGGACAAAAGCTGAGCGGATGATCGATTATCGTAACGGCCAGAGGCTAAAAGTTATTTTTAACTTCCTGCAAAGACAGTGCAAAAGATACCTAAACAGGTATTGAATGCACAATTAAAAATTTCCTCGATTCAAATTCTCTTAAACTCAGGCTAAGGTTCTTTGTATCCACGTCCCTTAGCCTCAATCTTCTCTGAAAAGGCCACGGAATTTGAGACGTCGTCAGAGCTGCTCAAGGCTAAGGTTTTTGTTTCCACACCCTCAGCCTTAACCTTCTACGAAAAGGGCACGGAATCCACGGCGTCGACGGAGCTGCTTAAGGCTAAGGTTCTTTGCATCCACGTCCCTCAGCCTCAACCTTCTCCCAAAAGACAACTGAATTCACGGCATCTCTCTCCGGAGCTGATCAAGACTAAAGGATCTTACTAAATCAGAAACCATTTACACTGCCGTCTCCCCGCGGGTCCGCAGCACCTGTGCGGAACCCTTCTTCGTCAACTACAATTAAATGCACCCTTGCAATATTTGAGATCTCCCGGATTTGATGACCTTTCTTCCGCAAATTATACTGAGTATCATCAGATACAGTAAATTTTTCGATTTCAATCCTGTCCGGCAGCCATTGGTGATGAAAACGGGGCGACGATATTGCCTGATTTGCGTTCATACCATACACTATAACATTCAGTATGTTCTGTAGCGTTGTGGTGATAATCCGTGGTCCGCCGGCAGCACCTGCAATCATTCGTACCTTACCATCTTTGGTTACAATAGTAGGACTCATACTACTTAACATCCGTTTATTCGGTTCAATTGAATTAGCTTTTGCACCGATTAAACCAAACATATTTGGTTCTCCG
>CAYOLE010000173.1:2941-7504 GCA_964404705.1 uncultured Rhodohalobacter sp. | reverse complement strand
GGGGATAGGAGATCCCGCATCAGGTGCGGGATGACACCCTTTTTGGACAGCCTCGATTGCTTTAAATGAGAAATCCAATACCCGCACAAATCCAACATAGCCTAACTATTTAAATGATACATAGTTAGCAGTCATTTCGATTATACAGGTAAGATGCTACAATCCTGAATAATGGGTAAACGATTTGCAGGATATCTTGTGCGTACGATCTTTCAGTAAACATTCGTTAGTTCAAAAAAGAAACAAAAATCTATTAGAAGCATTAAAAAAAATAGATTGAAGCGTTATAATTTTAAATCCTGCAGAATTCACCGTGATGACTGAAAAAAAGAACAAGAAAAAGCAACTCGATACACCCCAGGAAGAATTTATAGATGAAGGTCTGGCAAAAAATAAAAAAGTGGATGCATCCAGCACAGATCAGAAAGAATACGGTGAATGGAAAATTGAGGAATTGCACCGGGAGGCCAGGTTAAAAGGTGTGGAAAATTACATCGAGATGGATAAAAATGAACTGATCAGAAAACTTAAATCTCACGATTCCCAAAACGAATCGTAATTCTGACGATTTTCTCGAATTGATATAAAAGAAAATCTGTTTTAATAAGTATAATGTTCAAAAGTTTTAACCGTTGACATTTTAAGAGAGAACCCAAAATTAAAACGAAATCAATATGAACTCTTCAAATCTTCAATTAGACAAATACGTCCATGAAGTAAATGAGTATATCAGCCAGTTAGCCAGCGATCTCGGGCATCCGGACGAGAAACAACGGGTGATGATTATTTGGCGGGCAGTTATGCATACAATCCGGGATCGAATCCAGATTTCCGAATCACTGGATTTAATATCGCCGCTACCCTTAATACTAAAAGGACTGTATACCCTGGGATGGAAATACACAGAGACTCCACCTTATAATTATGAGACAATTGAGCAGATGAAAACCCGGGTCAAAAACCTTCAAAGCCAATATGGGGAGCAGGAATTTGACTGGGGTAAATCAACAGAGGACATTATCTCTACTGTTCTGGATTCACTTGAAAGATATTTTGCAGAAGGCCAGATGGAACACATCAGAGGTCAATTACCGGAAGAAGTTAAACAGGTTGTTTAAAGAAGAACCGACTGGAAAGAAATCTGGCTATAGAGAGAGAATTAATCAGATGATTCCTTCTTAACCCATCTGCCGTTTTCTTTCTTGTATTTTTCTTTAACGGCTGCCCAGGCAACGCGGTGCGAAGTTTCTTCACGCGAAGCATCACCTTGCCTGTCTTCAGGTCGTTTGTATTCATCCCAGGCACTGTTGTAAGCTTCTTTATAAATTTCCCGGGCATGTTTAGGCAGATTATCCTGCACGGAATCGGGCAGATCAGACAGTTTATCGTAAGGCATGTTAATCTCCAGTGATTTATTATTTATTAGTGATAACAGGCGATACTCAGTTGAATCAAAAATGTTCTGAGAAATAATTTCATTGACTAACAGAATACAACCTGTGTTATTTTCTTAAAACTAAAATAAGAGTTTTAAGATTACATTTTGAGTAACAGAAAAGCCAATAAAAACCATAATAAAAACTAAAAAAATCAAGATTATGAAAGAATCAAATGAATTAACCATTGCCATCCTCGCGACGGATGGTTTTGAGGAAGTTGAACTTAGCGACCCACGAAATGCGCTGAAAGACGCTGGCATGATAACGCATATTGTTGCTCCAAATTCGGGTCATATTCGAGCCTGGAATCATACGGAATGGAGTAATGAATATGCTGTTGATGTACCTTTAGAGGAAGCTGACAGTAAGAATTATCATGCTCTGTTACTTCCGGGAGGAGTTTTAAATCCAGATCAGCTCCGGATGAATGAGAAGGCGATTGAGTTTATAAAAAGTTTTATCGACGAAAGAAAACCGATTGCCGCTATTTGTCACGGTCCCCAGCTGCTGATAGAAACCGGAGCGTTGAAAGGGAAAAAAATGACATCCTATCCGGCTATTAAAACAGATGTCATTAATGCCGGGGCAGAATGGATAGATAAAGAAGTTGTAGTAGACAATAATCTCATCACCAGCCGCAAACCTGATGATATTCCCGCATTTAACCGCACGATGATAGAGGAGTTCCGCAAGATGACTCAAAAAGAAATGGCTTAGACGTATCTCTCCATCATCACCGCCTCACTACTATATATCATATATTCTATATATAAGGTAGTGAGGCGTTATTTTTAATGATTTCTGAGGGCATTAATCAACTCATCTTTATCCATTTTGGATCGCCCTTCAATGCCAACTTCTTCGGCTTTGTCGTACAATTCGTCTTTCGACCACTTCTCATATTTTTTATTCTTGCCCCCTTTTCCTTCATTATCGGAATTCGCGATACGAGCAGCTTTTTCTTTGCTCATTCCCTCCTCTTTAAGTGATTCATATTGCTCTTCATTCTTAATTTGATTGCCCGACTTATCTTTTCCCATGGATCTCACCTTTTTTCTCTTGTTTAATAATTAAAGTGAATGCATCAAACTTGTTTTAAAAGAAAGATGTTGGTTTTATTAACAATGATTTAACCACTTGTTAGGTTCCTTTTTTAAAAATTTTGTCTTGAGGAATAGGATCATTCTGTAAAAATGCTGATATAAAGAAAACATCAAAAAATATCTAAAATCAAGAGGATATAACTATGAACTTTTCAAATCTGTTTAAACCCATTGCTAAATACTCTGCACTGTCGATGGGTACATACCTGGTAAGTAAATCAATCATTCGTTCTTTAAATTCCTTTACGCTTAAAGATAAGGTGGTCCTGATAACCGGAGGAACAAGGGGGCTTGGCTTAATAATAGCCCGTCAGGCAGCTATGGAGGGAGCAAATGTTGTGATTTGCGGCCGGTCAGAGGAATCCCTTCAACTTGCATCAAAAGATTTGAAATCTAAAAGTACTGATATTCATACCATACAATGCGATGTTAGTGATAAACAACAAATAAAACAGATGATTCGCCGCATTAAAAGTGAGGTTGGTAGTGTAGATGTATTGATTAACAATGCCGGGATTATTCAGGCTGGGCCCATGGATTTGATGAATGAAGAAGATTATCGATCAGCAATGGAGACTCATTTTTGGGGACCATTTTATTTAATGAATGAAGTTTTACCTGATATGAAGAAAAAGAATATGGGGAGAATTGTGAATATCGTCTCTATAGGTGGTATCATTAGTTTTCCGCACTTACTGCCTTACAATGCCAGTAAACATGCATTATCAGGGTTATCTAAAGGAATATCCGGAGAGCTAAAAAAATTCAATATAAAAGTAACAACTGTATATCCGGGATTAATGAGAACCGGAAGTCCCCGCAATATCGATGTAAAAGGTAAACATCAAAAAGAGTATGCCTGGTTCAAAATATCTGATTCCCTTCCCCTGCTTTCAATGAATGCAGACAAAGCCGCACGTAAAATTATCGATTCTATGAAAAAAGGAGATAAATCTCTGACACTTACACTTCCCGCTAAATTTATTACAGCTGTTCAAGCTTTAGCACCTGAACTGACTCTTAATTCCTTTGATCTGATTAATAATTTATTACCTGGCAAACCAAAAGGAATAAACTCCGGTGAGTCTCAAAAAGGATATGAAAGTGAGTCAAAACTATCAAAATCTCCATTGACTGAAAAAACAGAAAAAGCTGCTGAACGTAATCTCGAAAAATAACGGGATCTAAATGTACAGCTCAGCCCATCCCTTAATAGCAAATGTTTTAAACTTTCAGATTTGAAAAGAACGTTTTACCCGGAGAGTTTCGCTAATGTATTAAAAAATGAAGTGCGATATAGGATTTTAAAACCTACCATAGACTAAATACATATTCAGCATGAGAAACTTATATTCTACAGAAGGGTGCATTAGTTGCAATATAGAAGTCTACAACGCAATATATAACAGTGAATTCTTGCCCAACCTGTTAACCATGTTAACGGGCTTTATTATTATCGGGTTTATCGTAGCAGCACTCACGTATTTCTCGTTCAGGAGATATACAAATTACTCGCGGCTAAATCCCGATAAAAATCTCTTAAATCCTGTTCCCCTATCTACAACATCGATTATTTTAGGTATTGGAATTGGAGGATTCATAGATGGTATCGTCCTTCACCAAATATTACAGTGGCATGGAATGTTTACGAATCAGCTGCCTGCAGTTGATTTTCTCGGCAAATCCGTAAATATGTTTTGGGACGGTATCTTTCATCTCTTTACGCTGACAGCAGTGATCATTGGTGTAGCTTCATTAACCAGGTTGTTAAAAAAGAAAAATATTAACCCATCTCCTAAACTTGTATGGGGCGGTTTTTTTGCGGGATGGGGCTTATTCAATTTGGTTGAAGGAATTATTCACCACCATATCCTGAAGTTTCATAATGTGAAAGAGTTCTCCCCATATGAAAGCTTATGGAATTATAGTTTTTTATCAAGTGGACTACTATTCATGATGATCGGGTTTTACCTGATTTATCAACGGTCTCATTATAGTGTTCGTCTTGAAGATTGAAAAAC
>CAYOLE010000173.1:0-2841 GCA_964404705.1 uncultured Rhodohalobacter sp. | reverse complement strand
TTTACCTGATTTATCAACGGTCTCATTATAGTGTTCGTCTTGAAGATTGAAAAACTAGTTTCTTACTGGTTAGAATTCCAGATGAATATGTCCCTGGGTTCATTTTATCTTTTTTTGATAGGATTGGCTCCAGTCTTTATTTACAGCGGCGAGATATTCAGATTCATTCCAGCTGCGGCTCACTCCCACATTGTCAGGATCAGGATTGCAAATATAGATTTCTTCACCGGGCCGTTGGATTATTCTGAAACCACAGCTGCGTAACATCGACTCAATACAGTTTGTATTGGCAAACCACCAATTCGTAGGATCCTCATTAAATTTATTTTCTATAAAAGCCATCTTCGGCCATCCCTCATGTTTGATATCCTCACGGTCATGAAGATCGTAATTCTCACCCACCTTAAATTTCTCATTGCCGGGCATGGTCAATGTTTGAAAAACAAGCACCTCTTTTGTTTTTCTGCTAACAATATCCAGGGCGAGCAATGGATACCTGAGGTGATAAAAGACTCCCATAAACCATACAATATCATACTGTTCATCATCCCTG
Organism: uncultured Rhodohalobacter sp.; assembly: GCA_964404705.1. Taxonomy (GTDB): domain Bacteria; phylum Bacteroidota; class Rhodothermia; order Balneolales; family Balneolaceae; genus SW132. The sequence continues at coordinate 2,288 of CAYOLE010000173.1, read as the reverse complement.
GCTAAATCATACACCTGCTGCTGTTTTAAAGTAATTTTTTGTTCAAGACCAAACTGCCTGATAACCCACTCTGCCTGTTTAAGATAGGATGTATCCAAATCAATGGCCGTCACCTCTGCTCCTCTTTTTGCCAGCTCAATGGAATAAAAACCCGCGTTGCATCCAATATCTAAAACTGTTTTGCCGGAAAGATTTTCGGGTATAATATCTTTTATTTGATTCCATTTAAAAGCGGGAAAATCTCCCAAAAAATGATCCGGTGCCGTCTGAACTCCATTCGGTAAATGGATATTATGAAACCAGGGAGCCAGTTCATCAATAGTCTTCTGAATACTGGATTTATTTTCCATTATAAAAGTGATTTTAGGTGGCTTTAACTTTTCTATACCGGAGCTTTCCTGAGTTCATCTACATAACCGGCCAGTTCTTTTGCCCTTTCACGTGACGTATGGTTCTTCAAAATTTTATTGCGTGCCTGTTTACTTAGCTGCAACCTATCCTCCTCTGAAAAATTCAGGTAGTGCTGCACTTCACCTGTTGATTCAGCAATCAGTATTTCAGTTCCCGGTTCAAAAAATTCTTCCATTCCTTTCCAGTAGTCAGAAATGATGGGAGTGCCGCAGGCAGCTGCTTCAAAAAGACGAACACTTGGACTGAAACCCAAATTAATCATCGCCGAGCGTGTTACATTTAATGTAAAAAGCTGGCGATTATAAAAATCCCGGTGTTCGGCTGGTGGCAGATGTTCCTTTCGCTCCACATTAGGGGGCCATTGAATACTTTCCGGATACTGAGGCCCGGCTACAACAAAAGAATTCCCTGGCTGATTTTTAGCCGTTTTCAGCAAAAGCTTTTCCAAAGTGGGCTGTCGGTCATCACTGTAGGTGCCAAGATAACCCAGCTGCCATTGTATCTCTTTCGATTCCGGATAGTAAAGATCAGTATCTACTGAACAATACAGTGGTTTTGCTGAAGAGGCCTTAAAATCTCTTTCTAAAATATTAAGTACTTCTCCACCACTGAAGGAAAGGTAGATATTGAATTCAGGAATCAAATCCGGATGAAGGTATTCATAATCCTGCTCTTCAAGTTTTGATAGCGTTACAGGTGTATCTATATCATAAAATGCTGTAATACCTTCTGCACTATTGATCACAAACTCTGCTACCTGGATCCCCTGTTGTAAATAAGATCCAACAATCACAAGATCAGCATTGCCTACATCTTCCCTGTATTTATCTTTTAGTTCGTCTACATCTTCATAAAAATGAAGCGAACAACTGGGAGAAGAATGGATATCGCGGTTAGACGCATACCATTCAACCTCCTGTTCCAGGAAAGTAACTTTATGTCCTTCTTTGTGCAGTCCCTTTACCAGGCTCCGGTAGGTTGTGGCATGTCCATTCCCCCATGAAGAGCTTAACGACAGCCCTATGATGACGATATTCAATGAATCACTTTTCATACTGAAATTGCTTTTGATTTAAAAAGGACTGGTCCAACACGTCTGTTAGTTTTTTGGCCCGGTGTTGATAGGTATGTTCTGAACGCACACGTTCCAGGGCGGCTTTTCCGATCTCTTCAGCTCGCTCAGGTGTGAGCTCTTCTACTATTTTTTTCACATCTTCTCCGCTACGTGCTACAAGCACTTCTTTTCCGGGCTTTAGAAATAATTCCAGACCTTCAAAGGCATCCGTAATCAGGCATGCCCCTGCACCGGCCGCTTCAAAAACCCGGGTAGCCGGAGAGAATCCCATCTCAGCCATACTATCTCTGTTAATATTCAATACTGCCATGGGGGAGCCATTGAAAGCATTATGATCTTTTGTATAGACATGTCCAATATGCCTGACATTCTCCGGCAACTCTCTTGTTTCCCAGCCACTGCCCCCAAGAATAAATTTTTTATCCGGAAGTGATTCAGCTACGGAAAAGAAAAATGAATCCATCCTTTTTTCCCGGTCAGGCAGACGATTTCCCAGGAATGCCAAATCGCATCTGAACTTCTCTTCTTTTTCTGCCGGGTAATGAGTATCGGGATCCACGGCATTATTAATGGGTACACATTTTTGGGCACCTAAATGATTATAGGCCTCTATTACCGGCTGCCCACCTCCATAGGTGAGTATCAAATCATACAGTGGAATTAAATCTCTGAGCGGATTTGCCTGGTCTTTTTTAAGACTGGCAAGTGTAGCAGGGGCATCCACATCCCAGAATATGACCTGTTGACCCGGCTTCCGGTTATTCAGAACTTCTCTCTCAAGTAGTGAATCAAATACTCCAAC
>CAYOLE010000172.1:5835-7542 GCA_964404705.1 uncultured Rhodohalobacter sp. | reverse complement strand
ATACGATGTAGTCATTGTTGGATCAGGTGCCGGCGGAGGAATGGCAGCGAATATCTTATCAAAAGCTGGATTGTCTGTGGCAGTAATGGAAGCGGGCGGGGATTTTGATCCCGCAAAAGAAGAGTATCGCACGCAGTTTCGATGGCCATGGGAATCGCCGCGCAGAGGAGCCGGAACTATACGTCCCTTTGGTGATTTTGATGCAGCCTGGGGTGGATGGGAAATTGAAGGTGAGCCGTATACGAAAGCAGCAGGAACAGAGTTCGACTGGTTCAGATCCCGTATGCTTGGTGGCCGCACAAATCACTGGGGAAGAATCTCGCTGCGGTTTGGCCCTAAAGACTTCAAGCGAAAAGACCTGGATGGATTAGGGGAAAACTGGCCGATTGGATATGAAGATGTTAAACCTTATTACGATAAAGTTGACAAACTAATTGGTGTGTTTGGAACTAATGAAGGGCTGGAAGATGATCCTGACGGCTTTTTTCTTCCGCCTCCAAAACCCCGGCTGCATGAACTTTATATAAAGCGGGGCGGTCAAAAAGCAAACATTCCGGTCATCCCGATGAGGAAGTCTGTTCTTACACGTCCAGTAAATAATGATAGGGGTGTATGCTTTTATTGCAATCAGTGTAACAGAGCTTGTGGTGCGTACGCTGATTTCTCATCCGGTACATGCCTGGTTCAGCCGGCCATGAAACAAGGTAATGTGGATCTCTACACATTAGCCATGGTCCGCGAAGTAATCACCGATGATAGCGGAAAGGCAAGCGGCATATCATACGTAAGTAAAGTGGATAAAAAAGAATATAGCATCAGAGCGAAAGTGGTTGTTTTAGGAGCTTCAGCCTGTGAATCTGCACGTATCCTTCTTAATTCAAAATCATCTCATCATCCGGATGGATTAGCCAATAGCAGTGGTATGGTGGGGCGGTATCTGCACGATTCTACCGGTGCAAGCAGGGCTGCTATAATTCCAGAATTAATTGACCGTGAGCGTTATAACGAGGATGGGGTTGGAGGTGCTCATGTTTACTCTCCATGGTGGTTAGACAATCAGCGACAGGATTTTCCCCGTGGATATCACCTTGAATTTGGCGGAGGCATGAGCATGCCCTCCTATGGTTTTGGGTTTGGGATGGATTCCATTCGTCAGTATATAGTGGATGAGATGGGGAATCCATCCCGCAACGGCGGATATGGTACGGGTCTTAAAAACGATATCAGAAAAATATATGGATCAACCGTAGGAATAGCAGGCCGGGGTGAAAGCGTACCTCAATATGAAAATTACTGCGAAATTGATCCGGCTGTAGTTGATGAGTTCGGAATACCCGTTTTGAGATTTAATTATAACTGGACTGATTATGAGGTGAAGCAGGCTAAACATATGCAGGATACGTTCGAGGAATTTTTGGTAAGTATGGGGGGTGAGTTACTGGGTGAGAAACAAGGAGAAGAATCTCAATTTGGACTCGAGGCGCCCGGCCGAATTATTCATGAGGTAGGAACCACCCGTATGGGAAGCGATCCCGATACTTCAGTGCTAAATAAATATGCACAAGCTCACGACTGCGAGAATCTATTTGTGGTTGATGCAGGCTCTTTCGTCTCGCAGGCAGATAAAAATCCAACATGGACAATTCTGGCACTATCCTGGAGAACATCAGATTATATTGTAGATCAGCTTAATAAGAGGAATATTGG
>CAYOLE010000172.1:0-5735 GCA_964404705.1 uncultured Rhodohalobacter sp. | reverse complement strand
ATGAATAGAAGAGAATATTTAAAATTAATGCTTGCCGGCTCTGTGGGAACAGGATTATTTATGGCAACCTCCTGTACTGATGAAGATCGGGATCTCAGCGAAAAAATAATTTCTGACAATTCTTACGGCAGAACACGGGAAGAACTTCTGCGGGATAATGAACTTCGGGAAGCTGTTTTTTTTACTGAACATGAACGCAAAACCATTGATGTACTTTGTGATTTGATAATTCCTGCTGATGAGATTTCCGGCAGCGCAACAGATGCCGGAGTCCCCGATTTTATTGAATTTATGATGAAAGACATTCCAACCATGCAGGTTCCAACACGTGGGGGATTGATGTGGCTGGATAATCAAAGCCGGCAGCGTTATGATGATGATTTTGTTGATTGTTCACCCTCCGATCAACAGGAGCTGATTGACGAAATTGCTTATCCCCAGGATGCAAATGAAGAGATGCAGTATGGAGTTCGGTTTTTTAGCAGAATAAGAGATCTCACAGCGACAGGGTTTTTTACATCAGAAATGGGGATTGAAGATTTGGGCTATCAAGGAAATCGCACAACGGTGTGGGATGGAGTTCCACCGCACGTACTCGAGAAGCATGGGCTGTCCTACGATCAAAAAACTCTCGATGAATGCCTGAAACCCGAAAACCGGACCAAAATCGCTGAGTGGGATGATGATGGAAATTTGATTTAGCTCACTCTCCTAATGTGTGAGAAACTCGTCAGGAGTGGAGCTATACTTTTACGAACTCCCGACCCATTGATCCGGGTTCAGTCCCCTCAGCTTTTCATCCACAAATTCTCTGCCTTTCCGAACCAGGATACCGTCCAGGTATACATCCGCCCCGATGCACACTAAATCCCAGTGGATACTGCTGTCATTACCATTGGGGGCAATTTCATAATCTTTTCCAAGAGTAAGGTGGTTTGAACCTGTGATTTTTTCATCAAAAAGAATATCGTACATCGGATTTTTTATGATGGGATTCAGGCCAAAACTAAATTCACCAAACCGGCGGGCACCGTCATCGGTATCGAGAATTTCCTCAAGGGCATCATTATTTGAAGAATCAAAATTGATCACCATGCCATCTTCTACTATCAGCTTCACGAATTCAAAAGGTTTCCCCTGGTATACAGACGGGGCATAAGTAATATGGCCGTTTACAGAATCGAGAATTGGTGAGCTGAACAATTCCCCGTCAGGAATATTCCGTTTTCCAAAACAGGGAATCCAGTTTTGTCCTTTTACCGAAAACTCAATATTGGTGCCTTCTCCTTTCAGATGGATAATTTCAGTATTTCTCAGTCTTTCTTCCAGTGGTTTCATTGCCTTCTCCAGTTTGCTGTAATCGAGCAGGCAGGCCTTATAATAAAACTCCCGGAATCGTTCGGTTGACATCTTTGCATTCATAGCAAATGCTGGAGAGGGATAACGAAGCACAGCCCACCGGGTGTTATTTACCCGCTCTTCGAAGTGAACCGGGTTTAAAAAAAACTCGGAGTAAGCCTTATTGGCTTTTTTTGAGACGGATGAATTTTCGTAGATATTCTCTGATGCACGAATACCGATAAACGCATCCATCTGTTTCATCAGGGGTAGCTGGTCGGTTTCCGTTTGTAGAGTCCAGTACTTCTCATCACCGCTTTCCAGCAGCATTCGGTTGGTTTCAGGATCTTCAATCTTCAGAAATGGATGAGCGTCCATCTCTCTAACTTGCTTTGCCAGTGCCCGAACCAATCCGATCGCGTTTAGGCCAATACACTGAATCAGGATTTTTTCTCCCTGCTGCAGCTCTACGCTGTGGGTGAGTAATTGTTTGGCGAGGTTTTCGTCTTCTTCGGTGTACATAAATTCCGGAAATGTTTTTTATGATGATGATTATATCGTGATCATATCAGGTAACAAAAATAGGGATAAATTTCGTTGGGAAAACAAATGAAAAAAGACTCATTTGTTTTCATCCCCTCATTTATTTATAGTAAAGGAGAAATAAAGTACTGCGCAGGGGTATACGAAAGCAGTTTAAATCTTTCCGGCTAATGGAATACCTTTGTAGCTACTCACCGCTTCCGTATGAAGAGTTTCTGAAATTGAGTAAATAACGTGGTGGTTATTCAATTTTTATTGGTGATATGATATCCATAATCTACAAAGGGGCTCTCATGAAGACATTAACTACATTTCTTATTCTGATTACTTTTTTGGGTATAACGCTGACGGTTACAGCTCAATCCTCCGGCGGGCCGTTTGACGACCTGGTTGGAAAAGAAATACGATCAGATAACATATTTTTGCTGTGGCAGGAGGTGGAGCCAGACAGTGAATTAAAATCATTTCAAAAAGTTTTCCGATACGATCCTGAAGCAGATGCTGACCAGAGTTTCTCCGATATACCGGCAAAGGTTGCCGACCATCCTGTAGGAGGGAATCGTCACATGACGATAGCTTCCGGAAATTTTATTGATAGTCCATTTGATCATGTTATTGCAGCATGGGAAGGAGAAAATCAAACTGTTGAACTCATGATTCCCCGTTTCGATTCCACAGAAGTAATGTGGAATTCCCAAGCAACCTTCACGGTTGATGGACCGGTCGTTCAAACTGACGGTAATAATGAAAGAGGACGGATTTTCATACAATCTGGTGATATGAATGGAAACGGTTGGGATGAATTTGCCCTGGTGTACCATGGTGCCGATTCAACGATTCATATTGAGGTGTATGAACTGGATGAGAATCTTACACCGCATTTAGTGGCTTCAATAAATGATGAAGAACTGCTTCCCACCCCCATAGATCTGGCAAAATTATCGGTTGCTGTTGGTGATGTAAATGGTAATGGTCGTGATGAGATCATTCTGTCAAGTGTGGCAATTACCGGTACACAGAGTTGGGAATGGGGTATCTATGTCAAAAATTATGAGCTCGATGACACAAATAGCCTGAATGAGCAGGCCAGAGAAATCATATTTTCTAGTGATCCGGATGAAATGCAAATATCGGGTATGGATTTAGCAGTTGAAACGGGGAATTTCCGAGACTCCTCAAAACAGGATATCGCACTTGCAATGACCTTTTCTACCAATGCATTTGAGGATGATACGTTCATCTATCTGATAGAGCTGGATGAAGGCACCGGCACATTCGTATATAAAACGGAAAATCGGGTGTCCATGCAAAAATCAGTGAATGAAAGGGGGGTAATAGACCTGGCTGCAGGAGATCTCAACAACAACAGCTATGAAGAATTTGTGTTTGGCCTGGCGGGATCCTTTGAGATTTATTCTGTTGATGAAAACCTGACTCCTGAATTCCGTAGCAGCGGCCCCATTTCCGATAATGATGAGTATAGATTGAGTTATGATTTCCTGGATATTTCAGATCTTGATCAGGACGATAGGCCCGAAATTATATCTGCCAGAAATATTTATGACCCGAATAGTTCAGAGCAGTGGTTTGAACTAACGGCACATTCCGTTTATGATTCACAGAATGGAAGCCTTGATAGTTTATCATTAAAAGCACGTCGCCAGCATTCAGATCCGGCTGTGATTGATGGGAATGACAGCAGGCGACGATATGCTCTTGCAACCGGAAGCTTTAACGGGTATGCGTTTTCCCTTGGAGAGCCTATACACTATGTCGACAGCGACAATGTTCAGCCTTTAGTGATTTTGAACGCACCCCCGGTTCATTTTGACATCTTTGACGATACTATTTTTGATGTGAACCAATGTTACTCTGGAGGAGACTGTAATTTCACATCTGTATATGAAGAAATTGAAACCCGTTCAAGTGAGGTTTCCACAGAAATCCGAAGTGACTACGGATTCTCAATTGGAGCAGGTATATCGGGATCAACAACGGTGGCACCCTTCGGAGTAGGGGTGGACATAAATTTTGAGGCATATTTTGATAAAACATTTGGGAAAAACTTTAGCAATACTGAAACAGAAGGAGAAACCATTTCAATATCAGTTCGTACGGAGGCCGTTGAGGACGACAGGATTTATGCAACGGTCACGGAGTATGATGTGTGGGAATATCCCGTATATCACGGTGCTGAGGAGTATCCCCGAAGATTCACGATGGCTGTAGAGCCACGCGATATCCAGTCCCGTTGGTACTCAAGCAAAAGCTGGAATGCCAGCAACTACATCCCGGATCATGAGGTCGGTAATATCTTGTCTTATCCATCCTACGATGATGTCTCTGATAATCCCGAGGTTAGCCAGGGTGTTCACTATTTTTCAGATACTTTTCAGCTTGATGCAAACACTAATGATTCCTGGTCACTGGATATTGAAAGTTTCATAGATAATAATGCCGAGACTACTAAAGAATCAGGATATGATGCTAAGCTTGATGCGATCATAAGAGTGAAAAGAGATTACACAGAATCCGAAATGACAACCCACACAACTACGGTTCGGGATGGACTTAAAATAGACGTTAACCTTGGAAACATAGACAGAAGCATAGGAGAAAATCGGTTTGACGTAACTCCATATGCGTATTGGGCCAGAAATGGGGCTCTTGTTGTCGATTATGCTGCATCACCGGAACGATCCGGGGTCGGTGGCACTCCAACCTGGTGGGAAGAACAATATGGTAAAAACTCTGATCCTGCGTTTATCCTTCCCTGGCGGTACGACCCCGAGAAGGGGTTTGGTATCAGCGAAGAACTTAAACGATATCAAACAAAGGATATCTTCTTTGATTTTGATAACCCCGAGCCCGGAGACACTTTAACGATCTCTGCCCGCATACGAAACTTCAGTCTTGTGGATGCCTCACCTGTAACCGCCCATTTTTATGTGGGCGATCCAGATAATGGAGGAGAATTGATTACCGGGATTAACGGGGAAACATCCGTCATGACAGCAGAGGGTATCGATGCGCAGCGATTTGAAGAGGTTGACCTTCAGTGGGAGATTCCGTCCGGTCTGACATCCAACCCAAGAATTTTTGCGGTATTAAATCAGGATTCGGAAGAGGAGGAAATTCATACAAATAACAACAAAGGTTTTAATATCCTGGGAAATAGCGGCGTTTCGATATCTAATGAACCGGTAGTGAATCAAGAGATTCCGAGATACCTTAAACTCCATCAAGCCTATCCCAATCCATTCAATCCAGCCACTACCATCGGGTATGAGCTGCCGGAATATAGTCAGGTAAGGCTGGAGGTGTTTAACATCATTGGTCAGCGTGTGGCTGTATTGGTGAATGAAACTCAAGCGGCAGGATTTCATGAGGTCCGGTTTGAAGCATCGAACCTTTCCAGCGGGGTTTACCTCTACCGTTTATCCACGGAGCAGTCGGATCAGACGAATAAAATGGTTTTATTGAAGTAGCGATAGTTTCAATGTGAGTAGCGTCAGTAACACCCTGCACGTACTATGTCAGATGCAATTGGCCAAATGAATGTCCTGGGGCTTATGTATAGGTTAAGTGATGTGACATCGTGCGTTGCAAGATGCTGTTGACGGGCGCCCCGTTTGGGGTTGTCTTGCGAGTAATTTCCTCCTATTCTTTATCCTTATCGTCATAAATTAAAATATCTATGGCAAGAAATGTAGCCCCTATCACGGCTGCCAGAAAGAATATCATTGCAAGACCGGGATATCCGAAAAGGGTGAACTGGGTTTCTACCTGCATCAGAAGGGAAGAGCCGACGATCAGGGCAGAGAGTATCAGCCCAACAGTAATTCGGTTTGCTA
>CAYOLE010000171.1:0-7559 GCA_964404705.1 uncultured Rhodohalobacter sp. | reverse complement strand
ACCTGGTTACGTTGTGTGTCGATACCAATATCGGCAGGCCGGCCGGGCATGGTGATGTGGACAATATCTTCTTCACCGCTGATCACATGCAGGCTGGAATCAACCTGGCTGGCCGCAAGCAATCGTCCGTTGTAAAACTCAATGCCGTCCATGTTGCCGCCGCTTTGTGCCGTCGCAAATTCAGTGAGTTCTTCAGAGTCTGCATCCCATGCATGAAACGTTAGTGCTTCGTTCCAGGGTGCAAGTACCAGGTGTCCGGAATCGGGATCGAGGGTGATACCGTTCGGGGCATGCGGCAGATCGTCGTGAACCACAGAAGGGGTGGTGCCGTCAATTCGGTATAAAGTACTGGTGCCGGTATCGGTCACATAGAGCGTACCATCGGGAGTGGCGGCAATATCATTCAGGAATCCGGGTTCCAGGTCAGTAAAGTCTATAAATTGCACATGCTCGCCGGTCTCGCGGTTGAACCCGTGAACTCCATCAATATCAGCTGCCCACAGTGTATCTTCTGTGATATACATGCCCCGGGGTGCGTGAAGGGGATGTGCCTCGGTTCCTCTCATAAATTGTAACGAATCGATGGTACCGTCAGTCAGAAGTTTGGAGATGAATCCGTTGGAATCGCGTTCATTGCCATCCCCGGTAAAATTGGAGACAAAGTACAAATCCTGGTCAGGATCATAGCGTACTGCTTCAGGTCCGTCGAAACCGCTTACGCTGTGTACACGCATGGTTGAATCCTGAGCGGTATCCCAGCTATGTGTCGCTGATTCATCCATCTGGGAGTCAGACTCCCCTGTTTCGGATGGTGTACAGGCAGTGAAAAGATAGATTACAGTTAGTGCTGAAATCAAAGATAAGATTGAAGAGTTCATTATATCATATTTTGTTTATTGGAATGGGAAAATCTTTCACGCAATGTATAGTATTTCAGTTAAATTTTCGAATTTATAAAAGATATTCCCGGCTCATGCTATTTCTCTACTTGCAAACATCTTCATCGAATAATTCAAACCTCATGAACACCAACCGGCCCCGAATCATCTGTACATAAAGGTTTTTTAAGACAACCAAAAGATTAAAACCAGGATGGAAACCATCACCAGGCAGAACAGGAAAAAAGCAGTCCATGGAAAACTCCACTGCGGTTCTTCGCCAAGCTGCTTATTGATGTAATTCCGAAGCAGCGCTGTATTTCTGGTGTTTGCTTTGTAGACGGCATCGAAGGCATCGCCGAAAACAGGAAGGAGTCCGCCGATAAATTCAATCATCATGTTTCTAATTATCTTCCGCTGCACCTTTCGGCTTGCACCGATAGTTCTCGCTTCATAGAGAACGTAGAGGGAAAGGATCAAACCGGCAAAGTCACCTATTCCAGGAATCACACCGATCAGCGGACTCAGCCCAAACCGGAATCTGGTAAAGGGTACGCGGATATTGTTGTCGGTATAGTAACTGAACTTGTCGAGCCTTTCGAGGGTTCGTCGGTGAACTTCATCTGAGGATGTTGAGGTTGACAATGTGTTTGGAGGCTGTTATTTGTGATTTTGTATGAATGATGATACAGAGTTTAATCATAAGTGGTTTATTTCCCCGACTCTCTGGGTCGGAATGGATAAAAGGGGGACACTCTAATCTAAACTCTTTATAGACCAAAAAGTTATGGAGTTTATGTCGATACCTCGTGGGCTCTGCCCCGAGGTAGTTCATTCCATCATGTTTTGTACATTCTTATAAAGCTTGCTTACTATAGATGAACCCCTGCCATACAACGGAAAGTTTCAGCTTATCCCGTTTTTTGTCAAACAGGATGTAATTGGATCACCATGTTACTTTTTACTCCTCAGCATCATCTCCTGGATCACAGTATCGAGGGGAATGTCTCGCTCTACAAGTAGCACCAGCAAATGGTAGATCAGGTCGGCAGATTCGTTTACCACTTCTGAATCTTTTTTATTTTTAGAAGCAATTATGGTTTCGATGGCTTCTTCACCCAGTTTCTGGACGATTTTATCGATCCCTTTCTTGAACAATTTCGTTGAGTACGATCCCTTGGGCTTATCAGCTTTTCTGGATATTAACAGACGTTCAAGATCGTATAAAAATTCAATTTCTTCTTTAGTTGACATAAGCGGGTGTAGAGTTTGAGTAGAATTTCGTTCGTATGGTACTTTTAATGTTACTTAATCTGAATTCGGTTAAAACTTGATGATTGAAAAGACCCATCAAACTCAGATATTAATTTCCTTTCAGGAGGATGGATGAGTTTCCTGTATTATTCGTACGCTGATGCCTTCGTCGGCCATCTTAGTTTTTAGATCTATAATTTCAATTTCACGAAAATGAAATATGCTGGCCGCCAAAACAGCGTCTGCGTTGCCGATCAGCACAGCATCGCAGCAGTGCTGAATCGTTCCCGCGCCGCCGCTGGCAATAACAGGGATGGTTACCTGAGCATTTACCTCGTTTAACAGTTCCAGATCGAATCCCGATTTTGTGCCATCGCGATCCATGCTGGTTAATAATATTTCTCCGGCACCAAGCTGTTCTGTTTTTTTGATCCATTCCAGTGCGTCGAGTCCGGTGGGTTCCGAACCACCTTTCACAAAAACTTCCCAGTGGTCATCCACACGTTTTGCATCCACGGCAGCTACCACAGCCTGGGACCCGAATGCATCAGAAGCCCGTTTGATTAGCTCCGGATCTCGTACTATAGCGCTGTTTAATGAAACTTTGTCAGCACCGGCTTTCAGAATATCGGCTATCTCTTCCACGGACCTTATCCCGCCGCCCACAGTAAACGGTATGTTGATGTGGGCAGCTATATCGGTTACCAGGGCCACAAGTGTTTTCCGTTTCTCTTTAGTAGCAGTAATATCGAGAAAGACAAGTTCATCAGCACCTTCTTCTGTGTATCGCTGCGCGAGTTCAACCGGATCTCCGGCATCCCGCAATCCAACAAAGTTCACCCCTTTAACGGTGCGGCCGTTTTTAATGTCGAGGCAAGGTATAATTCGTTTTGTAAGCATATTTGAAGTGGGTGAAGATAAAAAAGAATTTTCTCAATATTTGAATAGATTGGAACCTTTGTTTTACATGATTAAGCTCCAGATCTATCTGATTAAACCCCAGTCAAGTTTGCGTTCACTTACTGGTTATGGGTAGCTGAGTTGACCGCTGATATACAGTGAAAATCTGCGTAGCATCCGGAAAACTGCGAATAAAAATGGCTTAATTTCAGTACGGACAACGATCCATTTTATAAACTACAAATGGAAAAATATCACACAAAAATTAAGATGTTCAGGGGAGAAGCAGCATCTTTAAAAAATTCTTCATTAATCTTCCGGCCTTTTTTCAGAACAGTTTTCGGTGCGACTGAATATTCCAACTGATGCCCAGTCATCCGTCAAGCCTATGTCTGTTTAAGTCATTATAAACCAGATATCTATCGGCACTCTCCACTTTAGATAAAATTCTGTGAAACAATTTTTGAATCGAAAATTGTAAAATCAAATCGAGTAAGAACTGAATAGGCAAATTAACTGAAATTTCTCTATTTTGCTCAAATATTGCTCAAACATCGATTACATAAACATTCCATGAAAGTAACACTTAAGGATATTTCTGACGATACCGGATTTTCGGTGTCAACCGTATCGCGGGCGGTTCGGGGTAAAGGGCGAATTTCACAATCGAATCGAAAAAAGATAATTGCCAGTGCAAGAAAACTTGGCTATCCCATGCCTGAAAACGGGCATGACCGGGTAAAGAGTAAAACAATTTCCGTCGCTATCATCACAAATTTTAAAACCGGCGAATTTTACGCATCCTTTTTTGTTGGATTTATGGAAGCTTCCCAAAACAGAGAGATGTACATCAGTTTATTCAGTGTAAAACCCGATTTGAATGCTATTGATACATTGATAGGAGAAGTACGATCATTGGGTTACTCGGCAGCTGTTTTGTTTATTCCTCAATTAAAAGAGAGTCAATACCGGCATATTCTTGAAAATAAACCAAAGGATTTTCCAGTTATATCCTGTTCAAATATCGATAACTCGGTTTTTGATACGGTGACGTTTGACGCTTACCAGGGAGCTACCCTGGTTTCGAAACATTTTTACTCCCAGGGATATCGTAAGATGGGTATTATTGAAGGCCCTTACGAGGCCCCCGAAGCCCGTTTCAGGACAAATGGGTTTTCCGATTATATTAAACAAAAGAATGATGCCGGGATCATTTGGTATTATAAAGGGGATTATACGCATGAGTCAGGTATTGAGGCATTTGAAAGTTACCATCAGCTTTCATCGAAACCCGAGGCTATTTTTGCCGCTAACGATGCTATGGCTCTTGGATTTATAGAAACCGCCCGAAAATCGGGATACGACATTCCGGGAGATGTTGCCCTCGCTGGATATGATAACTTACCCTTCTGTAAATATCATTATCCTAAAATCACATCTGTAAATACTGATTACAGGCTATTGGCTGAGAATACTCTTGATAATCTGCTAAACAGACTGGAAGGGAAAGATGATAAACATCAGGGTATTGTAAGCCTGGTGCCGGTCACACTTGAAATTCGAAATTCATCTATGAAACAAAAATAACTATTGATTTCGAGACTGACCGTTTCAATCTAATAGTAGCTTTCTGAGATGGAATCATTACCCTGTTTCACAGTTATGTGGAGGCCCTGGAAAGAGAGTATTACCTATTTTTATTCATGCTACTTAACAACGCTTATCCTAAAATTTGTTCAAATGAGCTAATTCGTATAAGAGGACTCTTCATACATGTCAGAAATCAGATGTAATACAAACCTGAATAGGCAGACGATACAGCAGGACTCGCGGCATTCCAGAGTGATGATTTCTACTACTTTATGAATATTACTCCGGATGATTCGTGTCGATTCAAATAAAAGCTTTAGAAGCGTGAAGGCAGCGAGTCTGAGATTCTCTCCTCTCGAAAGATGCTTGCAAGACTTTGTAAAACGTTAGTATCGGGAATACATTTCTCATCTGCGACTGTTAAATTCATGGGCGAGTAGAAAGATGGTTACTTTAATTTCCCAAATCCACATAAGCCTTTTGATAGCTACTGGAAAATAGCAACTACGATGGCAAGGTGATGTAAATCCGCAACCGAAGGTTTTTTCTCATCCATTAACCCCATGGATAATTAGTCGGGGCAAGAAACATATGTGGAATTTATCATCAAATTTTTCAGTAAAAAAACATGTAACATAATTGGATTTCAAATCAAACCCATAATAACTGGTATGAAAAAAAAACTGCTACTTTTCTGTTTGGCCGTATTTTGTCCTGTAATTCTCCTTTCCCAAACGCCGCAATTACTGGATGATGAATTAAGTATCCGGGCAGTTGCAGAATCACCCTTTGAATCGGTAAAATTAAGCTATAACCACCAGGATGAGACGCTTTATCTGTTAACGCAGCCCGGCCGAATTTATAGTGTGGATATTGAAAGCGGTCAACTTACCGAAGTCCAAAACAGCTCCAATCACGAGCTGGAGGATGTTCAGGGGTTTGATATCTCGACAGACGGCCGGTTTTATATTGTGGGAAATAACCGCAATAATTTTAATTACACAAATACCGGTGTGATAAAAAGGGCGGAAATTTCAAACGGGAACTGGGAGTGGACTACCGTTGCAGAAACGGAACCCTATCCCCTCAGTAACACCTTTTTTGACCATGTGATGAACGGTGTGGTTGTGAGTCCGGATAACCAGATGCTTTATGTGAACAGCGGATCACGGACCGATCACGGTGAGGTGCATTCGGTAGACGGTCGTTATCCCGATCTCAGGGAAGCACCGCTCACGGCGATTGTGTTACAGCTTCCGGCAGACGGTGAAGATATTCTTCTCGAAAATGACTCGGAATTCCTGAAGGATAACGACTACCTGTTTGCCGATGGAACCCGAAATAGTTTCAGTCTTGCATTTAATGCAGAAGGAGAGTTGTTTGCAACTGAAAACGCCGGGGAACGTGACGATCCCGAAGAGCTGAACTGGCTGCGCGAAGGTCATCACTACGGCTTTCCCTGGGTGATAGGCGGAAACGAAAACCCAATGCAGTTTGAAGACTATGAGCCTGAAGAGGATCTTCTGCTTCCTACAGAGAGCGGTTCCTATCATTTTTTCTACAACGATCCCGATTATCCTGAACCGCCTGAAGGCGTTGAATTCACCGAAGCGATCTCAAATTCTGGCCCGGATGCAGTAAACTATCGCGATTCGGTTTCCGGTGAAATTCTGAGTGCAATTGAACAAGATACTGCCATCACTTCATTTACCGCACACAAGTCTGTTCTCGGGCTGGTTTTCGACACAACATCCACACTGCAGGGAGATTACACCGGGGATGCATTTGTGCTCGGATTTACCGGTCACAACGTAGATGCCTACCTGCTGCGTCTGATGGATGATATCGGGGAGGATCTGCTGCACGTGCAGCTCACAAAAACCGATGATGGCTATACTATGACATCGGAGCGGATAGCGCACGGATTTATCAGCCCGGTAGATGCAGAGCTGATTGGCAATAAGATGTATGTGGTGGAACATAAAAACCCACAGTGGCTGAATCCAAATGCTACGACTCGAATTTGGGAAATTTCATTTCCGGAACTCGGCACTTCTGTTGATGATCCTGTAGCTGAAACTGCAGGCGATTTCAAACTTCATCAAAACTATCCCAACCCATTTAATCCAACCACGGTTATTGGTTATCAGTTGCCGGTAAGCAGTGATGTAAAACTAACAGTGTTCGACATGCTGGGCCGGGAAGTTGTCACTCTTGTGGATGGGCACCAGCCTGCCGGCACCCACCAGGCCGAATTTGATGCTTCAAATTTGTCCAGCGGGATGTACATGTACCGTTTGCAGGCAGGGGATGTTGTGCAAACACGGCAGATGGTGCTGGTGAAGTAATTTGTTGGTTGATTCGGTAATTAGAAAAATTTGGGATTCAGAGACCTTCGTCGGACGATTGCTTTTTTCGTCCGACGAATTTCGGAACTCATCTTATCACGTGGGTTCCAGTAAGCGTCCGTGTTGGTTATTGGATTGTTGAATCGTTTATTCGTGAATTGGAAAATTCGGGAACCAAGGACCTGGTAGAGTAGCCACGCATACCGTTCGCGAGGATTTCTGCCAGAGTCTGATTTTAGGGTATTGGTTATTACCGGTTATGAAACCTATCTTTTTATTTGTTCCCAATAGTGGAACTTTCTATATTCTTCTATGCGAGTATTTGCCCGGAGAACTTTACGTGAGTTTTGGAACAATCATTCGGATAGTGAAGATGCTTTAAAGGCGTGGTTTTCTGAAGCGGAAAATTCCCAATGGGAAACACCCTCAGATATCAAGAATAAATATCCACACGCCAGTATTCTTCCTGATAATCGAGTGGTTTTCAACATTAAGGGCAATACCTATCGGTTAGTGGTCAAAATTAATTATGACTATGGACAGGTATTCATCCGTTTTGTAGGTACTCATGCCGAATACGACAAAATTG
>CAYOLE010000170.1:0-7560 GCA_964404705.1 uncultured Rhodohalobacter sp. | reverse complement strand
CCCAGGTTGAAATATTTTGCCTCCGGATGCGCCAGGTAAAGACCGCTGACAGATGACGCCGGATTCATAGCCAGGTGATCAGTCAGTGTTATCCCGGTTATCTCAGGTACCTCCATCAGATCAAAGAGGATCTCTTTTTCGGTGTGATCCGGTTGCGCAGGATACCCGGCGGCGGGCCTGATTCCGTCATATAGCTCACGAATCAGGTCTTTATTGCTAAAATCTTCATCAGGAGAGTAGCCCCAGAGTTCTTTGCGCACTTTTTCGTGCAGGTATTCTGCAAATGCTTCGGCCAGCCGGTCGGAGATCGCTTTTACGAGTATGGCGTTGTAATCGTCGTTATCCTGCTCAAATTTCTTTACAAGATCAAGTGTGCCATGCCCGGCGGTGACAGCAAAACCGCCCATATAGTCTGCCAGGCCGCTTTCTTTGGGCGCAATGTAATCAGCCAGTGCTTTATTGGGCTGTCCTGTCCGTTTTTTCGACTGCTGACGTAGAGTATGAAAGCGTGTTAAAACCTCTGTTCGGGATTCATCAGAATAGATTTCGATGTCATCTCCCACCGCGTTTGCAGGGAAAAGACCGGCAACTCCGTGAGCCGTAAGCAGGTTATCCTCAATAATTTTATCCAGCAGCTTGTTGGCGTCATTGAACAACTTGCGTGCTTCAACGCCTGCTTTCTCGTCTTCCAGAATATCAGGATAGCGCCCTTTCATCTCCCAGGCGATAAAAAACGGGGTCCAGTCGATATAGTTACGAAGAATCCCCAGATCCATATTCCGAACCTGTGTTACGCCCGGTTTTTTAGGTTTGACGATAGTTGTGTTTGTCCAGTCGATCTCTGTTTTATTGGCGCGGGCCTTCTCAATCGGAAGATATTTTTTCTTTTTACCGCGGTTTTTATACTGAACTCTGAGATCCTCATATTCGGAGGAAATCTCATCAACAAAACCGTTTTTCAATGTTTTGGAAACCAGCCGGTTTACCACAGTTACACTGCGGGAGGCATCCAGTACATGAATAACCGGGTGATTATAAGAGGGGGCGATTTTTACCGCTGTGTGCATGCGGGATGTAGTTGCACCGCCAATCATCAGCGGTACTTTGAATTTCTCCCGCTTCATCTCGTTGGCTACGTTTACCATTTCATCCAGCGAGGGAGTGATCAGGCCGCTCAGGCCAATCACATCCACGTTGTGTTCTCTGGCGGCCGCAAGAATTTTGTCGGAAGGATTCATTACGCCAAGATCCACCACATCGTAATTGTTGCAGCGCAGTACAACAGCCACAATATTTTTTCCGATATCGTGTACATCACCTTTAACGGTGGCCAGCAGAACCTTTGCTTTCGGTTCCTTGCGCTTGTTTTTCTCTTTTTCCAGCTCGATGTATGGAGTTAATATCGCGACTCCTTTTTTCATCACACGGGCACTTTTCACCACCTGGGGAAGAAACATCTTGCCGGCGCCGAACAGATCACCCACAACATTCATCCCATCCATCATGGGCCCCTCGATCACTTCAATCGGGCGGTCATATTGTTGCCGGGCCTCTTCAACATCCTTTTCAATATAATCTACAATGCCTTTTACAAGTGCGTGCTTAATCCGTTCCTCAACACTGCCTTTTCGCCAGGTATCATCTTTTTTCTTAGCACCGGCGCCTGACTTGTCCTTGATCTTTTCAGCATAATTCATCAGCCGTTCGGTGGCATCATCACGGCGGTTTAAAAGTACATCCTCTACAAGTTCTCTTAGCTCCGGTTCGATCTCTTCATACACCTCGAGCTGACCCGCATTTACAATTCCCATATCCATACCGGCCTGAATGGCGTGATATAAAAATGCAGAGTGCATCGCTTCACGAACAGTGTTATTGCCGCGAAATGAGAATGAAATATTGCTAACACCGCCACTCACTTTCGCATGAGGCAGATTATCTTTGATCCACTTTGTGGCTTCGATAAAATCAACTGCATAATTATTGTGCTCCTCCATGCCGGTGGCAACGGTAAGGATGTTCGGGTCCATGATGATATCCTCAGCTGGAAAACCGACCTCATCCACTAATATATCGTAAGCGCGCCTGCAGATAACTTTCCGGCGTTCAAGCGAATCGGCCTGGCCATCCTCATCGAATGCCATCACAATCACGGCGGCGCCATAATCCATAATGGTTCGCGCCTGCTCTTTAAACTGTTCCTCGCCTTCTTTCAGGCTGATGGAGTTTACTACTCCTTTTCCCTGAATACATTTCAGTCCGGCCTCAATCACACTCCACTTCGAAGAATCGATCATCACAGGTACGCGGGAGATATCGGGTTCAGCCGCCATCAGATTCAGGAAATCTTTCATCACCTGTTCGGATTCCAAAAGGCCTTCATCCATGTTTACGTCTACAATTTGAGCGCCACCTTCCACCTGTTCGCGGGCTACGGAAAGCGCCTCTTCGTACTCTTCATTTTTGATAAGGCGCTTAAACCTGGCAGAGCCTGTAACATTCGTCCGCTCTCCAACATTTACAAAATTGGTTTCCGGACGAATCACCAACGGTTCCAGTCCGCTCAGACGCATGTAAGGCTTCTGCTTTTTGATCTGCCGCGGCTGGTGGCGGGCAGCCTCTTCTGCAATAGCTTTGATATGCTCGGGAGTGGTTCCGCAGCACCCCCCCACAATGTTTACAAATCCCTCTCTGGCATAATCAGCAAACTGCTCGGCCATAAATTCGGGAGATTCCCCATAGTCGCCCATCTCATCGGGCAGGCCGGCATTTGGATAAAGGCTGGTGAAACAGGTGGCGTTTTCTGACAGATCTTTAATAAACGGACGCATTTGTTTGGAACCGAGCGCACAGTTTAGCCCCACACTCAGCAGCGGACTTGCATGTTTGATGGAGAGCCAGAAAGCCTCTGTAGTCTGCCCCGAGAGTGTCCGGCCGCTTTGATCCACAATCGTTCCCGAAATCATAACCGGAAGCTGTTTACCAATCTTTCGGGTGTATTGATGGATCGCATAAATGGCGGCTTTACAATTCAGCGTATCAAACACCGTTTCAACAAGCAGTGCATCCACACCGCCATCAATTAAACCTCTCAGCTGTTCTGAATAGCAGTTTACCAGCTCCTCAAATGAAAGAGCCCTGAATCCGGGATCTTCAACATCCGGTGAGATTGATAGTGTTTTATTTGTGGGACCTACCGCTCCGGCAACAAATCGGGGCTTATCCGGATTTTTTTTAGTGAACGCATCAGCAGCCTCACGGGCTACAGTTGCCGAGGCCAGGTTCAGATCATAGCTTTTATCCTGCAGGTTATAGTCGGCCTGGGAAATAGGATTTGCATTAAAAGTATTGGTTTCTATAATATCTGCACCCGCAGATAGGAAATTGGAGTGAATTTCCCGTATTATATCTGGCTGTGTCAAAGATAAAAGGTCATTGTTTCCCTTGAGATCATGATCGAAATCTTTAAAAACAGAACCGCGAAAATCATTTTCCGTTAAACTGTAGTTCTGAATCATCGTACCCATTGCACCATCGAGCACAAGAATATGGTTTTTCAAGCGGGAAAAAAGTGGATGTTTTGAAGACATAATCAAAAAAAAAGATTTAGTTTGTGCTGTAGAAGCCTATAAAATCCACAATTTACAGGTTAATTACATTAGTTATATATGAAAGTTATTGAGCACTACGAAAAAGCAAAAGAACCGCTTATTTCGTTCGAAATTATACCGCCCAAGAGAGGCGGGGCCGTCAGTGACGTGTTTGAATCTCTCGATCGGGTGATTGAAAAAGTAAGGCCACCCTTTATTGATGTAACTTACCACGCGGCAGAAGTAAATGTAGAAGAACAACCTGATGGTACCTTAAGGCGCGTTATTCGCCGGAAACGACCGGGTACTATTGGTCTTTGTGCGGCAATTTTGCACCGTTATGATATTGATCCGGTGCCGCACCTGATTTGCGAGGGATTTACAAAAGAGGAGAGCGAAGACGCACTTATTGAGCTGAATTATCTCGGTATTCATAATGTGCTTGCGATTCGGGGGGATAACACGGGTACGCAAACCACGCTCAACATGAATGGAACGGTGAATAAGTTTGCGATCGACCTGGTGAAGCAGATTCGGCGGATGAACGAGGGAGAATATCTTGAAGATATTATCAACGCTGAACCAACTAATTTTTGTGTAGGAGTGGCAGGATATCCTGAAAAACATTTTGAGGCACCCAATCTCGATTGGGATATCAAGCGTTTAAAACAGAAAGTAGATGCCGGTGGCGATTATATTGTAACGCAGATGTTTTTTGATAATAACGCCTACTTCGAATTTGTGGAGAAGTGCCGGAAAGCAGGAATTGAGGTGCCGATTGTACCCGGCCTGAAAATTCTTACCACCCACGGACACCTGGTTCGGCTGCCCCGTAATTTTCACCTGAATATTCCGGATGCACTTGCTGAGGAGATAATGGCTGATGAAAAAAATGCTAAAGCAATTGGTATTGAGTGGGCAAAACAACAAAGCCTTGAACTGATGGAGGCCGGCGCCCCTGGCCTGCATTACTACATCATGGGGAGTCCGGATCCAGCACTGGAAGTCATCGATTTCCTGAAGAAAAAGTAGGTTGGTGAATGGTTAGCGGTTATTTGCTTTCAGTTAGTTGTTGTTGATGCCTAAATGTGGTTGATGTTTTTAGTTAACGTGTAACATTTAACTTTAAAATCATTTAAAAAAATGGGGAATGAATTCAGAGAGGTACGGTCATTTGAAGATCTGGATGTTTGGAAGCAAGGGCGAAAAATTCAGCGTTTGATCAGGGAGATTACAAAATCGTTTCCCAAATATGAACAGTATCGTCTCACGGATCAAATGGTACGTTCTTCAAGATCAGTACCTCGAAATATAGCTGAGGGCTATGGACGATTCCACTATCAGGAAAACATTCATTTCTGCAGAATTTCACGTGGGTCATTAACAGAATTATTGAATGATGCGATCACAGCATACGATGAGCGATTTATTGATAAAATCAAACTCGGGGAGATCCGAAAAGAAATTGAAATCAACGCCCGTCTTCTCAATGGCTACATCAGATATCTGAATAATGCCAAAAACGGACATCAGATTAAAGAACCAAAACACTCTTTTAATGCCGATGATCCTCAAATAACCGACAACTAATAACCGCTAACTACCTCTCTTCAGCCACTTACCAAACTCCTGTGCACTTCTTGTATTCAGAACACGGTCCGGGCCAAATTTGGCTTTTCGGGCAATCATTACGCCATAACGAATGTTGTCGATTGCCGCAGTTGAATGGGCGTCTGGATTAATTGATGTAAGCAGTCCTGTTTCTTTTGCTTTATTGCCAAACCGCCAGTCCAGGTCCAGCCGCCGTGGATTGGCATTGATCTCAATTGCTGTGTTATGCTCAGCTGCAAGATCAATTAGTTTGTTAAGGTCGATTTTACTCTCTTCACGCCTCAGAAGAAGGCGGCCAGTTGGGTGACCAATAATGTGTGTATAGGGATCTTTGATTGCACTTTCAAAGCGTGCCATCATTCTGTTATACTCCAGCTCCAGATTAAAGTGAACACTGGCAATTACGATTTCGAATCCTTCCAGGATCTTATCAGGATAATCGAGCGCTCCATTATTCAAGATATCCGATTCGATTCCTTTGAATATCCGGAAATTTCGGGAGGCGAATTCTTCATTCAGCTGATCGATCTCTTCCCACTGCTGTTTTACCTGGTCGATGGTAAGCCCGCCGGCATAAGCGGCTGTTTTGGAGTGGTCGGTCACGGTCAGATATTCATAACCGCGGGCTATGCATGCCTCAGCCATCTGCCTGATGGTATATTTTCCGTCGCTCCAGGTACTGTGGGCATGAACCACTCCTTTAATCTGTGATTCTTCGAGCAGATTCATCTCTGCGTTTTCAGAGTAGAAATCAAACTCGCCCCGATCTTCTCTGTGTTCGGGCGGCACAAAATGCAGATCGAGTTTTTCATAAATTTCTGTTTCTGACGTGGTTTCAACAGGTTGTTCAAAATCTGTTTCTTTCTTATCCGAAAGTCTGAATAATCCATATTCATTAAGAGCCATCCCTCGCTCCCGTGCACGCTGACGCAATACAATATTATGCTCTTTACTGCCGGTGAAATACATCAGCGCGGCCGGATATTCTTTTTCTGATACGATTCTCAGATCAACCTGGTGTCCGTTTTGAATGCGTACGGAGCATTTGGTATCCCCCCGGCCCAGAACGTCCACAACCATTTCGTGATTTACAAATACCTCAAA
This sequence comes from uncultured Rhodohalobacter sp., assembly GCA_964404705.1. Taxonomy (GTDB): domain Bacteria; phylum Bacteroidota; class Rhodothermia; order Balneolales; family Balneolaceae; genus SW132. The sequence continues at coordinate 1,255 of CAYOLE010000170.1, read as the reverse complement.
TATACTGGAGGCATCCTGCTGATCTGCGGCAGCCAAAATATCCACATCCCCGATCGTCTCGGCCGCCCTGCGCAACGATCCGGCAAGTTCACACTTCATAACCCCGTTTATTTTTTTTACAAAAGCGAGCATCATTTCACCAACCTCCAGTGCCTTATCGAGACGGCTGCGCTCCCCAAATTTTTCCAGGTATTCGATGGATTTGATAATCTTCTCAGCAGTTTTTTTTCCCATACCGGGAAGATCGGCAACTGCACCGCTCTGGCATGCCTCTTTCAGTTCATGAACTTCTGTTATTCCTAATGCTTTATGAATCTTAACGATTCCTTTCGGCCCGATTCCCGATATGTTGAGCCATTCAATCAGACCTTTCGGAACCCGCTCTTTCAGGTCTTCAAGTATCGGCATCGTTCCGGTTTTTGCCATCGCCTCAATATCCCCCGCAATCGATTTCCCGATTCCTTTAATCCCGGTAAGCGTACCCTCTTCGATATATGTTTGAATATCCTCGTTAAGTCCTTCAATAGTTTGAGCTGCACGATCGAACGCTATAGCCCGAAACTGGTTTTCGCCGGCAAGCTGCATCATTATATACACTTCCCGAAGTTTGGCTGCTACATCCTGATTAGTCATGATTGGGTAATAGATGAAAGATTAAAGTTAGAAGATTCGTCTGGCTAACAATTTCTCCCCCGACCTGACCCGATTGTTTAATTTCGGGGAGAGGTTCCCACACGTGCGTGAGGGTGGGGAGGTTGTCAAACCCGCTTTTCGATGGACTATTTTTCATTAAGATTACAAACCATCCCTGTAACACAAACTACAAAATACCAATTCACCGGATCTGTGAAAAATTGAATGACAGAGAACCAGAGGAGCCGGTAAATGTTTATTAAGTTTTTAGAAGCTCTATCACTAAAAATCTACCTTTTGAAAGTGATCGATATGGAACTCCGCCATATGTTTTATTATTTCGGACAGTTCTGCTGAAGCGGGAATAATTCTAATGAAGGAAGTTGAGTTGAAAGCTGAAAAGCTGTAACTTTGGATTCTGTCATAAAAAGCAGAAAAAAAAAATATTCAATATTATATGCGCCCGTAGATCAACTGCCCCGAAATCCTTCGGGATGACTTAGGATCAAGGTTGATACAGGTGTAAATAAAGAAAATTGACATACTGATAACTTGAAGATAAAAATGTTCCTGATAAACGATGATTCCTGAACATTGAGCAGAATCCTCAAGACTCAAGACT
>CAYOLE010000169.1:0-7582 GCA_964404705.1 uncultured Rhodohalobacter sp. | reverse complement strand
CCTCTGTTCAGGAAAGCGGTGAACCTATCTGTGTGTTTGAAGTCAGCGATAATAGTACTCCCGCTGGACTTTGGTGGATCGCATTCCCTATTAACTTTATCATGACATTTTTTATAACTCCCCAGGTAAGACCAATGAGCTGGCAACAAATTGTTTTTACCTATACCATCTCTGTTATACCCATATTTTTCGCCTGGGATGGTGCCGTGTCAAATGCCAGAACATATACGCTCAATGATTTAGACGAGTTATTAAACGGATTAAATCCAATAATTATAAATGGGAAAAGGGGACAATCGAAGGTAAAACGAATCAGATTTATTTACTCGGCCTTCCATATTGAACTGTAATTTATCTTTCGTGCCCTATAACCTATTTATGGTCTCCCATGTCGAGTGGCAATAGCCCTCCCTGGCGAGAAATATTTATTTCTCATTTTACCGAGTTCTGACCAAGCCATGCCTTCGGCAGACATGTTTTCAATATCGCTTTACTACCGGCAGTTTTTAATATCGGTTTTGCCACTCCCCGGCGTGGCTCCAAATATATAGAGGCTCTACTATCTAACCGTTTTCAAAATGTCAGATTTTTAAAATGAGCAGGATGTAGCTCAGTGGCAGAGTCCTGACAGCTTTCGGGATGGTTTCCGGAGTGTTTGTTTTAAATTTTTAACCGTTTATTAACTTATAATCTCAGCACCTGTAATGCGCTGGACAGGTATACAGCCAAAGGAGTTGTATTTAGTCAACTATTTACTTTGTTTATCTAATAAATCTCTAAATAAATCCATCAATTATGAAAAATAACGGGACTTACACAGGATTAGTGGGATTGCTGTTGTTGTTTTTAGGATGTACTGAAGTAAATGTCGATAAGGAGGAAGAAGCACAAAAGCTGATGCAACTAAGCCGCGAATGGTCTGAAGTAGCATCCACAGGGAATATCGATAGTTTAATGACTTATTGGTCTGATGATGCAGTTATGATGGCACCTGATCAGCCTCCGCTCAGAGGGAAAGAAGCTATTCGTTCATTTGTGGAAACCAGCGGTCAAATTCCAGGTTTCGAAGTAAATTGGGAACCCCTCAGCGCTCATATATCAAACGATGGCAGCATGGCGTATTTGATAGAACAAAATCAAATGGCATTTAACGATTCTTTGGGAAACCGAGTAGTTGAAAATAATAAAGTTGTAACGGTATGGCGGAAGAATGAGGATGGCAGCTGGAAGAATGTCATCGATATGTGGAATAGTGATCCTTCACAAAATTAGTGTTCTGGCTAAAATCAACAAACTTGAGATAGAGCAAATTTCTGTACTTTCTTTAAAGATGTGGATTCCGTTGAGTTCAAATAAACACACCTCAGTATTCTATAATCGTAAAACGAGGTGAACGTTTCAATTTGAGCCTTTTACTCTTATCAAATGTTAGCTCATGTGGATAATGAATCGCTCCAAAAACCAGCATTCTGCTTATACTTCAATTCTCCTGAAGCATCGATCGGTAAAACCGCAGTCCTATACTTCACCATGAAACAACATCCAAAGAACCTGATCTGAAGTGATTAAAGAATTCCGGGATGACTTTAAGCGGATAGCTTGAGTTGGCATTAATGAGAATACAGATTCCTGTCTGATCGTCTGGAGAAAAAGCAATCTCGCTGCGATATCCGTTTACGTATCCTCCGTGGTATACAATCTTTTGTCCATGATTATCAAGCACCCTCCACCCCATTCCATAATGCGATTCGTTCACTCCAACCCAATATCTGCTAAAACGTCTGTTAGTCATAGTAGCAAACGGATCATAAATTTGTGCAAGCGTTTCATCAGAAATAATATCAGGGAAATTACCGGTTAGCAGAAGTAACCATTTACCCATATCTGAGGCAGACGCGTTTATCCCGCCGGAAGAAACCGCATTGTAATATTTATTGGGCATTGGAATGGGAACGTGGCCCCGTGTACGGGAATAATACACATGAGGCGACGCTTTATTCCCCGAATTCATTATGCTATCATAACTTGTCGAGGTATTGTGCATGGCTAAGGGTTCGAACAGCTTATCATGCAGTAGTGTATTAAAGTGCCTGTCTGTTTGGACTTCCAGCACTTTTTCTATCGCTGAATATGCCGCATTTTGATAAGCAAGTTGTTCACCTTCTTTTGCGATTAGAGGAACATTTTCCAATCGGGGAATAATTCGGTCTAAAAAAAGTCCGTCTTCCACTAAATTTGTATACGCATGGCGTGGTAAACCGGACGTATGAGATAATAAATGCCTGATCTGCACCCGGCTGGTTTGATCCGGATCATTTAGCCTGAATGACTCCAGATAATGAGATACGGGGATATCCCAGCTTACCAATCCTTCTTCTACAAACAGACCCGTGAGAACTGAGGCAAAACCTTTAGATACACTTGCCAATCTGAATACGGTGTGCTCATCTACTTTTTCGGGTTTTCCTTTCTCTTTTAAGCCAAATCCTTTTTGAAATACAACCCGGCCGTCTTTTACGATGGCAACCGCCGCCCCGGGAATTTCTTCGCTGTTTAGTCCTTCTTCAAAATCCTTCTCAAATTTTTCCAGGTACCTGGCGAGGGAATCATCCATCACCCATTCTTCAGGTTCTGGATTGGCAATATGAGGATCTGAATCTGGAGCGTGTACGATGTTGGTAAAGGCTAAATAAGATCCGGCTATAGTAACCAGTAAAAGAAATAAAGAGAAAATTCGGATCACAGGCTATACGATAAGTGGCATAAAAATGCAGTTCTGGTTTTTGTTAGACTTGATAAGGATACTAAAAAACTGACTTCTATATAATATAATGTTGTACGAAATTCAGGTTGTATATCGACATGTGTGAGCAAGTTCTAAACTATGATTAAAAACCCAAAAGATTTACAAATCACAATTTAGTGATTTTTACCAGGGGTTTTCCCAGAAACAGGTGAATAGTTACCTATGCTATCGGGGCAGGCATACTTTTGGTGAAAACCGCTGAAGCAAATCTCTCAAATCCTCAACAAGCAAATTTACCGGATACCGTTTTTTTAATATGATTCTGATTGTTGCTGAAGTCCCAACTGCCCCGGTTGGTAAAAAACCCATCAACGTGAAGTTAACCTGATTAGGGTGCTAAAATAAGCGGAAAATAAATTTTTCGGCACCAAAACTATTTATGTGATTAAGCGTAGAATATCTTGAAATATTTTGCACACAAATATAGCCTTAAGCTTGTTTTTATTTGTGAAGTTTGAGGATGAATAACGTAACCTAATCTAAATCACTTTAATGAATAAATGTTTGTCAACCGCAGGCCTGATGGTTTTATTGGCTTTACTAACAGGGGCTTGCAGCACACTCGACCGGATGTCGAGTTCCCGCACCGACCGGTTAAAAAACGGAAGTTTTTATAAAACGTATGAAAGAGAATCTCTCCCTGAACCTGGTGCTGTGATCGGGATATTGCCCGTTACCGTTCAGCCTAACCTGGAAGATTTTGATTTTAAATATCACCGTGAAGATCCACTGCTTAGTGAACTATCTGACACGCTCAACCTGAAAGTTATCTCCCTGTTGCCGGATGCGAAGATATTGGGATATTCGTTGTTGGACCAAAATGGGATGCCTGGTATTTACGTAGGTAGCAGCGAGGGTGATAATGCCCCTGACGGAGCTTTTATAGAACAAGGGGCAATGGAGAAATATCCGCCGATGGTAATATATTATGATAAACCTGGCAAAAACTGGAAAGCTGAGGCCAGCGAGCTTACCGAAGCTGAGGATATTGACTTTATACTCCGTGTGTGGATTAGTTTTGCCCAATATCCAAAATCTGACAAAGGATTGGTGAAAAGAAAAGTAGTTTTGGGAACCAATTACGAAAAAGAGGTTCGTTTCTTTAGCTCTGAAGATAAACCCCTTGAAGTATTACAACTGGCAGGATACATAGCGGATAAAAATGGGAATGTAATTCGTGCCGGAGCAGAAGGTGTAATTCACAATGACACACCGTTTTGGCTACAGGTACTGGATGTCCAGGAGTTGATCGATAATGAAACTATATCGAGATTATTTAGTGATGAACGCCGGGAAGATTTACCGGGTGACCCTCTAACATTGGATGTGGCTCTTAAGAACTTATTATCCCAGTTATTAGATAGAAATCTGTAAGAAAGGCGGTCAAAACCGCCTTTCTTGAAAACTTTAAAGATTTAGAGCTTTCTTCACCTAACTTTCCAGCATGGCAAAACCGGTTGATAATTATTCAAAAAACAGATGGGTAATATTACCCAAAGTCTGATTTTAAAAATTTTGGGTATTCTCTCTGATTCGCTGCACTTCCCTGCCCATTATATTGGTTGTAGATGGCCAATAGATCCTTTCCGGGACAAGGCCATCATAATCAAACGAATTTATAATAATGGAGGTGCAGAAATGTATACACAAACTACAGTCGCTCAAGACGATCGAACCATCAGTAGTAATGAAAATCGCAATAAACTTCTCGAGGGGTTGCCAGTCTCCGAACAACGGCTAAACCTCGCCGGAACATCAACCACAGTTCTTACAGGGGGTAAAGGTTCTCCTGTAATACTATTGCACGGCCCCGGAGAATCCGCTTTATGGTGGATGGGGGTTATTCCAATACTTGCAGAAACCCACCGGGTTATTGTACCCGATCTGCCAGGTCATGGTGAATCAAAAGTTTACGGAAAATCATTGGACCAGGATCTTGTATTCGCATGGCTCAATGAGTTGATAGAACAAACCTGTCCCTCTCCCCCGGCCTTGGTGGGAAATATAATCGGCGGTTCTATCGGGGCACGTTTTGCAATCAGCCATGGCGGGCAACTGGGACAGTTGGTGCTCGTGAATTCACTCGGGCTTGAAAAGTTCAGGCCGTCCCCGATATTTGCTTTCACTTTAATCCGGTTCATGATTCGCCCAACCTCGAAAAACTTTGATCGCTTCTTCCCGCATTGCATTTACGATGTGGATGAACTTCGAAGCCGGATGGGGAATAAATGGGAACCGTTTTTGGCATATAACCTGGAATGTGCCAGGGATAAAGATCGAAAAGCCGCCATGCAAACCCTATTGAAAGAGGTGGGAACCAAGAAGATACCGGACAAAAAACTCAAAGATATCAAGGTGCCAACAGCCTTGATCTGGGGAAGGCATGATAAGGCAAATAAACTTCGAATTGCCAAATCAGCCAGCAAAAAATACGGCTGGCCATTGCATGTTATAGAAGAAACACGCGATGACCCCAAGCTCGAGAGACCAGAAGCTTTCACGAATGCACTTTACAAAACATTAAACTGAAGTAAATGATGAAAAAAGAAACAGCACAAGTGTAGGGAATAGCAGTAGGCAATTATAACAGCCTGTATTTCTGCGATCTGTACAGGTATGCGATATTAAAGTAAGTGTGAATAAAATCTGGGTATAATAGCTATGAAAAGATTAGTACGCTTCACTCTTTTTGTTCTTGCTGGTCTCCTCGTTTTAGGATTAATTGCCTATCGGGTGTGGTTCCACAATCCTTACGAAGACACCTTGCATTTAGATCCGCAATCTATCTTCAGCGATGAGGTTACTACCAATGGCTTATTTCTACAGAATGCGATTTTAATTGATGTAGAATCAGGGACAGCAATTCCGAATTCTCATGTAGTCATTCGTGGTGATTCTATTGTTGATGTTTTAGAGGGTGAAAATCCTGATGTTCCAGATGGAATGGAGGTGTATGATGCCAGGGATAAATTCATCATGCCCGGATTAATCGATGTGCATGTGCACCTTGCCATGCATTGGCATTTAATCAGCGGTGATTTTTCTCCCCGGGATTCGCTGGTAACCCGGGCAGCTTTGGAGCAGTTCGTGCGTTATGGAGTAACCACCGTACTCACCCTCGGGGGTGGCGGTGCCAATGATGAGCAGGTTGTGGAACTCAAGCAGATGGAACGAAACAATGCAATCATCTCACCCCTGCTCTTTGCTGCCGGAAACCAGATTACTGCACCCGGCAGTCACCCGATTACAACCATTATGCGATTGTCGGCGGATACCGGTCAGGAACGGCTGCATCAGGCCGGTGTAATCACGATAGCTGAAGATGATGATCCATTACCCATTGTTGAAAATAAAAAACGTCTTGGACTCGATGGTGTAAAGATCATCATTGAACAGGGACCGCCGCCCTTTTACCCAAACCCGCGTATGTCAGCAGAAACGGCCAGTAAAATTTTAAAACAAGCAACAGAGCTTGGTTTGCCGGTTTACGCACACACAGAATCATACGATGAATTCACAGATGCAGTAAACCTGGGTGTTCATGGTGTTATGCACAGTGTACTGGATACCCTCATCCGGGATCCCGGCCTGATTGAACGTATGAAACAGGAAGGGATCTGGTATGTACCAACTCTCTCCATCTTCTATGGCTTTAATTACCTGGATAACCCTGAAAGGCTCAACGATGATTTCCTGCAGGCCGGAGTATCCAAACGCGTACTAAAAGGCCTGGAGCACCCTCTTTTCCGGTTTGGATTCGGAGGTACCATTAGAAAATTTGATGTATCGAAATGGCTGGAGACAAGTATTCAAAATCTCAAACTATTACAGAATGAGGGTGTTAAGATTGCCCTTGGAACAGATGCAAGTACTCCTTTCAATTTTCCGGGTTACAATGCGCATATCGAAATGGAACTAATGACACACGCCGGGCTTTCCAATGCCGAGGTTCTGCGCATAGCAACCATTCATGGCGCCGGGTTTCTTGGTATTGAGGATCAGGCCGGAACCATTGCTGGTGGCAAGGTCGCCAACCTGATTGTACTTAAAGAGAATCCGCTTGCAGATATCCGCAATACACGGAGTATAGAAAAAGTGATCCTGAAAGGACGGGTTATTGATCCGGTGGATCAAACTAAAGCAACCGGGGACAAATAACATATAGGACGTCATTCAAACTCACAAGAAACAAAAACAAAATGGCGTAAGACTAAAAAACTATCAGCGTTGAATACCTGGGTTCGCTCGCAAGGTGGTTCTTATAGCATTCGATAAATGAATTTACTTGGTTTTAGGTATTTCAGGCTGAATAAAGGCCGGGGCGCATGGCATCATCCCCGGCATTAAAATATTCAATTTAGTGCGGATAAACTCCTGCTTATTATCTGCGCGGATCATCAGTCGGAGGCGGCGGGGGCGGGTCATCAGACGGATGCGGGTCGGAATGCACATGTACTGGTTCGCGGTTTACATAATGAGTCTCATACTCATCCCTTAGATCTCTGACACCCAATACTCCGCCTAACGCAGCGGCAAACAATCCGAGTATGAGGGCAACAGACAAATAACCTGCTGCTTTGGCTCCTGCTTCAGCGGCTTTTTCTCCCTGTTCTCTTGCCGTCTCTTCTGCATTGGCAAGAAATTCATTAACATCCTGACGCAGTGATTCATAATCGGCCAGAGCATTGTCTACAGCCTGTTCAGCTTCACTTTCTGACATGTCAGTCCGTTCAACCAGTATATTGACAAGTTCATCCCTGTCCACCTCTTCGAATG
>CAYOLE010000168.1:0-7666 GCA_964404705.1 uncultured Rhodohalobacter sp. | reverse complement strand
GCGCGACTCTCTCGCTTCGGCATCCTGTTACGAACCCGACGCTTCCCAAGGGGATCTTTGAGAAAACATCGGGCTACATCCTGACGTCCCTGGCGGGACTGTGGATTTTGAATCCTGCCCGACGCTACCGGAAGGGATTTATAATTATTAACTCAAATCACCGGCGAATCTGAAAAATCGTATTGGTAACGATGGCTGCCATAGATACGATCGTCGAATAGATCGCAATACGCTCCTGCGGGCTTATACGTTCAGCCTCCTCTTCTCTTGGAATCACTATCGTTGCTCCCGGCTCTATAGAGGGATTGTTTCTGAAAAACAGAAATTTTTTCGAGCGATCCACTTCACCGTTGGCATACACAACATACGCTCTTTTTCGCAACGCACGATCGGTAAATCCTCCGGCCTGTTTAACCGCATCCCCGAGTGACATTCCCTCATCATATCGAATGCTTACAGGAAACAATACCTCACCTTCTACACGTACCGTCTGAAGCTCCTGGGGAATTTCTAATATATCACCCGGTTCAAGCCGTAAATCCTGTGGACCGCCGGGATTTCTCATAATATCAACCAGGCGAATACCCACTTTTGAACTTCCACTTTCCTCAATTTCAACGATCCCTTCAGAAAATTCTAAATCCACTAACTCATCATCTGATTCTTCTATACGCCGAGTTAATGAAGCACCACGCGGATAGGCATAGTCGGAGAGACCGCCCGACCATTCAACCAAATCGCTGATTCTTGCATTTCGCTTTTCAAGAACATAACTACCGGGAAAATTCACTTCCCCGTTTATTTCTACGGTTTGCTGCTCACGGTAGTTGGGCTGACGGCGGATAAATACCTGATCAAACGGTTTTAATACAAAATCTTCCTGACCATCCACAAATTGTAAATTTTCATTTACCTCAAACTCAAATCGTTCAGCCAGTTGATTCCCTTTATCAAAACGATCCAGGCCTGTCAGGCGGCGGGCCACCTCGACTCTGTATGGCGCTGCTGCCTCACGAAATCCATCAGCAAGATATATAGCGTCGCTGAGCGTGAGGTTTTCCACATAATCAAATTCACCCGCTTCATTTACGGCGCCACTCACCCGTATGGTAAATTCTTCCTGCATGTCGAATAGCGATGTTATCTGGATGACATCATCCCGCCTGAGGGTAACATCTGATGCTGATCCATCCAATACGTCATCTATGGAAAATGCAATCGATTCAATTGAAAGATTATCCTGTGTCCGGAAAATAATTCCTCTCTGGCGGTAAGCATCTTCCCGGACACCCTCCGCTTTATTAATCAAATCTGTCAGCGTCATTCCTTCGGTTAGCTCAAATTCTCCTTCCCGAAACACCGCTCCTTTAATTTCCACCCGGTTTTCGAATCGTTCTAATAATTCTCCAACACGCAACTCATCGCCAGATCGAAGAACCAGGCCTCCGCCTTCCGGCCAGCTCACATCAGATATGCTTTGCTGAATATCCGTAGCCCGGCGAAGAACAAGCCGCCGTGTATAGGCACGTTCTGTAAATCCGGCTGTAAATTCAATCAGATCGTTTAATGTTTCGTCCTCTTTCATTTCAAATATTCCCGGCCGTTTAACTTCACCGCTAAGACGAACTCTGTTGATGTATGGATCAATTTTTATGATATCCTGATCCCGCAACCGGATATTATCGCTCTGATCGCCATATACAAGGAAGTCGTAAATATCGAGAGTGGCGGCAACATCTTGCCCCCGGATAATTTGTATTTCACGAAATGTACCTGAATTCGTCGGCCCGCCTGCGGCGTATAGTGCATTAAAAACTGTAGAAAGAGAGGATACCGTATAAGTACCCGGCTGGGAAACTTCTCCCATGAGGGTCACCTTAATACTGCGAACATTTCCAATTGAAACCTCAGCAAAAGTATTGGCGTTCTCGGGTTGATTAGGTCTGAGGCCGGAGTAAATATTCTGTAACCGGTCTAAGATTTGGCTACGGGCATCCTGCATACTGAGCCCATCAAGCTGAATGGGGCCTAAATTGGGAATACGAATCACTCCTTCCGGGCTGATAGTAAGCTGGTAGTTTGCTTCAGCCGCTCCCCAAATGTTGATCACTATTTCGTCACCTGCTCCAAGCGTGTAGTCGATCGGGGTAGGGATATTCATTGAAGGTTCAAAGGAGATCGCCCGGTCGCGAAACAGATTAGCTCCGAATACCTGTTGCTCGGGCACTGGTTCTTCCCTGGTTAGTAATGAATCCAAAACATCAGCTGTGTCCGGCACACTATCGTTTTCAGCCTGTCTTCCAATGCCGGTTTGCGTGTCCTGTCCCTGCTGATCTGTTTGACTCCTGACCTCATTCAATCTGCTGCGTAACTTGGAAACCTCGCGGGCTGGCATTCCCCGGCTCTGCGCAAGAACACCCAGCTCCTGGATACTTAAATTTTCTTCCTGGGCCCGCTCCCAAACCTGACGGATCTGCGCATCGGAAAGATTATCCACATCCACGGAAGCAAAATCAATTCCTCCCATATCCTGGGCAATAATTTGAGTAGAAAACAATAAACAAATAAAAACAAATAATACTCCTGTTAACCGGATGAAATTCATAAAGCAGTTTTTTGAAAAATTAGCAATCGTTAAGATAGATAATTAAAAAGTTTTAATAAACGAAGGTTTACCGTAATCGTTATCTATCGTTTTTATTAAACTAAACGCTCTCAGTAACGATCTTAAAAAATAGAACAGGTAAACGGAGTATGAGTTTTTTTTGGAACACCTCATTACTCAATCTTCACATGATCTTTCTAAGTCAAACATCATGCCAAAAGTAAATTTGAGTCTGCCACATCATGTTTCTGAGTCTTTCCCCGGAGCTATTCTACCTGCGAACTGCGAAGCTGCTTTCTTTAATACCTTTCCCGAATAAGGATGAATATGTGGCAAGCATCAGGAAGATCTTTCCAAAAGGGGATCACTTTGTGGTAAGCATGGGTTTCTCAGCCTTAAAATCTTTCATCTTTTATCAGATATCTGCAATCTTAAAACTGACTCAGCCAGGATTCAGCGTAACACGCGGAAATTCTTGCCGCAGGTATTCACTAAATCACCCTGTACTCTGACGGAGAACTGCCCATCTGTCGTTTGAAATAGTTGCTGAAGTGAAATGGATCTGAAAAGCCCAGCCGGAAGGCGATCTCTTTCACGCTGTCGTTCGAGAATTTCAGATCGCGCCGGGCATGGATCACCAGCTGCTCATCTATGACTGATTTAGCGGTTACATCCAGCACTTCTTTCACGACCTGACTTAAATATTTCGTACTAATATTCATCATCTGAGCGTAATCGGAAACTTTATGGTGAGTGGAGTAATGTTCGGCTACCAGCTCTTTGTATCTTGTGACTATTTTCACACTGTTAGAATAATTTTTCTGGCTGATTCGGATATTGCATTTACTGTCACAATAAATCAATAATGCTTTTAACAGGGAGATAACGGCATATTCACGATTTGGAATCCTGGAACCCGACAACTCATCAATCATCTCTGTAATTGTATGCACACGATCGCCAATCTTGGGGCTGAGAATCATATTTGGTGTGTGACCCAGTGACGATAACAGATCCACATCTTTGATCACAAGGTTTTCTTTCAGCTGCTCATTAAACACTTTTCTTGTAAATTTCAGTATCCACCCCGCCGGCTGAGAGCAGTACTCGGGACGAATAGTTCTTCCCGGGATAATAAAGTAAATAGATCCGGCCTGAACATCGAAATGATCAAAATCAATGGTTATAGATTTGAATCCTTTTTTCATCCACAGAATAACAAAATGTTTGTTATCTGTCAGTTCCGTTACCCCATGATCAAACTTGGTTACCGATACCTGTGTTTCGTTTTTAGTTTTCATAATCCCCATTTTGATTAACCTGAGAAGAAGTCCGTAGGCGCTATTCGCAGCATATATTTTTCAGCGTTATTTTGGCTAATATAATAAAATAATGTTTGCACCTATTTATTTTGACTTTTGATTGATGATTGTGGATCCCTGCCTCATTTTTCCCTACCCAATCACTCCATCAGCTTTTCCAGGCCAAACGCTTCGATGACTTTCGTTCCACTATGAGCTCTCGTTAGTCTTCACTTACTCTCTCACTTTCACTTTCCTCTTCCTAAAATCTATCCTCCACCTTTTGCCATTCTTAGACTGATCTCGCAAAAGTCGAATTATTTTAACATTTTAAAACATCAGTTTTTAAATAATGGAATTGCATTAAAACCCAAAGAGAGATGTCACACGATTCATTTTATATTCATGACGGAGAGGGTCCATTTGTTGCCGCGGCCATCCACAGTGGTCACCGTGTTCGCAGTGAACTCAAACCCCTTCTTAACCTCACTGAAATGGAGAGGCTTCGCGAAGAAGATCCGCATACCGACTGGCTCACAAACGTGGCACCGGCACGGATTGTCGGTCTGAAGTCCCGGTTTGAGGTGGATTTGAACAGGAAACGCGATCACGCTGTATACCTTACTCCGGAAGATGCATGGGGACTCAATGTCTGGAAAGAAAAACCGGATGTTGAGGTGGTAAACCGTTCACTGGCTATATACGACACCTTTTATAAAGAAGTGAAAGCATTTCTCACACCTATAGTTGAAAAACACGGCTACGTGGTGGTCTACGACCTGCATACCTATAATTACCGGCGTGATGGTGCCGACTCCACGCCGGCCGATCCGCAAGAAAATCCTGATGTAAACCTGGGCACCGCCAACCTGAACCGCGGCGTGTGGGGCCCTGTGGTTGATGGACTGGCCGATGACCTTCGTTCATTTGACTTTCCCGGCCGGCAACTCGACGTCCGTGAAAACATCCGGTTCCGCGGCGGACATTTTTCCCGTTGGATACAGCAGGAATTCGGCGACCGGAGCTGCGCAATCGCCATCGAATTCAAAAAATTCTTTATGGATGAATGGTCTGTTGATGATTACGACCGACAGCAGCTAACGGCCATCCGCAACGCCCTGCGGAAATCGGTCCCCGGCATGCTTCGCCGAAGCATGCAGATTGCGGAAAAATCGGATGAGGTTACGCAATGAATAAAGAGGTAAAAGTAAATGAAAATGAAAGAGGTCTGACTGATAAGTTTATCAGGGAGGTAACCCAAAATATTAAAGACGGCAAAGAGGTTCGCCGGAAAATAAAAGGCGGCGGGTTGCTGCATTTCGATCGCCCCCTGCCTTTTCTTGTTGTTTTGCGCCAGACCCCGGGCAGAAAAGACAGGGCCATGAGCCTTTTGGTACGATCTCAGGCTTCTTATCTGATCGCACCGGCTGGGGTTGATTCGGAGAAGCTTCAAAAACTCATAAAGGCTATTGCAAAAACGACATCAGGCAAATGCGGAGCTTTCCTGATTGTTGAATTGTGGGCCTCAGCAACATTCGGTGAAGTTGGGAATGGCAAAAAGGGTGGCGGGTCAAAATCTGGCGCGACAGCTGATTTCATTATCAGGGCACCCGAAGAGGTAAAATTCTCTTCTATTGGATATCTGAAAGAAAACCTTGATAAATTTCGTGCGGGCTACCGCTACACCACAACAAAAATCATCACCGGCCGGAGGCATCCGCCTGACCAGCCGTCACTGATTAATGCAAAGGATCTCAAAGAACATGAAACACTTCTGATCGGGCTGGAGATCGGGCCGTTTTATCTTAATCCAGAAACCGGCAAACCGTATCCCCTCCTGGTCAGAAAATTGGCTCATGGTCTGTCAGATGCACTGCTGCGAACGTTTTTCGAATTTGTCCGCATTCAGACCAACCTGGAAGTGGCACATTTTCAAATGCTTGGCCGCCGCGTTATCACCGATCCCGCGCGCGAGGCAGACGACAGGCTGGCCAGAATTGACGACAGCATACGGTTCCTCCTGCTCATCACTCCCATCAACATTCGGGAAGCATGGCAGGATTTTAAAAAGAGTGGATTTGAGAAAAAACCTGAGTTCCACTATCGTATGATGCCGGTTGATCCTGATGTACAAAAACGCGCACTTTACAATATCTCCATTGAGCGGGTTGAAGATCCCACACTTGCATTTTTGTTTCGCGAGAAAAGAAATGAACTCGGCAAGCTGCTAACCTTACTCGCCGAACGGGGTAAGCCCGAATTTTTGCCGGGCAGCATGCAGTATTACGGTCCGCCCGGGGATTTATTGATTAAGCTGTCGGAAGACCTTTTGAGTCATATTCCCCCCGATACACACAACAAGTCCAAACGATATATTTCACCGGAAGAGTTTGCGGACTTGGCCCGGCACGAGATTGATTTTTACCGCAGGGATTATAAAGAGCTAACCGCAAAAATTAACATTCAGGACGATATTACAGGTTTGCTCGTGTCGAAAGGAAATCTTTTCATTGGCAGGGATGCGCATATTGAAGACGGGAGGGCAAAGGCATTGATACAGCATGAGATTGGTACTCATGTGCTTACGTATTATAACGGACGTTCACAACCTCTGAAACTTCTCTACTGCGGAATGCCGCGTTATGAAGAGCTGCAGGAAGGACTGGCCGTTCTGAGCGAATACCTGGTGGGCGGGCTCACCCCTTCGCGCCTGCGCCTTCTGGCGGCAAGGGTGGTGGCTGTGCAGTCTATTATCCAGGGGGCGGATTTTGTGGAAACGTTCCGTATTCTGCACCACGATTACGGATATGATGCCCACCTGGCGTTTACAATCACCATGAGAGTATATCGCGGCGGAGGCCTGACCAAAGACGCCATCTATTTAAATGGCCTTTCGCGCGTGTTGAAATGGCTTGAAAATGGGAATGAATTGGAACCTTTATTTATTGGCAAGATCCGTGAAGATTATCTGCCGCTTATTAATGAATTACTCTATCGCCAGGTTCTCAGCCCGGCTCCTTTACGCCCGCGCTATCTTGATGACCCGGATGTGCGTACCCGGATAGAGGAACTAAAGTCGGGTATTTCCGTTATAAATTTAGTGCAGGTGTAGTGTTAACCGTAAACCCGAAATTATATCTGTTACACGACACCAGTGTCATGTTAACTGGGCGCAGGAAATCATCGGAAGAGTTTTTTTAAATATGAGCATTTTTATACTAATGAGATGACTTTTAAGTTGCCTCATCCAATGACTTAAGCTCGCCAGTTCATCATTCCTTTATTCGCCTTAGATAAACCACACTGTTAATCATTTCAAAGAGAATTATGAAAATTGTTCTGGTAGTCAACGATATCCAAACCGAAAAAGAGGAATACACCTCAATTTATCTCGGCCTGCGAATGCACAATATGGATCACGAGGTTTATTTTACGGGTGTAGCCGATCTGGCTTATTACCCGGACGGATTTATGGGAGCTATGGCCAGGAGACCTTCCGGTAATACTTATAAAACCACTAAAACCTATCTGCGGGCTCTGAAAAGCGAAGAAGCTGAGGTAGAGCGAATAAAGGCTACAGATATGGATGTACTGTTTTTACGCAATGATCCAGCCGCAGAACCCCCTGAGCGAAGCTGGGCTAAAAACGCTGCACTTATATTTGGTCAGCTTGCACTCAGGCACGGAGTGGTTGTGCTCAATGATCCCAACAGCCTCTCGGAAGCAGTAAACAAAATGTATTTTCAGCATTTTCCGGAAG
>CAYOLE010000167.1:0-7679 GCA_964404705.1 uncultured Rhodohalobacter sp. | reverse complement strand
AAGCCGGACCCTTACCATGCATTACAGCCTCCAGCTGAGCCGGATTTAGCAGGTTCTCGTAATCAATTTTAAAATTTTGAGTAGATGAATTATCCTCTTTTTGCAACACAAATTTTTTCATATCACAATCTAATAAATCTTTAGTATATGTAAAATTTATGTGATGGAAAATATAGGTGAGAAACGAACGGATTCAATATTTGCCAGACTTGTCAGATTTGCAGTTGTGTTATGTGTAATGCCAGGAATATGATGTCGGGCAAATAAATCGGTTCTAAATCTGGCAGATACTAATCATTCTTTGGTATAAATTTCAGAGCCTGAGAATTCATACAATATCTTAAACCGGTAGGCTCAGGCCCGTCTTCAAATACATGTCCGATATGGGAATCACAGCGAGCACAAATGGTTTCGGTACGTGTCATAAATAAGCTTTTGTCTACACGCTCCCCCACTGCTCCTTCACGAATCGGTTCCCAAAAGCTGGGCCATCCGGTACGGCTATTATATTTTGCATCTGAATGAAAAAGAGGATTACCACAGCCACGGCATAAATAAACCCCTTCTTCATAGAATCCATCATATTCATTTATATATGGCATCTCAGTTCCCTGGTTTCGTAAAATTCGATATTCTCCCGAGCTTAAGATACTTCGCCATTCTTCATCTGAACGTTCAATCCTCTTCGAGTTATCAGTATCTTCTAAAGCTGATGTATAGCTGATTGATTCCAGGTGTTGCTGATGTTCTTCCTGAGTCATAATAGGCGTCTGGCTGTTGGAGTTACATGAAGAAAATATAAAACCGATATAAATAGAGGCCGCGTATATAATACAATTATATAAAAGTTTTTTTGGCATTTCGTTTGGCAAAACTATTAATAGGTTTCATAGAGTTAAACTCTTTCATCTGTTGTTTTAGTTCCACAGATGCCCGAGCGTAACCCCCTTCTGTTCCATCTATAAAATGTATGTGTTGTCCCTCGTAATTGATCACATAACAGGTGGTCATTGCTGCCGGGGAAGCATGCAATCCAAACACAACATTTCCTTTTTTATTATGTTTTTCAAGAAATGATCGGATTTTCCTGCGTTGCTCCTCAGTTCCCGATACGACTAACTTAAGGCTATCGCTAAACTTTCTGAAATCTGCATTTTGCACAAAGTCCCTCTTATAATTACCCCAGTTCGTATGATTCGTTTTTATACGGAATTTCATCAAACTGCGTCCTGCCACCTGCAGATAAGCCAGCTTTGTATGGCTATAAAGTTTTTTGAAGATATTAGCGGGAAAACTGCGTAGGTTTACCTCTTCACGATATTTAAATGGGCTTGCAGCCAGAGACAATTCAGATTCAGAGACAGGTGAATATTGGTCGGGGGTGCCATATATACTCTGAATCTTTTCAAGACAGTGTTTATAAAACCGGCTTTTCTCCACTTCATTTTGAAGTGTGGATTTAATTACAATTGATAGAATTTCATCTTTATCAGAAGGAATCTCGTTCCAGCGGCATTCAAGCCCGTTAAAATCAGCCTTAACCATTTTGTATTTATATAAATCATTAACAGGTTTTTTAATAATTTGTTCTATAAAATCTACTCCATCGCCCCAAAATAACGCTTGATGTACATTTTTGGAAAGTCTGTATTTTCCAACTTTAATTTCCCTGCCATCTTTTCTTAATTCACCGATTGTTCTGCAACCTGCGGCAAGCTCCAGGCCAAATGCGGATCTTGTTGCCTCAGTACAAAATCTCAACAATCCCATAATATAACTTTGCCCAACATCCGGAATTGCCAGAGTGGCCCCATCTCCCCCAAACACAAAAGGTATGTCTATATCAGAAAATTCATTGCATAATGCAGCAATTGCACAAGCACCGGCCATATTCACAGATTTATATTTACCTGCATTGATGGCCTCAGTTGAGCCTCTGATATCTGTGGCAATGATCAGCCAGTCATTCGGTAATGGAGCATAACAATCAGGATCGACAATCTGTGAAAATTGGTGAATCTCTGATAAGTCCCGGTAAAAATGCTTGTTTTTAATAGTCATAACTTTGTCAAAAAATATACTTTTATAAACCTGAGCGATTGAATTGAATAACTTTGAAAGAATCCGGATCACATATATGAATTATTGTGATGAAATTCATACAGTAAGCACTTAGATTAAGAATCAGTTTTGGATAATGAATTTTTTCAATACCTGTATTGATAGTGACATTTACAGTTGAAACTAACCACCAATGATCATCTTTCATTTATCAGGGATTTAATACCCGAATGATACTTAGAAAGTTGTATTTATTTGAGAAACCAAAAGAAATTAAAAAGGTATCCGGATATATTTTATGAAGTTGAGTCACATCATAATTACCTCATTTCTTCCTTTCGTATTGTTATCGGGAATATTATCAGAAACAAAAGGTCAGTCATTAGAAACTTCTGTTGATTTAATGGGTGTAATCAGCAGTTCCGATACACCATTCTGGATACAATCGAACCGGCATGGAAGGTTCTCTCCCAATGGAAGCCAGATTCTAAGCCGGATACAGACTCACGGCCAAACCCATCTTTTTGAAAACTCGCACATTTCACTTAATTACGGATCAGATTTAATTGCCCGCCCCGGACCTGATGGAACATTCTCTTTTAACCAAGTCTACCTAAAGTTGAATATTCATGGAGTTGAACTTGCCGGAGGGCGATTTCACAGTACTTCACCCATTCATGATCAAAAACTTGGATTGGGATCATTAGGTGTTAGCGGAAATGCAGTGCCCGTTCCTCAAATAAGAGTTGGCTTGCCGGAATGGACAGGATTGCCACATACCAATGATTTTATTCAGATCCGGGTACATGTAGCTCACGGCTGGCTGGGCAGCAGACGATACACAGAAAATGTTCTCTACCATGAAAAAGTTGGACATGCACGTTTCGGAGGTGATTTTCCGCTGAACGTATATGGAGGAATAGCCCATTATGCTAAATGGGGTGGAAAAAACAATCGTGAGTTTGGAGATCTACCTGCAAATTTCAATGATTTCTGGCGCATATTTTTTGCTCTTGGCGGTGACGAAGAAGCCCCCGATGTAGAAGCAAACTATATGCTGGGTGACCACCTGGGCGCATGGGATTTTGGCTTTTTTCTGGAATTGGATTCTTTTTCAATAAACGGATACAGACAACATCCATTGGAAACCAAAGATAATCTCAAGCTAAAAAGTTTGCAGGATGCTCTCAACGGACTTTCTTTTCGGTTTGATGAAAATTTGAATCTGCCCATTCGAGGATTTGTATACGAATATATGTATACCAAATGGCAGGATGGACCACGGGTGGAAAATATTCTTGAAGATGGTACACGTTGTAGTGAATTCCCTGAAAGATGCCGGGATCCTTTCAAGGGAAATGAAAATTATTATAATCACCACATTTACAGAACCGGTTGGGCTACCCAGGGCCGCACAATAGGAAATCCTCTCTTCAGAACTACAAATACTCCGTTAGATCAACTTGTGGAGGGAATTGACAATAACCGAATTATAGCTCACCACGTAGGAATTGATACCCGACTTGGGGACTCTGCTTTTATTGGTAAAATAACCGCGAGCAGAAATTTTGGTACCCGTAAAAACCCGTTTCCCGAACCTGCTGATCAGCTATCTTTGGGCATACATTCTCTGATACCAATAACACTTTTCAATCAGCCCCTGACATTAGTTACAGACTTTGCCTGGGATTATGGAGATCTGTTTGGCAGTCAAACTGGTATGGCAGTTGGACTGAGATGGTCTCAATAGCTTTGAAGCTGGCTGTACTTCTTTGAATCTATTTCTTTGATAAATCAAACAACTTATCTGTTGTATCCTAAAAAAATCAGTATCAGAATTTGAAAGAAATTTATAGATGATTTGATTGATTCTGATTGTTTTACTTGCACTTGCACTAATCCAGCAGAAAATGAATATTCTTTGAATCCAAAATCGGAAGTTAATCTGCATCTAACAGACTATATCAGGTTTATAAATCACAAGTAAAAAAAGGAGTACCTAAATGAAGAAATTTATTAAAGCCAGGCTCAGTATGATGATGTTTCTGGAATTTTTTATCTGGGGTGCCTGGTATACTGCTATTGCAGTCTACATGTCTGCGAATGAAATGGGTGATCTGACACACTGGCCATTCACCGTAAATCCCATTGCAGCAATATTTGCGCCTTTCTTTGTGGGTTTGATTGCTGACAGATATTTTGCTACAGAAAAAGTGTTGGGTGTTCTGCATATCCTTGGCGGATTTTTTATGCTCCTGACTCCACTTGCAGTTGAAAATCCGCTTGTATTTATATTAATGCTCCTTGGCTATAATCTCTGTTACATGCCAACCATGAGTCTGGCCAATACACTTGCATTTCACAACATCACGGATCAGGAGAAAGAATTTCCCATCATACGGGTGTTTGGCACTATCGGCTGGATTGTTGCAGGCCTTACAGTAAGTTTCGTTCTTGTCTCTTTTGTGGCAGAAGGGGTTACACCTGAAGCAACTGCCCTGCCGCTTTATTTAACTGCCTTTTCAAGTTTTGTACTTGGTCTCTACGCCTTCACTCTTCCTCATACACCACCCCCTGCCAAAGGTGAGGCTGTATCAATGAAAAGTATTGCAGGTGTAGATGCACTCAAACAGCTTGGCAGTAAACCATTCTACATCTTCCTTGCAAGTTCACTGCTGATATGTATTCCCCTTGCCGCCCATTACAACTTTACCCAGCTTTTTTTAGGAGCTACAGGTTTTGAAAACATTGCGGCCACACAAACCATCGGGCAGGTATCAGAAGTATTATTCATGGTTTTAATGCCATTCTTTTTTATCAGGCTTGGCGTGAAATGGATGCTGGGTATTGGGATGCTCGCCTGGGTTGCCCGTTACGCATTATTTGCAATGGGAGCACCAGATGCCGTAACCTGGATGATTATTGGTGGAATCGCCCTGCACGGTATCTGTTACGATTTCTTTTTTGTTACCGGACAGATTTATGTAGATCTCAAATCCAATGACAGAATCCGGGGACAGGCACAAGGTCTTATTGTTCTGATTACATACGGAGTGGGTATGCTGATAGGTGCTCAGCTTGCAGGAACAACCTATAATTTTTTCCTTGGAGATCAGACAATACTTACTCTCGATCAATGGTATCAGTTCTGGTGGGTACCAGCCATATTCGCAGCTGTTGTGATGGTTTTCTTTATGTTAACCTTCAGGGATAAAGAGGCCGAAAAGCAGGTAATTCAGGAGGATATCAAGCCTCTTTAAACGTAAATCAATTATCAGAATTTAAAAAAGCCCGGAGAACTTCCGGGCTTTTATAAATTTAGCCAGCTTGTGTATTGTGATCTGTACGTTATTGATTTCAAAAAATTACAACGCTGGGTCCCAAAAATGCTTTTCAATATCCACTGTATATTCCGAAAGAAATGTTACTCCCTCCTGTTGTAATTTTTCCCTCATGGTATCATCGGGAAAATAGCCCCTGCCGGTCAATTGTCCCAAACGGTTTACTACCCGATGAGCCGGAATTGAGCGCCCGCTTTTAATAGAACTATTCAATGCATATCCAACCATCCGGGCACTGGATTTTAAGCCGGCAACAGCCGCAATTGCACCATATGTAGTTACCTTGCCATATGGTATTTGTTCTGTGATGTCGTATACCTTTTCATAAAAGTCGTTGTGCTCACTCAAGACTCTTCACCGGATAAAATTTTCCATATTGATTCTGAATCTTTTTTTTCCAATCTGCCGGATTGTTCAGCTATCTGAAGTGCCTGAATTCCGAGATGCTTGTATAAGAGCTGCAAGTCAGCTTTCTGGTCCAGTAATTTGAGGTGCTCACGAAGGGTTGATTTATCACCCCGAATAATGGGGCCACTCAGTGAATCATCAACTCCTTTTTGAAATATATTGTCAAGTGTTTGACGAATTAAAGGTCTCATCATTTCAACTCCCCGATCTATATCATTCGACACGGTTATTTTTTCAACAGCACTCATTAATGACACCAGATAATTCGAAGCAAAGACAGCGGCAAGATGCATCGCTTTTTTTTGATCAGGATTCATTATGCGGCAAAAAGCACCGGCCTTTTTTGCCAGCAATTCCAATTTCGGAAAGATAACTTCTGATCCCTCAATCGTAAACCAGATGTCTTTAAATCGGGTTGCGTCATCTCCTTTCGTAAATGTTTGCAGCGGATGCATTGAAGCGACAGCGGCACCTTTATCTGATAACGAAGCTAAAAGATCACTGCTGTGATTACCAGAAAAATGAACAACAGCATGGTGATTCCAGTCCAGAGAGAGATTTGACAGCCTGACAGCTATGGGTGCAATTTGATCATCGGGAACCGTGATTAAAATTAAATTTCCAAGGTCGTTCTTCTTTTTTGGAAACGATGTATCAGCAGGTTTTCGATTCGTTCCCGTGAGAAGATAGGAGTCTTTCTTTGTTCGGCCCCATACAGAATAAAGGCTGAATCTCTCCGGATGTTTTACCAGCAGATTGATAAGTGCACCACCCAAAGCGCCCGGTCCGATTACCGAAACTGTGGTGGCGGTATTCATCATCCAAAAACAGGTTGATACGTTACTTCAGCATAACCTGACACCGGTTTGTTATTATCGTTCTGCTTTGAGAACTGAAGTTTAAGATTCCACTTATTTGCAATAAGCAAACCTGCAAAAAATGCACCTCTTCCATTCATTTTAACATCAGCTGAATTCAGAGAATTTAACAAACCGGATATGTTTTTCTTATTGAACTGATCCAGTATTGTTTTAAATCGGCTTTCTTCAAGATGATGAATATCACAACAAAAAATAAGCAATGCGTTTCGCGAGGCTAAAATCTCTTCCAAAGCTGCAGAAAGTTCCTTAATGATTGCTGTACTTTCATCAGTAATTTGGATGCTTAAAGCCGTGAAGTCATCCATCTGATTTTGCAAAAAAGAAAGCTGATCAAAAAGACTCAGATCCTTGCTAAATGCCTCATCATCAATAAAGAAATCATCATCTTCATCGCATAATTCATTGCGAAGTTTATCATTCACGGGCACTTCACCAAACCGTGTGGCAAATGTTTTGTGTGAGGGCATCGGCAATTTTTTTTCATGGGTTCCCGGCTGCGATTCCACTATCACAACAGTATCAAAACTGCCTTTTTGAACGCGACTGTAGATTTCTGCAAAACGATCAATTGTATAATGATTTAAAGAAGTAGGTGCAAATAGGATACGGGGCGGTTCGGAAGACTCTGATTGCAGAACAGAGGCTTTCCTAAGACTGCTCTTAATCTCATCCTGGGTGAATAGGCACATATGTTTCAGATAAAAAAGATTTAGATAAATTAGATGATATATAGCAGATTGACATCCACTGCTCAGTACTCTCTGTACTTTTAAAACTACAAATTGTGGCTGTTGTTCCGTTGAAAAATTCAACTTTAAACAGATTATTTGTAATCGCTTCCAGTCTCACGCTATTCATGGGTTTACGCAGCCCGGTTCCTATCGCTTTTAGAGCTGCTTCTTTCATAGTCCATATTTTTATTATCGGATGTTCCTCGTATAACTTCAGCATTTCCTTTTCATGTTTCATACGTCGAGCAAGACGTTCA
>CAYOLE010000166.1:0-7685 GCA_964404705.1 uncultured Rhodohalobacter sp. | reverse complement strand
CAGCAAATCAAACGTTAAATCGAAAAAGCATAATATCGCCATCCTTCACAACATAGTCTTTTCCTTCCTGGCGCATTTTGCCGGCATCTCGAGCCGCTTTTTCAGACCCCAGGGAAATATAATCATCATAGGCAATGGTTTCGGCACGGATAAATCCACGTTCGAAGTCAGTATGAATCACACCTGCTGCCTGCGGGGCTTTGGTGCCTTTTGGTATTGTCCACGCCCGTACCTCTTTGGGTCCGGCAGTGAAGTAGGTAATCAGGCCTAAATTACTGTATGCGCCACGGATCAATCTGTCGAGGCCTGCACTTTTCAGCCCCAGCTCTTCAAGAAACATTTCTTTTTCATCCTCATCCAGTTCAGCAATTTCGGCTTCTATCTTTGCACAAAATGTCACAACTTCATCGTCATGTTTCTCCGCGATCTTCTGTACTTCATCCACATAGCTGTTTCCGGAGTTCACATCCTCTTCCGATACATTACATGCATAAAGAACAGGTTTACCTGAAAGCAAAAACAGATCTTTATATGCTTTTTTATCTTCTTCATCTGCATCGAAAGTTCTTGCAGTATTTCCCTGCTCCAGGTGCTCCTTCAATCTTTCGACAACTGAATATTCGTCAGCGATTTTTTTATCTCCGCTTTTAGCCTGCTTCTTCAGATTTTCATAACGCTTCTCTACTGATTCAAGATCTTTTAAAATCAGCTCATCTTCAATAATAGCGATATCACGGGATGGAACCACTGAGCCTTCTACATGAATTACATCATCGTCATCAAAACAGCGCACCACGTGTACAATTAAATCCACTTCCCGAATGTGAGAAAGAAACGCATTTCCTTTTCCTTTGCCTTCTGATGCCCCTTTCACAAGCCCGGCAATATCAACAAACTCGATGGTGGCCGGCAGCGTCTGTTTGGGATCAACTAATTTTGAGAGTTTATCAAGCCGGGCATCAGGAACCATTACGATTCCTATATTTGGATCAATAGTACAAAAAGGAAAATTCGCCGCTTCCGCTCCGGCATTACTTAATGCATTAAAAAGTGTCGATTTACCCACATTCGGCAAACCGACTATTCCACATTTTAAACTCATTAATCAGATTCTTTAAATATTTAACTAAAAAAATATCGGTAAAATTTACCCTGATAAGGTTGCGATATTAATCAAGGGATAACTGCTGAATAAACTTAACCTCGGGCAACATTACAGCTGTCAGCTTTCCGAGACCCGGCCGGTTATAAACGCATCCGGTATCGATGCCTATCATTCCCCGCTGGTTAATAGGGAATGGCTGCGGTGTATGGCCAAACACAACCGTTTTTTCCCAGGGCGGAGCAAATACATTCAGATGTTCCCTTCCCCAGAAAAAATAATTATGAGTTGTGGTATCCTCAATACTTTGCTCAATCGATAACGTTGGAGGAACTCCGGCATGAACAAAAAAATAGTTCTCCGATTCGTAATAGAGCCGGGTTTTTTTGAAAAAATCAATATGGTCGGCAGGAATATCTGCCACTGTAGCCTCTTTACCATACGATTCGAGGGTTGATTGTCCACCGTTGAACATCCAGTTTCTGGAACTACCTTTTGCAAGAGCTTCAAGAAGCATCACTTCATGGTTGCCACGCAGGAATACTGTTTTACGCTCGTTTTTTACCTGCAGAAGAAAATCAACCACTTCCTTTGATTCAGGACCTCTGTCTATATAATCTCCAACAAACAGATGGATGTAGTCCTCATACGGTTCCAACTTCTTCCACATTGCTTTCAATGTGTTGGCACAGCCGTGTACATCGCCAATCGCAATTATTTTGTCACTCATTTAATTACGTGATGTTTCAATTAACCCTCTGCCTTTCTTTTTAATGAGGCCTTCGTTTTTCAGGTCATTCAAAATAGCGTCCAGAATACCATTCACAAATGTACCGCTTTTTCGGGTAGAATAGGATTTGGCCAATTCAATAGCCTCATTCATGGTAACTTTTGTAGGAATCTGTTCAAAGTAGAGAAATTCGGTAACTGCCATTCGAAGAATCAGTTTGTCTAAGATTGCCAGGCGATCCACATCCCAATTTTTTATATGTTTTGAGATCAGTTCATCAAATTCTTTTTTATGATCGTTAGTATGCATTATTACTTCATTTGCAAATTCAATTCCTTCTAAATCATCTTTGAGTACAACCTTGACGATCTGCTGTGTTACTTCTGCCGGAGTATTGGTACCCACTTCGATTGCATAAATAGATCTGAGTGCCGCTTCGCGGGCTTTTCGTCTGTTAATCATTGGAATTTGTAAATTTCAAAAGAACAGAAAAATACAAACCTTTAGGCTTAACAAAAAGAACACTCTCGTTTAAGATTGCTTTTCATCCTTCGATCATACTATCTTTGAAATTATGGGTTCATAGCTCAGTTGGTTAGAGCGTTGCATTGACATTGCAGAGGTCGGCAGTTCGAATCTGCCTGAACCCACAGGGCAAATATCTGTACCCGATTCAACTCTAATCCTTTTGAGGGTACGATGAGAAATAAATAAACGATCATTTTTTCAGGTCAAAAGAGAAGGTATACGAAGTACCATTACTTCCATCTACAATTAATTCGGCTTCAAGCTGATCTGTAAGCGTTCTAATTAATAATGTGCCCAGAGAGTCTTTACCCATTTCCTCAAAAGGTTTTTCCAGGCCTACACCATTATCTGATATTTTAAATATAGCCCTGTCGTCTTGTTTGGTGAGTGAAATATGTATGGTGGGATTTTCATGATGATTGGGAAATGCATACTTCATGGAATTGGTAACAATTTCATTAATGACAAGTCCGCAGGGGATGGCTTTTTTGATAGGAAGCTGCACAGGATCTGATTGCATCTTAACTTCAACATTTTTTTCTTTGCTGCTATGAGATTTTACAATTACCTGCACAAGTTCCTTTATATACACTCCAAAATCGAGGTTTGACAGGCTTTCATTCTGATAGAGTTTTTCATGAATCAATGCCATGGAATTGATTCTCATCTGACTGTCTCGAAGAGCGTTTTTGGCTTCTTTACTTTTCAGATTATGAAATTGAAGTTCCAACAGCCCGGTGATGACAGCAAGGTTATTTTTTACACGGTGATGTATCTCTGCAAGCAACACCTCTTTTTCCTTTAATGATTGCTTTACCCTGTTTTCCACCTCAATTCGATCGGTAATGTCCATATAGATGGCATACATTGCAATAGTCTCGCCCTCAAGCACAACGGGAACACCGTATATAAATACATCAATCAAATCTCCAGACCTTGTTTTGCGTTTTTTAGTTAACGTAAAAACATCCTGCCCCTGAGACAGGGGACGAACTTCTTCAATTTCATCTTTCGGAACAATGAGTTCATCCAGGTCATGGCCCTTAATTGAGTGTTGTTTATAACCAAACATTGACTCAAAACTTTTATTTACCAACGATATCTTATAGTTCTTGTCCAATAGGGCAATGCCTAAAGGAGAATTTCTAAAAAGTTGTTCAAACAATTGTTCGTTTCTTTTCAGCTCCTCTTCACGCTTAACATTTTCAGAAATTTCGCGTGCAACTGCAATCACAGCCTCATGCCCAAAGAATTTGCCTTTCGATAGTTTTATTTCTTCCGGAAACACCTCGCCGTTTTTACGTTTACCCCACCATCTGTAGGTCTGTGACTTTCCCTTCAAAACTTTACTAAAACATTTGTTTGCATCATATAAATTTACCTTTTCCGATGCTGAAATATGTGAGAACGATTTACCCAGAACTTCTTCCTTGTCGTATCCATACATTTTTTCAAATTGTTTATTGACCTCCAGAAAACTTCCATCAACATCAAGTATGTAGACACCATCCGAAATAGAGTTGAAAAGCGACTGGTAACTTTCCAATGCTTTTTTTTGACTTGTTTGATCAATCACCACTCCAAGCAGTACCTGTTCTCCATCTTTTTCTATTGCTGATCCATACGTTTTCACATGCAGGATTTTATCTGACTTCGATACAATTCTCAGACTAAATTCAACAGGATTATCAGGATTTTTTTCCCATAGTTCGTGCTGTTTCCTAACATGATTTAAATCATCCCGATGAACCAGATCCAATAAGTTGATTTCACTTATTAATTCCTTCTCACTATATCCTGTAATGGCACATAACCGGGGATTTACATACATAAACGTTCTGCCTTTAAGAATATAAATTCCCACAAAAGATTGTTCACTCATTACTCTGAAAGTAGATTCAGACTTCTGGAGCTCTAAATTATACTCTCTCTGTTCAGAAATATCTTCTACTAACGAATAAATACCTGCTATTTTTTCGTTACTATCCAGGATAACATTATTATGCCACAGACAAATACTATCCTTGCCCGAAACACCGGCGCAACTTGTTTCAATCAAAAAATAAGAATCACCACCAGCTGCAGCATCATTCATTTTTTCTTTAAATTCCTGCAAAAAATTTTTGCCAATAATAGCCAATTCATTAGCCGCCGTTCCTATCACATCTTCAATATCTGTCCCAAATATTAATTCCGCATTTCCTGAATAATCTCGCACTTTCAAGTTCTTATCCCATTCCACCCACCCGAATGGCATATTTTCACTAAGAAGATCAATTTTTGGAAAGAGATTAGAGCCTAATCTTTCTTGATTGACTAAATGATCAATATTATGAGCCACTGCCATATTTACCGATTTGCCTTCAAGTCGGAATTTTTGAGTACTGAATTGAATTAGCCAGCTTTTTCCTTCTTTATTTTGGTGATACCACACATCTTTTGGGTGAAAACCGATCTCTTGGCGGAGCTTTTTTTTGAGTTCTGGCAATTGTACTCTCTTTCCCAGGTCTGAAATTTTCATCTTTAACAGTTCATCCCTTGTATAGCCGTATTGATCAATTGCACAGCTGTTTGCATCAATTATTGCGAGTGTATCTGTGTCGTAGAGAAATATAGGTTCTTCATCAAAAAAAGTTTTTTTTGATTGATTAACCGAATTCATATTCACCTGATTCTTCATTACCCAAGTACTGTGAACATCATAGAGCAGCCGTGCCGGGGCAAGATTAAAACGGCTCTCTCATCTGTCCTGTTTTCTTCTAAATAATCTTTAATAGAATAAATTACTTTTAGCTTTGTTACTCCTCTTGTTCTTCACCGTAACTTCTTTGAGGCCCTATTGATATTTAAGTTTAATGCTAATAAATGATTTTGTATTTTAACTTACTTAAATCAATACGATTATAAAATATCAAATTTAATTCTATAAAAAGAGCCTTTAATAAATCTGATGCCTGAAGACCTTATTACGCTAACCTTACCTGACGGCGCTCATAAAAAATTCCCAAAACACATCACAGGCTATCAAGTTGCAGAGAGCCTATCCAAAGGTCTTGCCCGTAATGCTTTGAGTGTAACTTACAACAACTCGGTTTTGGATCTCGATATACCGCTGACAGAAGATGGCGAAATCAGTATCAACACCTGGGATGATGAAGACGGCAAATTTACATTTTGGCACTCTTCTGCCCATTTGCTTGCCGAAGCTATCCAGGAACTCTATCCTGATGCTAAATTCGGTATAGGTCCGCCAATCGAAAATGGATTTTATTATGACATTGATTTTGGTGATCATTCCTTTGGGCAGGATGATCTTGAACGCGTTGAACAAAAGATGATTGAACTCGCAAGAAATAAATCTGAGTTCAGACGGAAAGTCGTCAGTCAGCAGGAAGCTCTTGATTTTTACAAAGAACGAAATAATGAGTATAAAATTGATCTGATTAAAGATCTTGAAGATTCAACCATTACTTTTTACCAACAAGGAAGCTTTACTGATCTCTGCAAAGGACCGCATATTCCCCACACCGGTATTATTAAAGCGGTAAAACTTACAAGCCTTGCGGGAGCTTACTGGAGGGGAAATGTCGAAAGCGAACAGCTTACCCGCATCTATGGAGTTTCATTTCCAAAACAGAAACTGCTGAAGGAACACCTCGATCAGCTGGAAGAAGCAAAGCGGCGCGATCATAAAAAACTCGGTAAGCAACTCAAGATTTATTTAATGGATCCCATGGTAGGTCCGGGACTTCCTATGTGGCTGCCCAATGGTACAACTCTTCGGCGAACGCTTGAGGCCTTTCTTCGGGAAGAACAGCTTGATAGAGGTTATAAGGAAGTGATTACACCTCACATTGCTAATCTCGAGCTTTACAAAACTTCAGGCCATTATCCTTATTATAAGGATTCGCAGTTTAATCCCTTCGGTGTGGAAGGCGAAGAATATATGCTGAAGCCGATGAATTGCCCTCACCATCACAGGATATACTCATCAGATCTCAGAAGCTACCGTGATCTGCCTCTCAGGCTTGCAGAATTTGGTTCCGTCTATAGATATGAGCAGTCAGGTGAATTGAACGGGCTTTCGCGAGTACGTGGCTTCACACAGGACGATGCCCATATTTACTGTACACACGATCAGCTTAAAGAAGAGATCAAACATACCATCGAACTTACACAGCACGTATTTAGTACATTCGGAATGCCGGTGGATATCCGCCTGTCATTCCGCGATGAAAATGAGAAGAAATATGGTGGTAACAGTGAATACTGGGATCGTGCCCAGGCTGAAATCCGTGAAGTTGCCGACGAAATGGAACTCGATTACCGAATTGCCATCGGTGAAGCGAGCTTTTACGGACCGAAAATCGATTTCATTATACGTGATGCAATCGGCAGAAAATGGCAACTTGGCACCGTTCAGGTAGATTATGTGATGCCCGAGCGTTTCGATTTGACGTATATAGGATCTGATAACGAGAAGCACCGTCCCGTGATTATACACCGGGCACCTTTTGGATCCATGGAACGTTTTGTAAGTATATTAATTGAACATTTTGCGGGAGATTTCCCATTATGGCTCTCTCCACTACAGGCTAAAGTTCTGCCCATTTCTGAAGATTATAAAGCATATGCTGATTCTGTAGCTGCCAACTTAAAAGAGATTGGCATCCGGGTAGAAACCGATCACAGGAGTGAACAGATCGGATCAAAAATCCGCGATGCTGAAACAGCCAAAATTCCCTATATGGTAATAGTAGGATCTGAAGAAGAAAACAGCCAGACTGTATCCGTCCGCAGACATAAACAGGGTGATATTGGAACGTTTTCCGTTAAAGATTTTATTTATAAATTAAGAACAGAGGTTGCAGAAAAACATCTGCCGCCTTCCCATAACATTTAACTTAATATTGAGGTAACTATCGCAAGACGCAGAATACAAAGAAGAAAACGGAATGATGACCGGCCGAATATCAACGATGAGATTCGCGCCGATAAGGTACGGTTAATCCGTCCGGATGAAGAACATGAAATTGTGCCCCTTGAGCGGGCACTCCAAATTGCTGAAGAGTTTAAAAAAGATTTGGTTGAAGTGGCCCCAAATGCCAACCCTCCTGTTTGCAAAGTGATCGATTTCGGAAAATTCATGTATGAAAAAAAGAAGAAGGAAAAAGAAGCTAAAAAGAAGCAGCATACTATTCAGGTTAAAGAGCTTCGATTCCGCCCTCAGACAGACGATCGTGACCTTGAGTTTAAAACCCGGCATGCCCGTGAATTTTTGGAAGATGGCGATAAAGTAAAAGCTACCGTTCAATTCAGAGGCCG
>CAYOLE010000165.1:0-7686 GCA_964404705.1 uncultured Rhodohalobacter sp. | reverse complement strand
TGTTTTATGAAATTGGCAGTGGGGCGTTTGACGTAAACAGGCCGTTTGAAAAAGTAAAAGAATTTAAAAGCACGGGCCGAATAGACAAAGAACAACCAGATGATGATTCTCCGATTTCGGATGAAGAAATGCAGGAAGAATATATCTCAACAGCACGTTCTGTTGGCGAGGATAAAGCTTTGTTGGTTGAAGGTGAACTCAGCAACATTAAATATTCTTATGCCAACTGTTGCAATCCGATTCCCGGAGATGATGTGATCGGGTTCATCAGCAGAAATGGTGATGTAAAAATCCACAGATCCAATTGCAAAAACGCTCACCATCTGATGAACACCGACGGTGAGAGAATTGTGGATGTTACCTGGTCCAAAAATATTGACTCACAATTCCTGGGTGGAGTTAAGGTCATTGGTGAAGACCGCGTTGGATTGGTGAACGATCTTACTGAAGTACTCTCAAAATCTCTCCAAACTAACATGAAAAGCATTAATGTAAGCAGTGAGGGAGGTATGTTTGAAGGGATTTTGGCGGTCTATATAAATGATCTGAAGCATTTAGAAAGGGTTATACAACGTCTGGAACGGGTTAATGGGGTAAAAACAGTCCTCCGATATGAATAGCAGCCATCTCCTGCATGATAACAGGAGATAAAAAATTTTTTAATAATTTTTTATCTCCTCAGCTGTTATTTTTAATATGCTTAGGTTAATAGGATTAACTGTTTAAAAAACAATCAATTAAGATGGTGACATATACAAAGCGTGATATAGTTAGAGCTGTTGCAGATGAAATGGACGTGCCGTTGAATAAGGCAGAACCTTGGGTAGATACAGTAATCGGTGCCCTTCGTGGAAAAATGATGGATGCTGATCCAACTTGTAGAATTGAGCTCAGGGATTTTGGTGTGTTTGAAGTGAAAAAGACGAAAGCCAAACCAAAAGCCAGGAACCCAAAAACAAACGAAGAGATCTTTGTTCCGGCTCACAGGAAAACGCATTTTAAACCCAGTAAGCGGCTGAAAAAGTTTCTTAAAACACCCCTGAAAGATCTTGAAAATAATGGTGGGTAAT
This sequence comes from uncultured Rhodohalobacter sp., assembly GCA_964404705.1. GTDB lineage: Bacteria > Bacteroidota > Rhodothermia > Balneolales > Balneolaceae > SW132. The sequence continues at coordinate 6,616 of CAYOLE010000165.1, read as the reverse complement.
GAGCGTTGCGTACGGACGGTTATTAGGAATAGATGTGGGCAGTAAACGTGTTGGAATTGCCCGCTCAGATCTATTTAAATCTTTCGCAGCTCCTGTAGGAACTTATTCTCCTGATGAAAGCTTCAACGAAATAGACCGGCAGATCAAGCTTGAAGGCCCGGTGGAGGGAATTGTTGTAGGCTGGCCGTTAACTCCGCAGGGTGATCCTACGCATTCAACACCTCTTGTTGAAGAGTATATAAAAAAATTGAACAAGCGTTATCCTTCTATACAAACATTTACTGTTGATGAACGATTTTCATCACGGGATGCCAGAAGAATTTTGGTGGATTCCGGTGTGCCCAAAAAGAAAAGAGAAGAAAAAGGACGTGTGGATCAGGCTGCAGCTGCTTATCTTTTACAGCAATTTTTAGATACAAACCAGAATACCTGATTTATGCCGATTTTACCAATTGTAACTTACGATGACCCCATCTTACGTAAGAAAACTAAGGAGATATCAGAAAATACCGAATCCCTTCAGCAGCTAATTGCTGATATGTTTGAAACAATGTATAACTCAGGCGGAGTTGGATTGGCAGCTCCCCAAATCGGAAAATTGCACCGAATGTTTGTGATGAACGCAGATGCAATCACCGAAGAAACGGAAGAAACCGATGAGGGGCCCATGGTTTTTATAAATCCTGTAATAGTTGAAAAAACTGGCGAGACGATAAAAATGGAAGAGGGATGCCTGAGTATTCCCGAAGTGCGTGATGATGTAAAACGCCCGGCCCGGATTAAAGTTCAATACCTGAACCGTGACTTTGAAAAAATCGAACGGGAATTTGACGGCTGGATCTCCAGAATCATTCAGCACGAAACAGATCATCTCGAGGGTATTCTGTTTCTTGATTATTTGAGTGCCTTTCGAAAACGCCTGCACCGATCAGCCCTGAAAAAAATTGACAAGGGCGAAATGGAAACTGATTACCCGCTTGTTCCCAAAGATGTAGTGATCTGATCCATGCGTAAACTCAAAATTGTGTTTATGGGATCGCCCGACTTTGCCGTTTCCAGTCTTGAGAAACTGCATGCTTCATTACACGAAATCATTGCGGTAGTGAGCGGAGAAGATAAACGCCGAAGCCGGCGGGGTAAGCCTGAGCCGACCCCGGTTAAAAAACGTGCAAAAGACCTGGGGCTGAAAACACTGGATGCGGATAATATGAGAGATCCAAAACTTATGAAAATCCTAAGGGAGCTCAATCCGGATCTGTTTGTAGTAGTTGCATTCAAAATTTTACCAAAATCATTACTTAGCATTCCTTCTAAGGGCTCGATTAATCTTCATGCCTCACTATTGCCGAAATACAGGGGGGCCGCTCCAATACATTGGGCTATAATTAACGGCGAAAAGGAAACCGGCTGCACTGTTTTCTTTCTTGATGAAAACGTGGATACGGGTCAGATAATAAAACAGAGAAAAACGCATATTGGTCCCTGCGAAACTACCGGTGATCTCTATAACCGGTTAAAAATGCAAGGTGCAGCTTTGCTTGAAGAATGTGTTGATCTGATTGCCGAAGGGGAAATTAAAACAGAAATTCAGAATCATCATCAGGCCTCACCTGCGCCAAAATTATTTCGCGAAAATACCAGGGTCGATTTTTCAAAGTCAGCTGTTGAGATCCATAATTTAATACGGGGGTTAAATCCATTTCCAGTTGCCTGGTGCATGTACGGGAATGAAACCATGAAACTCTACCGATCTAAAATTGGTCCCGATAAAAATCTTAAACCTGGCAGTTTAATTTATGAAAACAATCAGCTGCTAACCGGTACCGGTAAGGGAACTCTGGAACTGCTTGAGGTACAACTTCCCGGCCGTAAAAAAATGAGCGGCGCTGAATTTGCCCATGGTTTTGATCTGGAACAGGCATTAAAATAAACCAGTTTAATTCACTGTTTATTTTATTCGCTGATCGCCTTTCGGAATTGCTGCAGTAACAATCACATTTAAAAAAATGCAGACAATCACAGATATAGGTTGATTAAAACAAATTTATTTGTGATATACCGATCAGAAATTTTTGGTTTCAAGGTTTTAATTTTTAAAAATTAAATTTCGCATCATGGAGATATCTCCCTTATTACAAGCCGCAAAAGATGGAAATATAGACGAAGTAAAAAAACTCCATCTCGAGGGCGCAGATCTAAACGAAACACACAAAAATGGCTCCTCGGCACTTATTTTGGCCGCGGAAAATGGCCATCTGGAGGTTGTAAAATACCTTATAGAAAATGGAGCTGATCCGGAGGTAACAACAAAAATGGGAGGAACAGCCCTGAGTCGTGCCGCAGAGCAGAAGAATACTGAAATACTGCGCTACCTGTTGAATTCAGGTACACCGGTAGGCGATATGGCACTTATTGTAGCTGCAAGAGAAGGTAATGCAGAAGCTGTAAAGATTTTAATTAACGCTGGTGCAGACGTTAATGCCCGGCAGCGATGGGGGCAGACACCCCTTATGTTGGCTTCAAGGGAGGGACATGACCGGGTTGTAAATTTATTGCTGGAAAATGGAGCTAATGTTCGGCTTAAAGATAAAAATGGAGATACCGCTCTCAATATCGCTCACGATAATGAAAATATGGATATTGCTATACGGCTGAAGCGAGCCGGTGCAAAAGCTCAAATCAAGAAATCAACCCCCACTACTCCAATAGATGATGACGATGCAGAGGATGAAGTATCTGATGATTCGGATGCAGATGTTGAAGATCTTATGAGTGAGGATGACGATTTAACGGACGAGATCGATCTCGACGACGATGACCGTTAATTAAAGATGAATCTTGCACTCCAGAGCATGCATCGTCGCAGAGGATTACATTGGGTGAACAGGTAAATCTCCCAAAAAGCGCTTTCAATGGAAATCATTGTTTTATATAGGAATAAACGTTTTATAAATGGATAGAGTGATGTTAAAACGTTATTTTAAATAATAATAAAGAACCGCTGTAAAGCAGCTAATTAAAATTTGAAAGGAGCAATAAAATATGGCTAAAGTAAAAGTAGGAATTAACGGTTTTGGCCGGATAGGCCGGTTGGTTATGAGATCAATTTTGAAATATCAGAGTGAAAGTATTGAAGTCGTTGGCATAAATGATTTAACTGACTCAAAAACTCTGGCCCACCTGTTTAAGCATGATTCCGTTCACGGTAAATTTGATGGAGAAGTTAAAACCGAGGGAGACAACCTTGTAATAAATGGCCAGAAAATCGGCGTTACTTCAGAAAGAGATCCTGCAAATCTGAACTGGGATAAACGCGGCGCCGAAGTGATTGTTGAATCAACCGGGTTTTTCCGTGATGATAAGACAGCGGGAAAGCATATCGAAGCCGGGGCGAAGAAAGTAATCATCTCAGCGCCCGGTAAAGGTGATCTTCAGACCATTGTTCTTGGTGTAAACGATGATGAACTCGATAAGAATAACAACATCTTTTCAAATGCGAGTTGCACAACGAACTGCCTGGCTCCAATGGTAAAAGTACTGGATGACGCATTTGGCGTAAAGCAGGGCTTTATGACTACCATTCACGCCTACACTGGCGATCAGGCACTTGTTGATGGCCCGCATAAAGATTTAAGAAGAGCCCGTGCAGCCGCAGCCAACATTGTTCCGACAACAACCGGCGCAGCTGCCGCAGTGGGACTTGTACTGCCGCACCTGGATGGCAAACTGGATGGCGGCGCTGTCAGGGTACCGGTCCCTGACGGTTCACTGACCGATTTAACTGCTGTTCTGAATAAAGATGTGTCGGAGCAGGATGTATTGGATGCCTTCAGAAAAGCCGCTGAGGGTGACCTGAAGGGAATTCTCGAATACAGCGAGGAGGAACTGGTTTCCACCGATATTATTGGTAATCCACACTCCTGTATTTTCGACAGTAAAATGACGAAGGCTGATGGCAACGTAGTGAAAGTGATTGGCTGGTACGACAACGAAGCCGGTTACTCTGCCCGAACGGCTGAACTGGTTACAAAGATTGTATAAATAGACTTCCTCCTGCAGGCAACCGCCAGATGGAGCCACGGAGAGTTATATGATTGCAGTTTTTATTTAATGTGAATTATTTTTTAAATCCCGTTTTCGATTTGGAGACGGGATTTTTTTATGTCTGCCCGGTATTGTTTGCCAGGGTAGATCTTTTTGTTAACTCGTGTACAGTGGTTATTTCTGTCACAAACACCAACGATCGTCACGATATGTATCCGCTCAAATGTACAATGAGCCGGTAAGTTTATACAAGTTGTGCTATTGAAAAATTTTCAAATATGATGCGCATCACTTAGTATCTTCAAACAGGTATCATCAAAGTATTTTTACTTGTACGAAAGTATATCACAATACCCTGATGACTGTTTTTGATACCATAAAATCATGATAATTAACATTTTATAAAACCAATATAATCGTGCAAAAAAAATTCCGCTACTCACTTACCACCCTCTTCCTTCTTTTTTTCCTCCCGGCATTAGTTATTGCTCAGCCGATCCAGATAGACCGTGTAGAACCCGAAAACTGGTGGATAGGATTTGAGGAGCAGGATGTTCAGGTGCTGATTTATGGAGATAATATTCAGTCCGCCAAAGCGTCGGTCAGCTTTCCGGGTGTGACGCTTGAACGGACCACTCTGGTTGAAAATCCAAACTATCAGTTTTTGACCCTGCGCATTCACGAGGAAGCAAGTCCAGGAACGGTTCAGATCGAATTCGAACGGGGTGAATACAGCCACACTGTTGATTACGAAATAATGGAGCGAAACACTGACACTAATCGAAATCAGGGATTCGATTCAACCGATTTGATTTATCTTCTGATGCCCGACCGGTTCGCAAACGGCGATCCCTCCATTGATGAGATAGACGGAATGATGGAGGGAGTTGATCGCGACAACCCAAATGCTCGCCATGGCGGGGATATCCAGGGAGTGATTGATAACCTGGATTACCTGGATGAGCTTGGCATGACTGCCGTCTGGTTTACCCCTGTTTTTGAAAACGATATGCCGCCCGCTTACGGTGCCTATCACGGATACGCGGCAACGGATATGTACAGAGTGGATCGTCGGTTTGGCACCAATGAAAAATACCTGGAGCTGATTGATAAAGCACACGAACGTGGCATGAAGGTGATTATGGATATGATACACAATCATGTGGGGCTGGAACATTGGTTCATCAAAGATCAGCCGACATCCGACTGGGTTCACGACCTCGAAGAGGTGGGTACAACCAATTACCGAACATCTACAGTAATGGATCCCTACGCTTCGGACTACGACTACAATGCAACTGTTCAGGGATGGTTTGTTGTAGACATGCCGGATCTGGATCAGCGAAATGAACTGGTGGCTAATTATTTGATCCAGAATACACTTTGGTGGATTGAATACTCCGGAATCGACGGCATCCGGATGGATACACACCCTTATCCCTATAAAGATTACATGGCGGAATGGTCAAGAAGAGTCCTTGAGGAGTTCCCGGATTTTAACATGGTGGGCGAAGCCTGGATGCCAAACACTCCCTCAACGGCCTACTGGCAAACCGGTTTTCCAAGTCCGGATGGATATGAAAGCTATCTGCCGAGCGTGACCGATTTTCCGCTGTATGGATCACTTACGGCCGGCCTGAATGAAGAGCCCGGCTGGGATACCGGAATATCCAGGCTCTATTTTACTCTCAGTCAGGATTTTCTTTTCCCCGATGCCAACATGAACGTGATTTTTCCCGGCAATCACGACCTGGACCGGATATTCTCCGTTATGGGAGAAAATTATGGAAAGTTTAAATTAGCTCAGACGTTTATACTAACCACCCGGGGTATTCCGCAGCTTTACTATGGGGATGAAATCCTGATGACGGGAGGAGGCCCCGACGGTTTAAAACGCAAAGATTTCCCCGGCGGATGGGAAGAAGATCAAATCAATGCCTTTTCACCTGAGGGGCGCGAGCAGCTTGCCGAAGAAACAGGCTTTCCTGTTGTGGAAGCACACGAATTAATGACAACCTTGGCTAACTGGCGTCAGAGCAAAAAGGTGATTCATACGGGTGAACTGACCCATTTTGTCCCGGAAAATAATGTATATGTTTATTTTCGGCACAACGATGAAGAAACAGTAATGGTAATTCTGAACGCAAACGAGGATGAGCAGACTCTGGACCTTGCCCGTTTTTCTGAGTTTATTCATGGAGTTGAAAGCGGAAATGAAGTGATTACTGGCGAAAGTGTTGAGCTCGGAGAATATATGAATATTGAAGCATATGGATCTATGGTGATTGAGTGGTGAGCCAATTTTTCAACCTCCTACTGTATTCGCATAGCGGAAGTCGCGCTGAGCTATCGGGCCTGGAAAATCACCAGCTTCTCTTGTAGCCGCTTCTATCTTTATCTGAATTAATACTGCTGATGATATCAGAAAAGTGCCTATATATAATGGCAAGCACAGGTGGCTCCAGAACCAGTGTTACACAGTGTTTAGGATCTATAAAATGGTTAATGTGGCAATAATTAGTGTTATGTCAACTGTAAACGTTTGGTTGCAGGGGAATAGTCATCGGATGAG
>CAYOLE010000164.1:0-7690 GCA_964404705.1 uncultured Rhodohalobacter sp. | reverse complement strand
GTCCCCTCGGTGAAACCGGCATTCGAGTCGCTGCTCCACTGCATCGGCAGGCGGATGTCGGGGTCGGGTTTTTGGCCCAGCATGCCCACCTCCTCGCCGTAATAGAGATAGGGGATACCCGGCAGAGTAAGGTAGAGTGAAGCAGCCAGTTTTGCTTTTTCAATGTCCTGCCCCAGCACATTCATCACCCGGTCCTGGTCGTGATTGGTCAGGAACGTGCCGTATTGCAGGAACGGGTACTCGTCGTAGACGATCTGCATGTGGGACAGAATCGGGTCCGCCTCACCGCTGTTCACCCCATCCAGGATTGCCTGGGCCAGGTCGAACTCAAAGACGTAATCGAGCCGGTCATCGGTGACGTATTGAAGGGCGATGTCGGTCGGCTCCCACGCCTCGCCCACAGCAAATGCATCAGCATTGGCGGCTTTCAGGTTGGCGTTGAACTCTTTCCAGAACTGATAGGTCTCAGGTGTGTTTTTCAGAATCGATCCGTCTTCGTGAATATAAATCACCGCATCCTGGCGAAACCCGTCCACGCCCACTTCGTTGATCCAATAATCGGAGATTGCAAACATGGAATCCTTCACAGCTGGATTTTCATAATTCAGATCGGGCATACCACTCCAGAAAACACCGTAGTAATAATCGTCATAGCTTTGTCCATCGTGCTGGTTGTGCCACACCTGCTGTCCCCACGGACCGCTGTAGCCGGGATCGGTATCACTCCACCGGTAAAAATCGCGAAACTCCGGGTCTCCCGCCGCTGATTTCTGAAACCAGGGATGATCGGTGGATGTGTGGTTCATCACATAATCAATGATCACTTTGATGCCCCGATCATGTGCTGCATCCAGGAAATTCTTGAAATCCTCCATCGTCCCGTAATCGGGGTTAATGGAGCGGTAGTCGATCGCGTCGTAGCCGTGGTAGGTGGGTGATTCATGAATCGGCATCAGCCAGATACCGGTGATGCCCAGATCGCTGTCGGTTTCAGGATCTCCATCATTCAGGTAATCCAGCTTTTCGGTGAGGCCGTTAAAATCCCCAATTCCGTCGCCGTCCGAATCGTAAAAGCTTCGAACAAAGATTTCATAAAACACCGTCTCGTTCCACCAGCGGGTATCACCAACCTCCCGCTCGGTTACCGTGATGTAATCTTCAATGAAAAGTGTATCGCTTTCCGACTCATTGGATGCCACAAGCTGAACATCAAAACTGCCGGTGACAGGATAGCGGACCGACGGATTCTCTTCATCGGAAGTTTCGGGAACTCCGCCCTCAAATGTCCATTCATACGATGAAATATCGCCGGTTGACTCGTTTTCAAACTGCACCAGACTGTTGGTAAAAATGCTGGTTGATGCTACCGTAAACTCAGCCTCCGGAGATCCCTCAGGATCCACCTCGTCGTTATACCAGACGGAGATGACATTTTCTTCAGGCTGAACCCTGTAGCTGCGGTTATTGCCGGTGCCGGGAAACTCCTCACGGCCGTCCCACTCCCCGTTCAGGCGGAACTTGAACTCAATATCTTGTCCGGCACTGAACCCATCCACCGTGACAGAATAGGTAGAATCCCCCTCCTCGTCGCTGAGTTGGATCAGATCCTCACCCCAGTTATTGAATGATCCGGCCACATCCACAAATTCATCCTGCGGATCGAAATTGCCCGATTCGATCTGGTATGTCATATTCACCTCAAACAAGATTGGCACATTCTGGCCAAAAAGGGAGAAGGGGCCAGATAAAAGAATAAAGAGTGCTGTGAAGCGTAACGTTTGTTTCATGGTGATGGTGCTTTTATTACCAGTCGGCCTATAAGTCAAAATACAAAATAAAAGTAGCTGATTTGAAAACCTGCTCAAATTCTTGATTAATATTAACTTCAGAACTAATTCAAACCAAAATTGAAGAAAATCAGGAACTTCTGTATTCTAACGAGCGATTAAGTATTTTGAATACTTACTATTGAAGAATCCTCAACCTAATCTTCCTCCATTATGATCTACGACCGCAAAACTTTTTTAAAAATGTCCGGACTTCTTGCCTCCGGTGTTACTATCGGAACCTTGCCTTTTCTAAGCTCTTGTAATTCGGCACCGGGAAACTCGGCTCAGGAGAATAATACTCTTTTTGGCCTGCAACTTTACACCCTTCGTGATGTAATTATGGAAGATCCTGAGGGCACGCTTCGCCAGGTAGCTGATTTTGGATATAATCAGATTGAAAGCTATGAAGGCCCTTCGGGGATGTTCTGGGGCATGGGAAACAATGGTTTTAAGGAGTTGATGAATGAACTGGACATGACCATCATTTCAAGCCACGCCAATGTGTTTGAAGACTTTGAGCGCAAAGCAAACGAAGCTGCAGAGATTGATATGAAATATATTATATGCCCTTGGATTGGTCCACAGGAGAGTCTTGACGATTACCGTCAAATTGCTGATCAATTTAATGAAATGGGGGAAATCGCCAACGACATCGGTATTCGATTTGCGTATCACAATCATGACTATTCATTTGAAGAGCAGGAAGGCCAGATGCCTCAGGATGTATTGATGGAAAATACTGATCCAGATTTGGTTGAGTACCAAATGGATATATACTGGGTGGTTGCAGCCGGTGAAGATCCTGTAGATTGGGCCCGGAGATATCCCGGCAGATTTACATCAGGCCATGTTAAAGATCTTGCTAATCCTGATGATCCGGAATCAACGATTCTTGGTACAGGCACAATCGATTTTCAGCAGCTGCTTCCACAGTTGGCCGAACATGGAATGGAGGATTTTATCGTGGAGCAGGAAGCTTACACGGCAACAACTCCGATGGACGCCATTCGTGATAATGCCGAATATATGCGAAGTCTGGATTTGTGATAATCTGGTTTAAATGGAATTCTTGTGGTTTATGTTTTGACCGTCATGCCGCACCCCGATGCGGCATCTCCTTTTCCGGACCGAACTGTAAACCCTGCCACTGGCAACCTTCTTTTCTTTGAGCAGATGGAAGATCGCGGATTGGAGTCCGCGATGACTGTTCTGACCACTTATCCCTGATTGCTATGATTTCCCGGCAGCCGGATCACTTTCTGCTTTCTTACGTTCTTTTTCACGGTATTTTTTTAGGCGATACAACGCCCAGCCACCCACAACAAGTACAAACACCAGTCCGCCCAAAATACTCCAGCCAATGGATAAATTCAGCGCGAAGTAATTGAGCAAGAAGATAATCACAAACGCCACACTCGCCTGGATAATGAAAATGATTCGCAGTTTATTTGTCATTTAAATATTCTCTGGTAAGTCATTTTAGCGAACGGATAACGATTCCTATATCTTTAAAAATATGAAAAACTCTGCCAAACATATTGCGGATCGAATTCGTCTGATGATTGCAACCAAACAGTTTCAGGTAGGGGAACTGTTACCCTCTACGCGCGAGCTTGGACGCCAGCTGGAGGTCAGTTTTCATACTGTTCGCAAGGCATATGGACATCTGGAAGATGAAGGACTAATCACCGGAGAGCAGGGACGCGGTTATGTCGTTAAGCGGCAAAATACCTCGTTTGATAAATCAGAGCGGTTGGAGTTTGGCGCCGGGAAACTTAAAAATTTGCTGGAAGAATTGATTGGCTATGGCCTTGACGAATCGGAAATTGAAGCACTCTTTGCGGAACAGATAAGTTTTCTTGAATGGCCGGATAGAATTCAGAGTTGTGCAACCGTGGGTGAAACCCGGGAGCTTGCAACCATTTTGTCAACTTCAATACGAGATCAGGTGGGTGTAAAAAGTGAGACGCTCAGCCTGGCTGATTATGATCAGGCACATACATATGATGCCTTGTTTATTCCCATTCAACTGGTAAGTGAATTTCATAACCTCAGTGATTCTATTCGCATTATGCCAGTGGTTTTTCACTTTGATGCCGATTTGCTAATCTCAATAGTGGCACGCGCGTCACTTGATGCGATTGGCCTTGTAACGGCGGAAGAACAATCCATACAAAAGCTTATCAGCCAGCTTAAAAACTCTATCAATTTTACCGGCTCTTTTGTTGCCGGCGCCACATACGGAAAATCGCTGCCCCTGTTCGTTCGTAATACCGATCTTGTGGTTTATACCCCCGCCTGTGCCCGTCTGGTAGAACAAAAAGTACCCGAAAAGAAACGGCTCAAATTACAGTATGTGCTGTCTGATAAAAGTGCCGATATGATACGATCAGAACTGTGGGATCAGTAATAGCAACCCGCCTTATAACGGATTGACCCATATCCCCAGCATTTTTTGAGTGAACGGCAGCCGATTACATTACTTCAATAGTGTCATTTTACGGGTATAGCTAAACCCGTCGGTTTTAAGTTGATAGAAATAAATTCCACTGGGCAGGGAAGACGCATCAAATTCTATTTGATGCGATCCGGCATTCTGAATTTTTTGTTCTGCAAGAATCGCCACCTGTTGTCCGATTGAGTTGTGGATGGTGAGGGTAACAACCTGCCTTTCCGTCAAATGATACTCAATCACAGTTTGCGGGTTGAATGGATTGGGATAATTTTGACTCAATCGGATTACTGCGGGTTGATCTGCAATCAATTCACCGGATGTAGCTATCTCCCATCCGGATCCTGAGATGGCACCCCTGGTAAATGACGTATCAGTAATTGGCTGGATTCCGGTTCCGTCCAGATTAGCGTATGATACCTGGCCGGTTCCTTCAAAGAAAAAGTCACTAATCCAGAAAATTTTCTCTCCTTCAACATCCACAGACAGTCCGTAAGGTTCATCTGCATCTATAAAAATTTCCGGTTCGCCGCTATTCATTTCTGCCCGCATAATCATTTCAGCACTTGTATTAACCCAGTAAATAAATCCATCTCTTGAATTCACCTCAATGGCTGAAGGCTGTACAAATGATGAGATTTCAAACGCTGTTTCAACATTTCCACCATCCAGATCCGATCGCATGATAGCCCCGATTATTGTCCAGTATAGTTTTTTATTTTGCAGGTCCAGGGCAATATCAAGCGCACCATCGGTATTTCCATTTCCCTCTCCATCCACTATCAGTTCAATGTCTTCTCCATTTAAATCCCCCCGGTAGATTTTTCCGTCATTTCTTAAATCCACCCAATACAACATGTCGTTTTCAGGATCAAGAGCCAGACCCCGGATAGCTGAATTTTGATCAACCACAACAGCAATATCGGTGCCCTCAAAATTTGATCGTTTTATTTCTGAACCGGACCCGGCAGTTTCACTCCAATAAATATGTTCTCCCACCCTATCTGTTACCAGACTATTTGCATCAGCGTCGAGAAGAAACTCTGATTCAGTTTCGCCCGATGCAATCACTCGTATTTCCTCCCCTGCAGAATAAAAAATTTGTGCCCTGGCATCCACAGGAATAAGTAAAAATGTAAACACTGTAAATAAGATGGATGTAGCACATAATAGCCGATGAGTCATTTTAATTGGATTAGTTTAAGGTCGATTTAGTTTATGTCTGGTGCAGAAGTGAGATATTTTTATTAAAGCGCAGGAATTAAACCAAAACAGTCAGGTATTTAAAATTTATTTTACCCCCTGAGAGCATAAAAATGAATCCTGCATAAAAAAGTCGATACTGCCTGTAGAAAATCTTAATTTCTGGCGTTCCATTTCTAATCAGGCAGTGAAGAGAATTTTGCTTCCTGCTGATTGTTGCACTCCATTATGAAAGATATTCAGTACCTGTTAGAACAAGCCTATGACGCCCTCGAATCAGAAATAAAGGCAGTACAGGAAAAACCATCTGCCGATCTGCTGTTTAATGGGGTAAAAAGCAAAGTACAGCCTCCCGACAAAGAGGTGGATTATACTTTTGAATCCCATCAGCCATCGATACGGTTTGCTGAGGAGATCCGGGCTAAAGTGGATGATAAAGAATACACGGTGCATCCGATCTCTTTTGAAAATAATGAGCTGATTCTCCGGTTTCCCAAAGACGCCGGACCTGCAATTCAGGAGTGCCATGTTGAGTGGGAAAACGATTTTATCCTGAAAAAAAACCTGGCTGAAATTGAGCGTATTGAAGGTGCTGATAATAAAATTAAACAGCGGCTTGAACGACTTTTTAACCCCGAAGACACCAGCATCCCAGAAGATTTTGACATTGAGGAAGATGGCTATCGCAACCGTTCTCAGCAAGATGCAATTCGCAAGGCCCTGGCAAACCGAACGCTATTTATATGGGGCCCTCCCGGAACAGGAAAAACCGCAACCCTCGGCTACATCATTGCCAATTATTTAAAAGGCGGTAAATCAGTGCTGTTCGCGTCCAATACCAATCGCGCAGTTGATGTTGGATTGCTGAGCGTTATACATGCCCTGAGGCAAGTGGATGAAACTATTGCACCGGAGAACATTACGCGCTTTGGCGAAATCGCTCTTCAGGATTCGAACCTGGAAAAGTATGTGTTTGATTTCCAGATGGAGAATACGATCAAAGAAAAACTGGCGACCGCCGGTGAGTGGGTGGAACTATTGGAACGACGCGAAAAAACGCTTCGGGCAACAAAAGACCGGCTCCAGACTGGAAAAAAACCATCAAATAATCTGGAGCTTGAGCTAAAACTGATCGATCAAAAAATTGAAGACATGGGAGGGCGTGAAGAACTGGAAGCGAAAATTGAGGAGCAAACGGGAATAAACGAGCGCTCTGAACTTCGAAAACGACAGCTTGTCGCCACCACACTCGCGAAAGTTTGTACATCCGACCTGTTTTTCGATCTCGATTTTGATGCTGTCGTCGTGGATGAAGGATCCATGGCTTCACTTCCCTATCTGATGGTGCTGGCTTCCCACTGCAAATGGCATATGGTGGTAGTGGGTGACCCCATGCAGCTTCCACCAATCGCACTCACAAAGGATAATGAAGCCCGCCAGTTTCTTGAAAAGGATATCTTTACGACGGTTTCAGGTGCTGTTTCAACAGAAGATCTGTTTAAGTGGCATGATAAAAACCCAGGAATTACTGCTTTTTTTGATACTCAATACAGGCTGGAGCAATCTCTTGCTGATGTGATCAGTACAGTTTTTTATGAAGGAAGGCTGAAAACCGGGAAATACTCCGATAAGCTCCAGATAAAGGAAAATGGGCGGGCTTTTCATCTTGTTGATACTGCAAAATACAGACCGTATCTCGAACAAAAATCAGGTGAACGCGGCTTTAAACCCATCAACCTTGTACACCAGGAAGTAGTGGAAAGGCTTGTGCAGAAGCTTGGAGGCCGTGGTGTGCCGATGGATCAAATTGGAATTATTGTACCGTTTCGAAGTGCGGTTTACGACCTGCGAAATCGCCTCTATGAAGCAGGCATACGGAATGTGGAGGTTGGTACCATACATACATTTCAGGGACGGGAAAAAGACTACATTATTTTTGATACTGTAATGAGCGGTGAAAAGCAGCGCGGCACTCTTCGTCATTATTCCGTTCGCCCGCTTGACGAAGAAAAAAATGGGTTGAGTGTGCCCCGTCTATTGAATGTTGCGTTTTCACGAAGCCGAAAGGAACTGGTGGTCATTGCCAATATGGATCATGTGAATCGGATATATGGCAGTAAATTTTTGGGAAGACTGCTGGAAAAGATAAAGTAGTGACGTGTCAATAATGAAATGGCGGGTTTGAGTCATCGGATGAGTCAATTCA
>CAYOLE010000163.1:0-7876 GCA_964404705.1 uncultured Rhodohalobacter sp. | reverse complement strand
ATGAATCCAGGTCATTTTCATGCAGGACTCATTCACATGCATGATTATCCTCAGGTTGATCCTGTGGTTCATGTTTATGCACCCGATGGAAATGAGGTTGATTCTTACCTTTCAATGGTAGAACAGTTTAACTCCAGGGAGACAAACCCAACCAGCTGGCAGCCTGAGGTGTATCGTGGAGATGACTACTTAAGCAGAATGCTCGAGGAGAAACCGGGGAACGTGATGGTTGTAGCTGGAAATAATGCACGAAAAATCGAATATATAAGCAGTGCTGTGGAGAATGGTATAAATGTGCTGGCTGATAAGCCAATGATTATAAAACCTGATCAGTTTTCCACATTAAAGGAAACTCTTGAAAATGCAGATGACCAGGGACTGGTTGTGAACGACATGATGACTGAACGGCATGAAATTACAAGTATTCTGCAGAAAGAGCTTGCACAGAAATCTGAATTGTTTGGTGAATTGAATCCGGGCACACCAGAAGAGCCGGCAATTACAAAAGAAAGCGTGCATTTTTTTTATAAAACAGTTGCTGGAGAAACACTAATCCGCCCCGCATGGTTTTTTGATGTGGAACAACAGGGAGAGTCCATTGTAGATGTATCAACACATCTTGTTGATCTGATTATGTGGCAGGTTTTCCCGGAAGAACCTATTGATTATAATACTGAAGGTGATAGTGTTGAGGTTGTGAATGCAAGAACCTGGGATACAGATCTGACTCAATCTGAGTTTGAACTGATTACAACTCAGAATGATTTCCCCGAATACCTGATGCAGGATGTTGTCGATGATACCGTTTTAACAGTGACTGCAAATGGAGAATTTGTATTCAAGGTGCGCGGAGTGTACGGGAAAGTATCGGCACAATGGGGATTTACAAATCCGGATGGCGGTGATACTCATTTTTCTGTATTTAGAGGTTCACTGGCCGACCTTGTAGTTCGGCAGGATATTGATCAGGATTTCATTGCTACACTTTATGTTGAACCGACAGAAAATGCCGATATGGATAATTTCGAATCAGTTTTGGAGTCAGTTTTGGAAGATCTTCATAGTTCGTACCCTGGATTAGGATATGAAAGCACAGAATTCGGTTACGAAATTATAATACCAGATGAACTTAGAGAGACTCATGAAGAACATTTTACCCGGGTAACAGAGAGATATCTGGATGCACTTGTTGAAGGAAGTTTACCTGAATGGGAGAGAACAAATTTACTAACGAAATATTTCCTTACTACACGGGCGTATGAATTAAGCAGATAAAGTATACTGAACTGGTAAGCAGCTTTTCATTTGGCTTTTTGAGAGAACAGAATAAATTTGATCTGCCTGAAATAATCTGTTGTTTTCAACTTTAATGCTCATGTAGAGATGTGGAAATGCCGTTAAATTGAAAGGGGGTTCGTTCTATCTGTTCCGGTTGTTCACCGGATTCTTTGATAAGATAAAAGCGGTTCATTTGTAGATCTGAAAATTCCTGCCGGAAGTTGCTTGCAGGCCAATAAACTTCAAGTTTGCTGATCTTCTCTGCCTTTCCAAGCCCAACTTCCAGTTGATGGCTCGATGCACCAAAACTGCCGCCTGCCGTCACTGTTCTGTGAATAGACCGGATAGAATCTGATTCCTGAATGTCAATTTTTATCTTGTTGCCAATTCCCGGGCGATTACTCTTATCGCCCTCAAATATAAGCGTAATCCAGTTGTTTTTATTACCAGGATTTTCAAAAAGCGCGTTCATATAAACGTCACCTTCCAATGCCCCGCCAATAACAGTGAAAATATCCTGCATACCGTTATTATTTAGGTCGGCAAATGATACACCGTGTCCTTTCTGAAGATGACCAAAACCCCCGGAATTCGTTACTTCACCAAAAAAACTTCCATCCATATTTCTAAACATACGATTTGGCATTAATGCACGCATATCAGGATCTCCGGTTCCTACATAGAAATCCAGGAATCCATCATTATCAAGATCGCCAAAGTTTGATCCCATTGTATACATGACTTTGTTGAGGCCGGTCTCTGCAGTTACATCTGTAAATGTACCATCACCATTATTATGGTATAGCCGGGGCATTTCTGCTTCAACAGGTAAATTCATATACTCCTTTGCCACATCGGCTGCCGAAGCAAAATATCCTGATACAAAAAGATCCAGAAATCCATCATTGTCAAAATCCCAGAACCAGGTAGGAAAACTCGATTCTGGTTCCTGAACTCCTGCCTGTTCAGTCATATTTATAAAAAGAGGTACGCCATGATTATTTGGTCCATTGTTTTTTAATAATAAATTGGGACCATCAAGTACAGAGATATATAAATCCTGGTACCCGTCGTTGTTGTAATCACCAGCAGTGACTCCCTTTATGTATTCCGTGATGGCGACCCCTGCCTGTCGAGCTACATTTCTGAACGAGCCGTCTTTATTGTTCAGATAGAGCTCAGCCGGAAAACGATTATTTCCTGTGGATTCATTGCCTATGAAAAGATCAAGCCACCCATTATTGTTAAAATCAGCCCAAACGGCTGTTTGAGTGGGATTGAAACTCAGAAGCCCTGAAGGTTTAGTAACATCGGTAAAGGTGCCGTCTCCATTATTTCGAAGAAGGGAATTTGGATGTTGACCGGCTTCTGCGAGCCAGGCACCTCTTAATACAAAGACGTCGGCGAAACCGTTGTTGTTGTAATCTCCGTGAATGAGATTCAGCCCCCCCGTGATCCCGGTCAACCCGGCCTCTTTCGTTCTTTTTGTGAATGTACCATCACCATTATTTTCATAATAGTGAATCTGATCAGTCAGACCCCAGGAAGAAGCCATAATATCGATAAGTCCGTTATTGTTGAAATCTTCAGTAATACTGCCGCCAGACAGCGCCATTTCGTCAGCCAGGCCGGCTTCTCCTGCAACATCATGAAACCGTGCAATAGTATAATCATCAGATGAAAGTCGTTCGGCAGGAATAACCCATTTGTCGGGCACTTCATCCGGATGTTTACCAAGAGTCATATACGCAATATTCAACAACCATCGATATTCCATATTATCCGGGTTCCAGTCGGAAAGCAACCGTTCATAATATTGTACGGCCATCTCAGAACCTTGGGTCAGACTGTGAACACCTGCTCCTTGTATTGGGAAAAGACACGAATCAGATGAGTGATTTAAAATGCAGTTTTGTTGTTCTCCGAGACGTAAATAAGCAAGTGCAAGCAGATCAAGTATATTTTCCTCAAACTGTTCTTGAATCTCATAGCTCGCATTCGCCAAATTGTCCAGGAGGGGCTCAAGAATTTCTATAGCTTCTTCTGTTTGACCACTATAAATTAATTCCTGGGCCAGTGTTCCCTCATATACAATTCTCTCGGGCAGATTATTGGGGTATGGAATAGCTCGAACTTCTTCCACACGTTTACTGCTTGCATACTGATTTAAGCGTGGATTTATATTTGTGGCTATACTGTCGAGCAGCGCAACCATCATTTCTGTTTCGCCGCCTGATTCAGGGGGATCTGTATTTTCTGTATTACAGGCTGTGGTCAATATCATAAATACTGCAAGTAAGGCTGCATGGGATATTGACGGGGTTTGATTCATATAATAAACAGGCTACTGAACATTCAGAGTACGATGAATTCCTATTTCCAGACCCCGTAATTCAGCCAGGCCGCGCAATCTTCCTATGCATGAATATCCAGGTGCAGACTTCTTGTCCATATCATCCAGCATCTTATGACCGTGATCAGGGCGCATCGGAATTTCAACATCATCGCGACCGTTTTTTTTCCTTTTTATTTGTTCTTCAATAATCGCTCGCATTACCCCGGGTATATCAACGCTCCCTTCAAGATGATTGGCTTCATAAAAAGATCTGTCATGTTCATGTTGTACACTTCGGAGATGGATAAAATTAATTCTGTGGCCAAGTCGCTTCACCATACCTGTAAGATCATTATCAGCTCTGGCGCCGTAGGAACCGGTACAAAAAGTGAGTCCGTTATGGACTGAATCTACCACATCGAGAAGAGATTTAGCATCGTTTTCTGTACTGACAACCCGTGGAAGGCCGAAAAGAGGAAATGGAGGATCGTCGGGGTGGATCGCCATTTTTATATCAGCTTCTTCTGCAGCAGGTATAATTTCACTTATAAAATGATACAGATGGCTTTTGAGATCATCAGCTGAAATACCTTTATAACTTGTAAGCATTTCTTTGAACTCCTCCAGATTATATCCCTCTTCTGACCCTGGTAAACCGGCTAAAATAGTATCAGTAAGAATATCAGTTTCTGATGGTTCGAGGTTGTTATAAAAGGCCTCTGCTTTTTTGATTACCTCTTCAGAATAGGAAGATTTTGCACCGGGTCTTTGCAAGATATAAAGATCAAATGCCGCCAGAGCCGACTCTTCAAATCGAAGGGCCGTGGATTTATCAGCTGTTTCATACTCGAGATCCGTTCGGGTCCAGTCGAGAACAGGCATAAAGTTATAACAGACTGTTTTGATGCCGCATTTCCCTAAATTCTTCAAGCTATATTTATAATTTTCGATATACTGCTTGTAGTTTCCAATTTGTCTTTTAATATCCTCGTGTACAGGAATGCTTTCTACGACCGACCACCTGAGCCCGGCATCTTCAATCTCCCTTTTTCTCTTTTCAATCTCATCTGTTGTCCACACATCTCCTATCGGGATATGATGGAGGGCTGTTACAATTCCGGTAGCTCCGGTTTGGACAATCTCCTGCAGAGAGATTGAGTCATAATTACCATACCATCTCCAGGTCTGTTCCAATTTTATTCTATCTCTGATCATGGATATACGAGGTTTTAAAATTAAGCTGATTTCTGATAAGCAACAGATTGGATCAAGATAGCTTAACCCAGTTAACAAATGAATTTAAATAAGATATTGATGTTTTCCCAGAGACAGCGGAAGGGATGCCCCGTTAAATGATTTCAATTTTGGGTTAGTTTTTAACTCAAACTGATGATCAAAATTAAATTGTTTTTTAAGAAAATTATCGGCTATTTATCAATAGAATAGTGACCGGTAACTATGCCTGACGATCTTTTCCATTAAATGGAATTTTGGCAGTAACATTGATCTGAAGAAAACAGCAAGTCTAAATTAAAGGATGATTATGACTAAGAATAACTTCACCAGAAGAAAATTTATTGAAACAACAGGAGCTGTGCTTGGTGGTTCTTTATTTGGCGGGCCGGTTTTGTCGAACGTCTCTTCGAAAACCCAGAAAAAGAGGAAGAGAAATGGGAAAATGAAAATAGCCCTGGTGGGAACAGGAGTCAGGGGTGTTGCAATGTATGGAAGACATCTGGTAAATAATTATGGGGATCATGTTGAACATGTAGGTATCTGCGACACGAACCCCGGACGGCTTGAATACGCACATGGATATATCGGTGCAGATTGCCCGATGTTCACCAACCTCGACGAAATGCTGGAGAATACGGAACCGGATCGACTGGTTGTAACTACCTGGGACTGGGAACATCATAATTGTATTATAGCCGGATTGGAGCATGGTGTGGATGTTGTTTGTGAAAAACCGTTGACTATAGATGAAGATAAATGCCAGCAGATTATTGATGCAGATAAAAAATATGACAATGATATATATGTAACATTCAATTATCGTTACCCGCCGCACAGGTCAAAAGTGAAAGAGTTATTGATGAATGGGGCTATTGGTGATATTCGTTCCGTTGACTTCCACTGGAATATAAGTCATGCTCACCAAACTCAGTACATGCAGCGATGGCACGGAGAAAGCCAGCGGGGCGGAACGCTTTGGGTTCACAAAAACACTCACCACTTTGATATGATCAACTGGTTTCTCGATTCCGATCCGGTTGAAGTTTTTGCAAGAAATGATCTTGAAATATTCGGATCAAATGGAGCCTTCCGTTCGACAAATTGCAGAAACTGTCCTCATGCCGATAAATGTGATTATCACTGGGATATCAATGCCAACGATCATTTGAGACAATTATACGCCGAAAATGAGCATTATGATGGCTACATTCGGGATAATTGTGTATTTCGGCATAACATTGATTCCCACGACAAACATGCAGCCTTGATAAAATATGCTAATAATGCATATATGAACTACTCTTTAACTTCCGATACGGACTATGAGGGCTACTGGATTGCTTTCAATGGAACAAAGGGACGCCTGGAGGGAAGAGAAGGTGGTTGGGGAACTCCACAAGATCATCAAGAATGGATCCTTACGCCACTTGATGAAGAGCCTCAAAAAATAACCGTCGAATTCACTTCCGGCAGTCATTGGGGAGGTGATCCTTTATTGTTAGACAAGTTATTTGTAGACCCGGACATGGAAGATCCTCTGCATCAATCGGCCGGGACCCGCGATGGAGTGATGTCAGTATTAACTGGAATTGCCGCCCGTAAAAGTGCGGCTTCAGGGCAACCGGTGAAAATTGAGGATTTAACAAGTCTGAAGCCACACGCAAAACGACCTGCAGAGTTAGTTTGAATGCTTCTGTTAATCACAAAATTAATTTGCAGAGTATTTTTAATCTGTTGGTGATACCATATTCAATCAAATCATAATAGATCAAAATCAAAGAAATATGAGAGCTTGTATCTCTGTTTTAGTATTTGTTTTATTCAGCGTCAACTGTACAGGTACCACAAATCACTCATTTCAATACACTGCAGGGAATCAGGATCTTAAAGGAGCATTAGTCTATACAGATCTTGAAATAGAACATGCATCAGAGATGATTTGTCTTGAGACCGCAGAAGATTTGATTCCTGCCCAGGCTGAACCACTGTTCAATGGTGAAATTCGAATTTGGTGGTTGGCAACACAACAAGCCGGTGAGACAATTCAATACACACTGCATGATGAAGAAACGTGCTCAGATTCTGAATATGCCTGGCAGAGAACCGGGGATCAGTCGATTCAGCTACAATATGATGGTCAGCCCCTTATCCAGTACGAACATCCTGTGTTTGATTCTGAGAATATAGAAGAGACAAAGAAACCATTTCATCATGTATATGATCCCTCATCGGGGGAAGTGATAACCAAAGGTCCCGGTGGATTGTACTCCCATCACAGGGGAATATTTTTTGGTTATAATCAAGTAGAGGTTGATGGCAAAGTACTGGATATTTGGCATGCAATGGAAGGAGAGAGAAGTGAACACGAAGAAATAGTTGAAGAGTTTACCGGACCGGTTATGGGAGGCCATATTGTGAAAATTAACTGGAAAGACTTCAACGGTGATACAATGCTGGAAGAGCTGAGGGATGTCCGTGCGTTTAGAAATACCGATGACAGTTTTTTTATCGATTTTCATTCAACGCTGAATACAGTTGCCGGGCCGGCAAAACTTGGCGGCGACCTGCAGCATGCCGGGGTCCAATTCAGGGCATCACAATATGTAGCTGAACATGCAGATGAAACTCATTATATCCGACCCCATGACTGGGGACATATCTCATCAGATGTAGAATTAGGTGAGGATGAACGAATAGACCTTCCCTGGAACGCAATTCAATTTAATATTGACGGAAATCCATATACGGTTGCCTATATGAGTCATCCCGAAAATCCTGGCGGGGCAGAAATGTCTGAGCGGAGATATGGACGTTTTGGCGAATTCTTTCCTTACGAATTAACGGAAAATACACCACTTGATGTTCGCTATAGGTTTTGGATAGTTGCAGGTGAAAGTCCAACTGGAAATGAAATCCAGGAGCAATATCAACTTTATATAGATTAACGCGTTTACCGGTTAAAATTGTAAGCGATAAAGTGCTATACTCAACTAAAATGAACGTTTTTAGCTTTTGTCATCCCCCTAT
>CAYOLE010000162.1:0-7882 GCA_964404705.1 uncultured Rhodohalobacter sp. | reverse complement strand
TTTTAGTGGGAATGAAAGCTGAAGTAAACCCAAATCAGTCACCCGAACAAATCAGCAAAAAACTGGAAAAAGAACTGACCTCTTTATTGAAAAAATTGATTTAAAAAGTCATGACTGACACTAATTAAAAGAGATAATCTCAATGCAGCCAGGCTGGTCTTATAAAAACAGAAGTCCCTACTCCAGGTCTTCCATTTTATGTCTCAGATCATTGATATCAGAAGCAATCTCTTCGCGCATTTCTTCCCATTCTTCCTGTTCAGTTTCCTGAAGTTCGTTTAGTTTTTCTCTGATATTTTCTATGTCAGTTTCAATGTCCGAAATAGTTGGATTGTTATCGTATTCTTCGAGTGACTCCTCCCATCCATTCAGGCGTTCCTCTGCAAGCAAAATAAACTCTTCTCTCTGCTCCATCCAGTATTGCTCCATTCCCGTTTCTATTCCCTCTTCCATGTCCTCTTGCTGACCTTCCATACCCCCGTTACCATTTCCACATGCCATCATAACAAGGGTGAGTAAAACTAAGGATAGAATCTTGATTGATTTATTCATAACTGAAGTTTTTTTCCTGAGTTTTTAATTAGTACAAAGTACCCGGACTATTGTTCCTCTCTCTGATTCCTGAGAACCTACTTTACCAGGTCATGTATCATCTTTTTAATATACCTTTGTAAATATTTACCTGCAGTGATTTTTTGAATACTGATTAAAAGGTATAATCATTTTTTCATCAACAGGTGGTGATATTAAGATCGGCATAGATTCTGTAAGACTGGAATCTGGTATAAATACCGGCATCTGCCTGCCTGTTTTGATATCATCTTCTGGCTGACAATCTTTTTGATTTTGAGAATGAGAAATGAACGGGGAGCTGTATAGAAAAGGTACAGAAGTCCGCACATCAGAAGAATCAGCTGTAACCGGAGAGGGTGTACTATGGGGTGATTTAACGGGAACATGTTCCTGTACTGCAGAGACAATGAGGAATGCAAAGGAAAG
Organism: uncultured Rhodohalobacter sp.; assembly: GCA_964404705.1. Classification (GTDB taxonomy): domain Bacteria; phylum Bacteroidota; class Rhodothermia; order Balneolales; family Balneolaceae; genus SW132. The sequence continues at coordinate 6,883 of CAYOLE010000162.1, read as the reverse complement.
GATTACAATACGTATCAATATATTTTGCACAAGACCCCAGGTTTTATATTTATATAGCACGTTTATATATATTTCAACTACTATTACAATATAAAATTGTCCATTTACTAAAGTTTATATCTCCCTTCACTTTAAAATTACTTCATCATGAAACGGATCAAAAAAAAAGATACATTTAGCTCGTTTATAGTTGATTTGATGAGGTTCATGAAGAGGCAATCAGTTCACACCGATAAATTCATAAACAGACCCGCTGGATACCATCATCCGAACGTTCGCTTTATATATTCAAAAAAAAGCCGGCCATTTTAGACCGGCTTTGTTAAAGAAACAGATTTTTTAGAGACCTGATTTGCTTACTCTCTACGAGTCTAATGCTTTATCGATCGCCAGTTTTATGTGAGCGGCATGAGCGCGGGTTTCCGTATTGACATTCCCTTTATTATCCATCAAACCGTTAATATTTTGCAGATTATACAAAGCAGCTGATTTTGCGATTCGATCATGATCTTCATTTTCTAAAATCGAAATCAGCCGGGTAACATATTCTATCTGAAGATTTTGACGGAATGTATTTACATTTCCCGCGGCATCTGCGTCAAAAATAGAATGGGTCAAATCGCCGACGACTTCTGCTACATTGTAGCTGTTTCCGTAAGCTCTTGAATCTGTGATTCTTTTCATGGTTGCAGGATGCAAAATATGAGCAAGCACTCCGCTTTGCATGGACAGAACCTGGTCATGAATTTTCGGATCTTCACTCGAAGAAAAGAAATTAAAGCCCCGGCGCTGAATCTGCAGATAATTATACACTTCGTGCGATTCATCAAATGCATCCGGTGCGAACAGGTAGCTATTCAGATAGCTCATCGCCTCTTTTTGTTTATCTGCCTCTACAGGAATAAACGGTTTGGTTGCTCCCTCCTGCCCTATAAATGCCCGATCCCGGTACACACCCCCCACGTTGCGCGACATCACTCCGGTTTGGGTTCTTCGCTCGTTCATGAGTGTCATATATGCATTTCTAAGCTCATGGTAACTTTGCCCTTCGCGGCTGAATTTATCCAGCAGATTTTCCATCAGGTCTGCTGTAAGGCGAATTCTTTCCACACCATATTTCACCGCATCGCTGGACATGTCCCCCACCATTACCCGTGGATCTATTGCTTTTCCGGGACTTCGCATATCGTCAGCATCGTTTCCGAATGCGAGTTCCGGCTCGGTTGATCGTTCAAGTAGTTCGGCCAGAAATTTTGCCTCCTCTTCGGAATCATCGGATGTAAAGTATCCATATTGAATGGCCCAGATATCATACGGTCCGGGTTTTACATCAAAAAAGCGTCCCTGTTTATCCCTGTCGCGGGCTACGTTAACTGAAGAGTAGTCCATCACAGATCCTGTAAGGCCCATAGTATCTGCAAGTTCTTTATCATGAATATCAACCGGGGAATGAAGCGTACTCGCCTGCATATTGTGATTAAGAGCAAAAGTATGCCCCAATTCATGCAATACAAGCATGGTGATAGCTTCATGTTGAAATCCTTCAATATCACTTTCGGGATAACCCATTATATGAAGTGCGTTTGATCCAAAAAGATGGTTGTGCTGCATCTGATTTGAAAAGCTGCAAAATTCCGGGCTCATTGCATGCTTCAACATATCCAATCCGGTATCTCCACTTGCATCAAATATATCATCCTGACGGTAGCGGTTACTGAAAAACGTCCACTCAAGCATGATATCAGCACCCAGAATTTGTCCGGTTCTTGGATTCACAAAACTGGGACCATAACCGCCAAATGGAGGGTTTGGAGATGAGGTCCATCGAAGCACATTATAGCGAATGTCGCCGGATTCCCAGTCGGCGTCATCGGGCTGAACTTTTACTTCTACGGCGTTCCTGAAACCTGCAGCCTCAAACGCTTCATTCCAAGCCAGAGTGGCTTCTTTGATCGTTTCTCGAAATTCGTGAGGAGTAGTATTTTCGATCCACCAGACAATGGGTTCAACCGGTTCTGAAATCTCAGCTTCCGGGTCTTTCTTCACCAGGTGCCACCTGTGGATCATATCGCGGTAAGGAGTAACACTTGTGCTGATCTGGTCATCCTGCTGCGTCATAAAGTAGCCGACACGGGGATCATCATACCGTGGCTTATAATCATTTTCCGGCATCTCTATAAACGTATGCTGAAACTGAATGGATACCGCTCTTGCATCGGTAACAGCACTGCTTCCCCTGTTGACCGGCTGCGGATTTTCGTAAACATATTCAACGATTACATCTGTATTTTTCGGAAAACTTCGAATGGCAGAATATTTCGTTTTTGACGAACTCAAATTCCCCAGCGTAAACATCTGGCCGGGTTGCATATTCGGCGGTGGAGTAGGTTTAACCTGGTGCAAACTCTCACTCAGAAATATAGGATCCCCGCTGATGATAATCGTACTGTCGTTTTCAGCCAGAATTTCTTCCGATATTAAAGTAGCTGAAGATATATTTGCGGCTTCTGCACGACTAAGAGGATTATCCTCATCAAAATGATAGCTGGTATTTTGCACCACAAATTCAATTTTATCAAAATAACGCTCTATTTTAAATACTTTGTTATCGCGGAAATTTCCACGAAAGTGGCCCGCATCTGTCACACCATCTGCTGTAAGTCCGAAATAGATAAACTCTTTATCTATCTGATCTTTTCTGAGTTCCAATTTTGTTTTTCCATCGGTGGTATCCTGGTAAACGGTAAATAAACCTTCATAAGAAATTGTATTTTCTTTCTGTTCTTCAACACTGGACGCTGATTCAGATTCTGTATCATTCTGCTGAATTGTTCCTGTGCTTGAACAGCCCAGGAGAATTGCCACTATAAGCAATCCGGGAAATATGTGTTTTAGTCGTTGTTTCATGTAAATGTTATTAAGTTAGAGAAATTCTAAACGGTTTTGGTGCATACTTCCCTATTGGATATATAAACCAAAAAACCCGCCTGCATTGCTGCGTACGGGTTTTTAAAGATTTCGTTACAAATATGAATTAATTATTTGCAATCCTGATCAGGTTTTTTGCCACTTTAATCTGGCGTTCAACCTCATCGCGTGTAACGGATGGGTCTTTCAATTTGGCTTTGGCTTCGTTGAGATCTGACTCAGCTTGTTTTACATCTATATTTTCGGGTTCCGTTGCACGCTCGGCAAGAAGTGTAACATCGTTGTCATTCATTTCTACGAAACCACCGCTTACAGCATAGACCAATTCTGTGCCATCCTGCATACGAATCTCAACTTTACCGGCATCCAGTGCGGATACTATCGGCGCGTGATTGTACAGCATTTCAAATGAACCTGATGCTCCTGGTACGGTAATACCGAGAATATCGCCCTCAAACTTCGCTCCCTCAGGAGTCAGAACCTGTGCATGGATTGTTTTTTTTACTGCCATCTGCGTTTATGCCTCAGCTTCTGCTGTTAGTCGCTCACCTTTTTCAATTGCCTGCTCAATGGTACCCACAAGGTGGAATGCATTTTCAGGCAGGTGATCGAGTTCGCCATTCATAATCATCTTAAAACCTTTGATAGTATCAGCAATCTGTACATACTCACCAGTTTGGCCGGTAAACTGTTCAGCAACAAAGAATGGCTGACTGAGGAATCGCTGAACACGGCGTGCTCTCGATACCACGAGTTTATCTTCATCAGAAAGTTCATCCATACCCAAAATGGCAATGATATCCTGCAGATCCTTATATTTTTGAAGAAGCTCCTTTACATTTTGTGCGGTTCTGTAGTGATCTTCGCCCACAACTTTTGGATCGTTAATCCGTGATGTTGAATCTAATGGATCCACAGCAGGATAGATACCAATCTGGGTTAAAGCCCGGCTCAAAACTGTAGTAGCATCAAGGTGTGAAAATGTCGTTGCTGGAGCGGGGTCAGTCAGGTCATCGGCAGGCACGTAAATCGCCTGAACAGATGTAATGGATCCTTCCTTGGTAGATGTAATTCTCTCTTGCAAATCGCCCATTTCGGTAGCAAGTGTGGGCTGGTATCCTACAGCGGAAGGCATTCGTCCTAATAGTGCAGATACTTCAGATCCCGCCTGGGTAAATCGGAAAATGTTATCGATGAAGAGCAAAATATCGGGGGAAACTTCATCACGAAAATATTCGGCGACAGTCAGGCCTGAAAGCGCAACTCGTGCACGCGCTCCCGGAGGCTCATTCATCTGTCCAAAAACCAAGGTAGCTTGGGATTGCTTTAGTACATCTTCATCAACTTTAGAGAGGTCCCACTCGCCTTCTTCCATAGACTCTTTAAAATCATCCCCATAGTTTATCACTCCGGATTCAATAAACTCGCGAAGCAGGTCATTCCCTTCACGCGTTCTTTCACCCACACCGGCAAATACGGAAAGTCCACCATGTTGTTTAGCAATATTGTTAATCAGTTCCTGAATCAGAACCGTTTTACCCACACCGGCACCGCCAAATAATCCAATCTTACCGCCTTTGGCATATGGGCAAAGCAGATCAATCACTTTAATACCGGTTTCAAGGATTTCGGAGCTTGTTGCAAGATCGTCAAATTTAGGAGCATCACGATGGATAGGATACCTCTCCTTCCCTTTTGGCTGTTTGATACCATCGATTGCCTCACCCACTACATTAAACAGGCGACCCCGGATATCTTCACCTACCGGCATAGAGATCGGACCTTCGCTATCCAATACATCCATTCGACGAACCAGTCCATCGGTGGAGTCCATCGCAATGGTTCTTACGCGATTTTCACCGAGATGCTGGGCAACTTCGAGATACAGCCGCGATCCGTCTTCACGGTCAATATAAAGTGCATTTAAAATATGCGGGAGCTGACCTTTTTCGAAGTCAACGTCTACTACCGGTCCAATTACCTGGGCTATTTTTCCTTTATTCATTCTATTAATTCAGATACTTTATTTATAACGTTCAAACTCTAAGTTCACCTTTAAATTCTCTTTTCTTAAAAGCTTCAAAATTTAGGCACTTCCTGTCCAAAAATCAATGAAAGTTCCTTGGTGATATTGATATAGAAAAATCACAATTGTGCTGAGTACAGATGCGAAAAAAAAGAGCTGAATTGATATTAATAACATAATCATCCGTTATAGCTTTATACATCCAATCATTACGTTGATTGGAAAAAATGTTGAGCAAACGGGTGAAAATACTTTTTACCGGCCGCCTTAATAAGTCAGGGAGTAAAACTATCACCCTCTTTGATCCATTTTAAACAATCCATTCTTTAATAGATCACACACGTAGTGAAACAGATCCAATTAACCTCCTATTTATATCCTCTTCTTTATTCAGTTATTTTAAAAAATTGATTATCATCGCTGAATACACTTATGATTTGGGACTTTCAGTTACGAATGATATTGTATAATAATCGGGGTGACTATTCCATAGTAGTATCACAGGTTCATTTTTGCTCCAGATTTATTCTAACACTACATTTGGCTAATGAACTTCTCTTATATTTTTGCAATGCTGATTGGAATATCTGCCGGTATTCAGCCTGCCTCTTCCGTACTGGATTCTGTTACTTTTGAAAATTCTACCGTAGTTCCGTTGCATTCATTTGACGACTGGTATTATCGTCCGGGAGATGACATCTCCTGGGCATCATCTGATTTTAATCCAGATGAATGGCAAACTGTAAATTTATCAATGCCGGACGGCCATTTGCCTGATGACTGGAATGGTATTGGATGGTTTAAAATCAATCTGCGGGTAGACTCATCCCTGGCTGGAGAATCAATGGCGATTCGCGGGCGTATCTACGGAGCGATGGAGATCTATCTGAATGGTGAATTTATAGGGGGTAGTGGCATTGTGGGAGAAACGGCGGAGAAGGAAGAGACAATTGGATATTTTGATCCCATACACTTTGAATTTGGCAGCCAGGATGTTCAGCATATTGCCATCCGCTATTCGAATCAAAATTACAGGATTGCCTGGAACCGGGCACCGAGCGGCCCGGCACTTTTTATGGGTTTTCCGGAAGTTATTGAGAGCATAACCGAAGAGTTGCGCGGAGAACACAATCAGGCGTGGTATGTACAGATTTTTCAGTTTGGTTTTTTCCTGTCCCTTGCCATGATACATCTCATTCTATTCGGATTTTATCCATCTGAACGGGCAAATTTGATATACGGACTGATGATGGGATTTTTTGCACTCGGCGCCTGGGCATCAGGTCTGCTGGGAGATACTTTCAAGCCAGACTTGTTTATCAATTATTTATGGGCTGAGGGCACCTATGTAGTATTTACGAGTGCTCTTAACCTCTTCTTCGTTTATGCAATTACCAAACGAAAAACAGACTGGCTGCCCCTGGTTTATTCGTTGTCCGGATTACCCATCCTGCTGTTTTTATTCCTTGATCCGATAAATACCCGGCCTTTTTATGCTCTCTATTTTTACCTCTCGATGCTGATTGCAATCGGTTTTATTGCGAGAGACCGCATCAGGCTAAATCAAAGGAAATTAAACGTAATACTGGCAGCCTACATCCTGTATTTTGTACTTGTAATACCGCGTACACTGGGAGTAACATTTTTTGGAGCTGAATTCGATCTGCTGTGGGCACAAAATATCATGGTTTATTATGTTGCAGGATTTGCGGTTCCGATCGGATATTCAGTGTACCTGGCCCGCGATGTAGCCACAATAAACCGAAACCTGGAGGAGCAGCTTGAGGAAAACAAAAAGTTATCTGCCGATAAACTTCAGGCTGAAAAAGAGAAAAAAGACTTGATTGAACGTCAAAAAAAGAATCTCGAGATAGAAGTGGCAAAACGTACAGCGGAACTGCGCAAATCTCTCAAAGAACTTAAAGCCGC
>CAYOLE010000161.1:0-7920 GCA_964404705.1 uncultured Rhodohalobacter sp. | reverse complement strand
CATTTCTCCAAATCCAAAAAGCACGATGTAAACGATAAAAACCGGAATAAGAAAAAATAAACTTTTTCTGTAAGGCTTTATTCGTTTTTTGCTCATACAGTAAAAACATAATGTGATATGGAACAAGAACAGTTTGATGCCGATCATTTTTTAAGCAGAAGTGTAAAGGAGATGAATCCTGATGAACAACCGAGGGAAAAGCTTATGAGGTACGGTTCAGAGAGCTTATCCGACGCTGAACTACTGGCTATTCTTCTCAGAACAGGCAGTAAGAGAATGAATGTAATACAAACTTCACACGCTCTGATCGATCACTTCGGCGGGCTTAGAAACCTGGTAAGGCAAGGGTGGCAATCGGTATGTGTAATTCCAGGAATCGCCCAGGTTAAGGCCGTTACACTTGAAGCACTTTTTGAGTTTTCCCGCCGGATTGAAGTTGCAAAACTGGGAGAGCAGTTATTTATATCATCGCCGCAGGATGCTGCTGCATTTTTTATGCCTATGCTCAGGGATCTTACGATTGAACAGTTTTATGTCGGTTTTCTGAATAATTCAAAAGTACTCACCGGCTACAAAAGAATAAGTTCGGGTGGAAGCAAAGCAACAATTGTGGAGCCAGCAGAAGTAATGCGTCAGGCCATACTGAATAATGCGAACAGTATTTTGCTGGTACATAATCACCCTTCAGGAGCTCTAAAAGAATCTTCCGCTGATATCAGACTTACCAAACGAATCTCCAGTATTGGTTTAGAGATGGGTGTTCCTGTTGACGATCACATCATTATTGCTGGAGATACTTACATAAGTTTTCGGAACAAGGGCCTGCTCTGATCAACTTCTTCAAGAAGGCTTTGCAAAACCGAGTTTTTTCAAATTTCTACATGCTCTTGAAATTAAAATCTCACATACAGATAGTACTTACGCTCGGGTTTCAATTTCACTCTGGCTATGAACTATTACAAAATCCCTGGTTTTGCAAAGCCTTCATCTAATCATAATCAAATGAATAGATAATAAGTTAGATTAATACTGGATTATAAAGTGATGAAAGTTTTCTTTGCGAAAAATGGTGCTTCTATTATATTAGATCAGGCTACCGCAAATGAAAGGCTACTATGGATTATTCGGGATTAGTTGCATCTATTAAAGAAGGTGATGAGCTTACTACAGGAAAGTTATGCGACGAAGCCACACCAATTTTGAAAAAATATCTAATAAAAAAATGTGGTGCTGCTCCTGTAGATGCTGAAGACTCAATTCAGAAAATGTATGAATATATCATAGTCAAAATCAGAGAAGATGAAATAAAAAATCCAGTTGGATTGCTTGACTATATGCTGAAAACCTGCAGGCATAACTATATAAAAATGATCCGGGAGAGTAACATGGATTATATACAGGATATGAATAATGAACCGGTCAGCAGAGCTAACCAGCTTTGGGCACTCATTAACGAAGAAGAGCAGGAAATTTTAAAATTTTGCTTGGAACGGCTGCGAAAAGGGTACAAAGAATTTATCAGTTATTGGTTTAAATTTCCAAGCGCTTCTACAGACGACATTGCTGAACATTTTGACATTTCTAATAACAATGCCTGGATACGTAAGCACAGGGTAGTCAATAAATTAAGCGAGTGTGTAACCACCCAAATATAATTCTTATATAAAAGTGTAAGGGATTGCCTAAAAATGGATCATACGTGTAGAATGTATAAGCAAGAAAAACACAGTTATGACCGATATAGAAATCAGCCGACAAATTACCCGATATATTCACGGAGAGCTAAACGACGAAGAGGAAGATCAGCTTTGGGTAGAATTTTTAAAGGATCAGCAGCGATTCCGCCAATTTGAAACCGAATTGAATCTTTACGATCTATTTAAGAATAAAGGGTATTCTCTGAATAAATCCGACATTAAATCTGAAAAGCCAAAAAATAAAACCTCCTGGCTGTTTGCTATTGCAGCTGTGGCTCTTATGGCTTTAAGCATCTACATATTCAATGTGAGAGATGCAGGAATAGAAGATCTGGCAGTTTCGCAAATTGAACTCTCGGAAATGCTTGGCAGCGATGTTTACAGGGATGATCATTCAAGTGTAACTGATATCGATTATGAAATTAATAGCGCTCTCGCATCAGCACTTGAAGGTAATCTGGATGGAGCTTATCAAATTTTGAGCAGTCTGGATATAGACTCACTTTCTGCATCTCAACAACAACGTGTGCGTTTCAACCAGGGCATAATTTCTTACAACCAGGGTAATTATCATCTGTCTGTTACGAATTTTTCCGAGCTTACAGGCTCTGAGAGTATTCCAGAATACCTCAGGGAAAATGCACTATGGTATAAGTCAAATGGATATTTAAAGCTGCAGGATGAAACGAATGCGTCGGAAACTCTCCGGCAAGTGATTGAAATGAATTCTCAACATGCTGAAGAAGCCGGGGAAATCCTTAACCGGATGGACTCTAATTAGCAACTATCATAAGTTTTGAATTTTCATATGAAAGGGAATTAAGATTCCGATTTCGGTACCGGATCCTGATTATTTTTTGCATGAAGCATCAATCGGCTGTGAACTGAAACAGCTTGATCATCTTTTTTCCGTAAAGCTTTTTCAAAACTGCCGTCTGGTTTCATAATCCAGCGCTGCTCGTTGTCTTTTAAATATAAGTTTAGCATAAATTTCAAATAGTTTTTCAGGCCACGATCCTCAATTGGCGTGTAAACTTCTACCCGGGCATCCAGATTACGGTGCATCCAGTCTGCTGAACCAATCCAGAAGAATTCATCCCCCGAGTTGTAAAAATAATAGCATCTTGAGTGTTCCAGAAACCGGCCGATAATTGAATGTACCCGTATATTTTCACTCAATCCTTTTTTACCAGGAATTAACCGGCACACTCCCCGCACAATCAGATCGATACTCACTCCGGCAGCAGATGCATCATATAGTTTTTGGATCGTCAGGGGATCCTCAAGACTATTCATTTTAGCAATGATCTTTCCCCGCCCTCCATTTTTAGCCGCTTCTGTTTCCCCACTGATCATTTTTAAGATTGACCGGCGCATATACCTGGGGGCCACCAAAAGTTTGTTATAGGATTGATCCGGTGCGTATCCGGTAAGATGGTTGAATACATCTGTAACATCTTCAGCAATTTTTGTATCGCAGGTGAAATACCCAAGATCCTCATACAGTTGTGCAGTATGGGGATGATAATTTCCGGTTCCAATATGTATATATCGCACCAGTTTATTGTTTTGTTCCCGTACCACCATGGTGAGTTTGGAATGGATCTTTAACCCTGTAATACCGTAGGATACATGCACTCCCGCTTTTTCAAGCTTTTGAGCCCATGCAATATTTCTTTCCTCATCAAATCTTGCTTTAAGTTCTACAAGTACAGCCACCTGCTTTCCTTCTTCGGCTGCTCTCATGAGAGCATGCATGAGGGGTGAATCGCTGGAGGTGCGGTACATGGTTTGTTTTATGGCCAGCACATCGGGATCAGCGGCCGCTTCTTCTATAAAACGCTGTGTTGATGATTCAAAACTGTGGTAAGGATGATGTACCATAAAATCCCCCTTTCGAATCACATCAAAAATATCGGGAGGATCTTCATCAATTGAATGGTGTAAAACTGAGTGAACAGCCGGCACCCATTTTTGATACTTTAAGTGATCTAATCCTGCCAAATCATACAACTGAGTGCAATCAGCCAGTCCAATAGGCCCATCCATTTCAAAAATATCTTTCTTCCTGATTTTCAACTGAGCCATTAAGTACTTCTTTACATCGGCAGGCATTTTAGAATCGAGCTCAAGCCGCACAATTTCAGCAAACTTTCGTTCACGCAGTTCATCTTCGATCATTTCAAGTAAATCATCGGCTTCCTCATCATGCCGTTCCACATCAGCATTACGGGTAACCCTGAATAAATGGGCCGAATCAATCTCCATACCTGGAAAAAATCTGTCAATTTTTTCTTTTATGATATCACTAATTGAAACAAGTACTCTTACCTTTTTGCTTTTTTTCAGGGTGATCCAGCGGGGCCTGTTGGAAGGAATTTTGATTCGGGCAAAATGACTTGTACCTGTTTTTCGATTTCGGAGTTGTATGGCAAGGGATCTGCTTTTGTTCGAGATAATGGGAAATGGATGGGCTTCGTCAACAGCCAGCGGTGTTATGATAGGATAAAGCTGAGATTCGAAATAATTTTCGGCTTCGTTTCTTAAATTCCCGGGCAGATTGTTATAAGGTATTATTTGTACGCCTTCCTCTGCCAGCAACGGAATCAGTTCATCAAAATAACATTCCCGGTAAGCTTTTATCATCTTCAACACCTCTTTCCGGATTGCCTTTAGCTGCTGTTCAGGTGTAAGCCCGTCAACAGGCAGTTCTGTTACCCCGGCAACTATCTGGCGCTTTAAACCTCCCACTCTTTTTTGGAAAAATTCATCCAGATTAGAACAGACTATTCCAATAAATTTAATTCTTTCTAAAAGCGGCAGTGATGCATCCTGAGCCTGAGCTAAAACACGCCAGTTGAATTGAAGCCAGCTGAGTTCATAATTAATAAAATAGCCGGGGCCGAATATATTGAGTTCTTCATGTTTACTTTTTCGGCCGTCTGTCTCAAATTTGTCAATATTTTTTTTGCCGGGGAGAGCACTGTCCTCAGTAGGGGAAGAATTGGCACGGGTATTTTTTTTCTTATGATGCATGGGACTTTGCTTTCATGACCTGTCCAAAACTATGTCGGGAATTTCTTCGTAATTTAGCTAATATTGATTAACAAACTATTAATTATAAAGAATACATCCTCATTTTGCAGAATCCACTGTTAGATCCAGAAGATAAAGAACCGGTAGTTGAAGAATCGCTGCGCCCCTCATCCCTGAATGAATTTGTGGGCCAGCAAAAAGTGATCAGCAATCTTAGCGTATTTATCAAGGCGGCTAAAAAAAGAGGAGAGGCATTGGACCACGTAATTCTCTCAGGTCCTCCCGGCCTTGGCAAAACCACTCTTGCCTACATCATTTCGAAAGAAATGGGAGGACAAATTAAACCCACCACCGGCCCGGTTCTTGAAAAACCAGGTGATCTGGCCGGTATGCTCACCAACCTGGAAAAGGGGGATGTACTGTTTATTGATGAGATTCACAGACTGAATCCGGTAATTGAGGAGTATCTATACTCGGCGATGGAGGATTATAAACTGGATATAGTAATCGATTCCGGGCCCAATGCAAGAAGTGTGCAGATAGACCTGAACCGGTTTACGCTCGTTGGCGCAACTACAAGAAAAGGAATGTTAACCGCACCGCTGCGCGCAAGGTTCGGAATTGATATGCGTCTGGATTACTACGATGTGGAGCTGCTGCAGCGAATTGCCCTGCGTACATCACATATCCTAAACTTTGGGATAACAGATAAAGGAGCACACGAAATTGCCCGGCGCAGCCGCGGAACTCCGCGAATTGTAAACAAGCTGTTGCGCCGGACACGCGATTTTGCTCAGGTTGACGGACTCGACACCATAGACGACGCCATTGCCGATAAAGCACTGAACGCTCTCGATGTAGATCAAAACGGGCTGGACGAGATGGATATCCGAATTCTGAAAGCGATTATCGAAAATTACAGCGGCGGCCCGGTTGGGCTGGGCACTCTTTCTGTGGCTGTGGGCGAGGATAAAGGCACGATCGAAGAAGTATATGAGCCGTTTCTGATCAAAGAAGGATTTCTTCAGCGAACCCCGAAGGGCAGAATTGCTGCTCCAAAAGCATATCGGTATCTGGGAATGCAACCGGGGGGAAGTGAATCAGATCTTTTTGGTGATGGATCCTGACATATTTTAAACACCAATTAATAACACACCAATAGCGATAACTGCAGTATCAGACCGAGTGCTTTCTGGTCATTTCTTTTTTCAGTCTGCTTTAATCCTGCATCTGCCTGTGTGAATCAAAAGAATATTTTGTACTTTTGAAGCCGTTTTTAATATAACTCAGCTTAAAATTTTGAATGAAAAATTTATTTACATCCGAATCCGTCTCAGAAGGACACCCCGATAAAGTTGCCGATCAAATTTCTGACGCAATTCTTGATGCAATGCTCACAGACGACCCCGAATCACGAGTGGCGGTTGAAACGCTTGTAACAACAGGCCTTGCAGTGGTTTCCGGTGAAGTTACAACAGATTCTTACGTGGATGTTCAGGAGATTGTACGGGAGGTTATACGCGATATCGGCTATACAAAAGCAAGTTACCGGTTTGATGCTGATTCGTGCGGAGTTCTGTCAACTATTCATCAGCAAAGCCCCGATATAGCTCAGGGGGTGGATACTAACGGTGATAAAAAACAGGGTGCCGGTGATCAGGGTATGATGTTTGGATACGCTACTTCCGAAACAGACGCATATATGCCGATGACGCTTCAGTTCTCACATGAACTGCTAAAAACCCTGGCACATATACGAAAGGAAACAGCTTTAATGCCCTATCTGGGTCCGGATAGCAAAGGCCAGGTAACGGTTGAATATGATGAACAGAACAGACCAAAACGGGTTGATACTATCGTTATATCCACCCAGCACGATGAGGGTATAGACCAGGCTGAAATCAAATCAGATATTAAAAAACACCTTATCTCAGCCGTAATTCCAAAAGAATTGATGGATTCCGACACCATATTGCATGTAAACCCTACAGGCAAATTTGTGATTGGCGGACCCCATGGAGATACCGGCCTCACGGGCAGAAAGATTATTGTTGATACCTACGGCGGTCGTGGTGCCCATGGCGGCGGAGCGTTCAGCGGAAAAGACGCTTCAAAAGTCGATCGCAGTGCGGCCTATGCCACCCGGCATGTGGCAAAAAATATTTTGGCGGCTGAACTGGCTACTGAATGCCTGGTGCAGGTGGCTTACGCAATTGGAGTGGCCGAACCTGTATCTATAAGTGTGAACACCTTCGGAACAGGAAAAGTCAGCGATGCAGCTCTCGCCAATGCAATAGTCAAAACGTTTGATATGACTCCATCAGGTATCATTGAACGTTTGGATCTAAAAAAACCCATATTCAGGCAGACGGCGGTTTATGGCCACTTTGGCCGAAACCAGTTTAGCTGGGAAAAACTCAATTATGTTGATGAAATAGCTAATGCTGTAAAGTGAGTTGTTTATCTGCAAGAGATATTCTTTGGGTACTCTGAATTTCGATTTACCTGTTACCAAAATAGATTCAATTTCAGTTCGTCATTTTTGATGCTCGTTTTTTTGTATTACAATTGAGGATTCAATCAAAATAAATCTATTCTTTTATGCGATATGTAGTCACTTTTCTTACCGCTCTGGCAATTCTTCTTGTTGGTTCTGATACTGAAGCACAGGATCAGGCCAAAGCTTTCCTGGGTGCAGAAATTATAACCATTACAAGTGATCCTATTACAAATGGCGCTCTGGTAATTCAAAATGGTGAAATACTTGCCGTAGGACCGGCTGAATCGGTTTCAGTTCCGGATAATGCTGAAACTATTGATGTAACCGGCAAAGTAATTATGCCGGGACTGGTAGACAGCCACTCTCATATTGGCGAGGGAGACGGTGGCGATCGCTCCTCTGCTCTTCATCCTGACGTGAGGATTATGGACACCATCAATCCAACGAGCGATTCTTTTAAACGTGCTCTTTCTGGCGGCATTACAACGGTAAACATTATGCCGGGTTCCGGGCATTTAATGAGCGGACAAACCGTGTACCTGAAGCCAAAAGAAGCCAACACCATTGAGGATATGCTGGTTTATACAGATGAAGAGAATAACATCTATGGCGGATTGAAAATGGCCAACGGCACTAATTCGATAAGATCCGATGGCGGGCCGTTTCCGGGAACACGTGCAAGATCCG
>CAYOLE010000160.1:6447-8000 GCA_964404705.1 uncultured Rhodohalobacter sp. | reverse complement strand
AAAAACGGGGATCAGATTTTCCCGGCTATGCTGGAGGCTATTTATAATTCGAAGGAGAGAATCGAGTTATTGACCTTTGTATACTGGAAAGGAGATATTGCGAAAAAATTCGCTAATGCGCTTGCCGAGAAAGCAAAAGAAGGGGTTGAGGTTTTTGTAATACTGGACAGTTTTGGGGCCGCTGCTATGCCGTCTGAGCTCCATCAAATGATGAGTGAGAACGGAGTACATGTGGAGTGGTTTCGGCCCATTCCCCAGTGGAAAGTCTGGAAAATTGACAACCGAACACATCGAAAGGTGCTGATATGCGATGGTGAGATCGCATTTACGGGCGGGGTTGGAATTGCAGAAGAATGGGAGGGAGACGCCAATAACGAGTATGAGTGGAGGGAGACTCATTTTAAGATTGACGGTCCGGCCGTATTTGGTTTACAGGCGGCGTTTATGGAAAACTGGATCGAAACCGGGCATAAGCTGACGTTCGATCACAGCATTAAGTCAAATCCGCATCCGGATTGTGAAACGGATATCCAGGTTATTCGAACATCTGCCTCTGTTCGCTGGAGTGATATTGTGATGTTATACCAAGCTCTCATCCTGATGTCGAAAGAATCAATACGGATAACAACGGCCTATTTTAATCCTAATTCCTTGATTAGCGATCTATTGGTGGAGGCTGCAGAACGGGGAATACATGTGCAGATTATGATGCCTGGAAACCATACAGACAAAAAGGTATCCCGAATTGCCGCGGATGAATGCTTTCCTCCGCTTTTGGACGCCGGGATTGATCTTTTGTACTACCAAAAAACTATGCTTCATTGCAAAACCATAATGATTGACGGTATGGTAAGCTGTGTCGGATCGGCTAATTTCAATCATCGCTCTATGCTGAAGGATGACGAAGTAAATGTGGTGATTTTAGACGAAGATGTGACCGGCGAATTAAACGATCACTTTATGGAAGATTTGGACTACTGTGATAAAATTTCCGAGGGTCGCTGGAAACGCAGAAGCATGTTAAAAAGAACCACGGAAAAAGTCACAAATCTATTCACACGGGAGATTTGATCCAATGTGTAATTAAAAACTTCATGGAAATGAGATGTAATTAATTCATAATCGCTATTAGAAATATTTCTCTTGAAATCCAAAAAAGGTAAGTTGTGGCTGCTTTTTAAGAGGAGAGTGATCATTTTATTCAGCATTCATTCATCGTAAAGACAACTTTAAACCAGGAAAGTTATGATTGCAAGAATCTGGCAGGGTAAGGTTCCCAAAGAAAAAGCGGACTCTTACTTCACCTATTTAAAAAAAACCGGACTCCATGACTATAAAAATACTGCCGGGAATCTGGGGGTTCACGTATTGAGAAGAGAGCTTGATTCCGCTACCCTGTATGTATTGATTACATATTGGGATTCATATAAATCGATCAAGAAATTTGCCGGTCAGGAATATGAAAAAGCACGGTATTATCCTGAGGATATGGAATATCTGTTATCACTTGAACCTTTTGTAGAACACTACGAGGTTATGGAAGTTGACTAAAA
>CAYOLE010000160.1:0-6347 GCA_964404705.1 uncultured Rhodohalobacter sp. | reverse complement strand
TTTTTGCATAGGGACATTTTTATATGAACTTGAACCGACATTTAAAATTTGACTTCACTCTATTCCATAGTGCCGCTAAACTCTGGTACAGGCCTTGAATTCGCTTCTTCCTGAGTTTCAGCGAGCCCGTTGGTTTTTATATCTTCAATCAGCCATTCCATTTCTTTAATTTCCCTGACTTGTGCCTCTATGATTTTATCTGCAAGCTCCCGAACGCGGGGATCTTCAATCGCAGCACGTTCACTTGTCAGTATAGCAATAGAATGATGCGGAATCATACCCTCCATATAATCAGTATCATCTACCGTTACCTGGCTTCGAACCAGCCAGATAGATAAAGCCATAAACAGTCCGGCGAAAATAAAAATCGTCGTATTTACTTTGCTGTTTTTATACATCTTCAACATATAGGACAGCATAACAATCATCATGGCACCGCCCATAATAAAGGTCATAAATAATCGTGTTTCGCTAAACCAGGCATGATTAATTACCTCCCAGGAATGAGAATACATTAAAATGAACATTGCAACCATTGATGTCGCAATCATTGCAAAGAAATTTAAATAACTGCCATGGTGATCGTGATTATTCTCCATACCGTGTTCTCCTGATTTCAAATTTTCGATAATGTATGCAACCAAATTCTATTCAATCAACAACTGATTCCATTTTGTAGTTCAGGCAGGTCTGTTTACTTCATTGCAAGTGACGAAGAAAGACATTCACTCACTCAGTTAAACAGGTTTAACAAATCAGAAAAGAATTTTTTGTTATAATTATTGTAACGTTTTCCTGTTATTTCTTCTGCTTAACCCGCTCATATGCAAGAGGGATTAATGTTCATTCTATAGATTTACTATGAATATCAAGATTTATTCATATCAATTTTCTCCTCTGTTTATTTTTCTGGCATTTTTAATAATTGCATTTTTTTACCTGAATACATCAGGTGATATGGATATGGATTATGAAGAACTTATAACCAGTGAATCGATCGGGATATCTGCCCCAAATTCCAGTTTCAATACGGAAGATGAATATACGGTCACATCGCTGGCTGATCGGATTTTACCCCTGGAAAACCTCGGGCCAATCAGCAGCATTTTAATCGACCAACAGGGAGAACTTATTGCGGAGGAATACTTCGGCAGCATGCATGCCGATCAAAGCAGTAACATAAAATCTGCTTCGAAAAGCATACTTTCAATCCTGATCGGCATTGCAATTGATAAGGGATATCTGGAGGGTGTGGATCAGCAGATCGGTGATTTTTTCCCTGAGTACTTAAATTCAGTTAACGATTCTGTGAAAGCCTCAATAACCATCGGCGACCTGCTGACAATGCGAAGCGGCCTGGCATCCACCAGCCGCAGCAATTACGGCCGGTGGGTGACCAGCAGCAACTGGATTCGTTATGCACTGGAGCGGCCCCTGGTTGATGAACCGGGTGTGGGAAGAATTTACAGTACCGGAAACACTCATCTGCTTTCCGTAATACTTACCCGGGCAACAGGAATGAACACACTTGAATTTGGCAACCGGTATCTTTTTCATCCCATGGACATCCATATTTTGGGATGGGATCGTGATCCGCAGGGCTATTATCTGGGAGGCAATAATATGGCGATGATTCCGCGCGACATGGTGAAAATCGGGCGGCTGATGATGGATATGGGAGTTTACAATGGTGAACAACTTGTACCGGGCGACTGGATTGTGCAATCAGTAGAACCAGTTACAGGACGACGTGCCGGAATAAATAATTATGGATATTTATGGTTTAGGCGGATGTCCGGTGATTACCATATGGTCTATGCATTTGGCAATGGGGGGCAGTATATCATGATTATTCCCGAACTTGAATCAGTGATAACCGTAACGACCCGAAATAACACCAGTGAATCAACCCGGCACTACCGGAGGCAGCTCTTTTCATCCATCGATCGTGAGATCATTCCCTTTCTTGAAAATGCGTATGAGCCTGGTGGATTTTGAAATGTACGGGTGATACTTCCAAAAACAGATATAATCCAGACTTCATCTCTGATTTATCAATCCTGACAGTTGGGACAAAAATAACCGGATCTTCCTCCAACAGTTATCTTTTCAATGCTGCCGCCACAAACAGGACATTCGTCTCCTTCTTTTCTATGATCCAGAAGGAAGTTATCTGGCATCTTCTTATCATGATCCAGACATTCCACTCTTTTATTCACTACTTTTTTCATTTTTTCATAAATCTTCTGAAGATCGTTTTCACTCAAATCTTTGACTTTCTTTTTAGGATGAATCCGCGATTGGAACAGGATTTCATCTGACTGCTCATTACCAATTCCAGCTATCAAATGCTGATCCATCAGTGATGTTTTTATCATCCCTCTGCGGTTCTGGATCAGGTTCTGAAACGTATCGTAATTGAAATCATCAGAGGAAATATCGGGGCCCAGTTCTTTTTCGTTTATAAAAGCTTCTTTGTCTTCAGTCAGCTCAAGTTTACCCAGCATTCGGGCACAGTCAAAAGCCAGTTTATAGTCGTTTTCAAAATAGAAAATCACCCTTGGATGATCCGGTTTATGGTTTTTATTTTTGAAATAAGCAGGACTTCCAGTCATTCCGAAATGTATTGCGATATCAAAACTGCCTGTTGTGTGCAGAAAGAGGTATTTGCCATAATTTGAGCACGCTTTAAATTCGGATCCCACTATGTGTTCTTTCAATTGGTTTTCAGTACAATTATTTAAAACTGTGGTGTTTAGTACTTCTACGTCTTCAATCTTCTGGTTCAATGCGGTGGATTCCAGATAATGTTTAAAATGTATGACTTCAGGTAACTCAGGCATGTCAGATATCTTCAATGAATGTAAGTTGTATTCATTTTAACTTTTCTCAGGTTTTTAGCATTCAAATCATTTAACTAAAATCGGACCCCTCGTTTCTATAAATTCTTTATCTGACCAAACGCAGAACTCGATAGGGTGGGAGAATCATTAATAATAGTCCTATTTTTATTCTCGTACCGGAGGTAAACGAAAGGTGGTGAGGTACGCTGATTTTCGAGAAAAATTTCTCATCAAACGATTTCAATTCAGAAAAATTTAGCGATATACACTGCACTCATTTTCTGAACATGTAGTGAAAATCTGATTACCAGTTTATTCAAACCCGGGAGTAGCGAAAAAGTGTGGTTTCACATGTGCGAGAAAAGAAGCGGCCAGGCTTACGTGATTAATATTCAGATGATTCCGGTAACTGGAATACTCTCTGTTTTCACTCTGACCCCAAAAATCTTCAATTTTTTCCGCAAGTTTCAGCTTTTCATCAAGGCTGTTAATTTTCAGATCACTATCTTTAAGTTTGCCGCGATAGCCGTCTGTTACACGCAAACCCAGCGATAATCCGCACTCCCGAAAAGCAAGCCGGAATTTAGCCGAAGATGTAAGGTTTACCTGGTCTGCAAAAGTATCCAGTCCGCTCAGGGCATCACTGAATAATTTTTGCGGCCTTACTGATTCCGGCAGATTTGTATGTCTGTCGAGTTCAGCGGAGCGAACCGTATTCAGTAACAGTCCACCCAGACCCAGCGGATCAGCCGTCTGCCAGTTTTTCCCTTCGCAGATAGTTTTAAGATCCTCAAGGTAATCGGTAAAATCATATTCATCCGTTGACATCATTTTGCATTCAAGAGCCGTCAGATATCCATCCAGCGGATCATGTGCCCCCATCGATAAAACCTGGGGATAGCTGAGGTCGATACTCATTTTCCAATAAAGGTGCAGCCTGCCGTCTGTTTTTTGCAGAAAGTGCCTGCCTGCAAGGCTTAATTCTGCGGCGTACCTGTTTAGTTCCTCGTTATTCAGATATTCAGCAGCCTGCAATAGTGCATGGATCCATCGCGTATGATAGTGGAAATACTGGCCGTCTCTGTCCCATTCCTTATCTGGATCAAATGGCTCCGTATTTTTTCGCTCAGGCTGTTTTTTGCCAATCCTCAGGCCATTTATGGTAGGATGTTTTCGGCCTTCCTCTTCAGGCAATTGACTAATCCATCCGCTGCGGGAATCTCCGGGATCAAATCGGCCAAGGGTGTGGTGTACCTGATCAATTAAGTCCCGTGCAAGATCTTTATAAATGGCATCATCAAAATATGACGAAAGGGCCAGGAAATTCTGAACGGCAAAGGCATCCGTCCAGAGATATCGGTCTTGCTTCACTTCTTCGTCCTTCGTTAATCCGGTTTCCTCTGCAAATTCATGCATCAGCATTTTTGCCAATTCTGCCGATTCATCTGTTGATGTTTCCATGTATCAGAATATTTCTTTTATTTTTCGATACGTAAGTTTATAACATCATTTGTACTTTAGCGGTTTCCTGGTCCATTATTGAAGGTTTTGAAAAACTTTATCGAGTAGAGCAATTATCATTAAACGGAGAGATATTTAAGAGTTGATTCTATAGAAGATGAATATTTTACACATAATAGTTACATGAATTTAAAAATTGCCGCCTGCCAGATTGAGGTAACACCGGGTCACCCGGAACAGAATTTTGAAAAAATACGGGCAAGAATTAAAGAAGCGAAAGCCAATGGGGACGATATCGTCATTTTTCCGGAAATGGCCGTTCCGGGGTACATCATTGGTGATGAGTGGGAGAACAGAGCATTTGTTTATGACTGTCATCACTACAATAACCTGATTGCCGACCTGTCTGAAGACATCATGGTGGTATGGGGAAATGTGGACATAGATAAAGATAAGGTTGGTGAAGACGGACGAATCCGTAAATTCAATACTGCGTTTGTCGCTTACAACGGGACTATAATTGGCCGTTTTTGCAAGACACTTCATGTCGACTATCGTGAGTTTGATGATGACCGTCATTTCTATTCGGCGCGTAAGATTGCACAGGACAGGGAAATGCCGATACGGGATTTTTTGCAGCCTCTGAAAGTTAAAATCAACGGTAAAGAGAGGAAAATAGGCATTACACTCTGTGAGGATATGTGGAATGATGATTATTCCATTCATCCTATTGAAATACTTCTCGAAAAAGGTGCGGAGTTTATAATTAATATTTCATGCTCTCCCTGGACCTGGCGCAAAAATGATAAGCGTCACCGGGTGGTTCGCCAGCGTTTAAAATCTCATCATGTTCCTTTAATATATGTGAACAACACAGGTATTCAGAATAACGGGAAAGATATTTTTCTGTTTGATGGCAGTACAACGATCTACAATGGCGACGGCTCCCTGCGAAAAGTAGCGAAAAACTATCAGGATGATGTCTTGCGAACAGAACTTTTCAGTAATAAGGAAGAGGTGATTGAAAACCCGGTTCTTTCTGAAGAAAGAGATCAGGAAGAATTGCTGAGCGGACTGATCTATGGATTAAAGAAATTTTTAAAACTGATCCATTCCGGCAAAGTGGTTATTGGAATAAGCGGAGGTGTGGACTCATCTTTGAGTGCCTATCTTTTGTGCAGAGCACTGGGAGCAGAAAATGTATATGCAGTGAATATGCCGTCTCAATTTAATTCTGACATCACGAAAGGACTGGCGCAGCAATTAGCTGAAACTCTCCAGCTCAATTACGCTATCGTACCTATTCAGGAAGTTTTTGAATACACTGTGGACCAACTGGAAAACACCATGTTTGAAAGACTGGATGGCTCTGGTGAAAAGGAGAAACTACAGTTAAAAAGTGTAGACAGAGAAAATATTCAGTCGCGGGACCGGGGCAGCAGGGTCCTGGCCGGGGTTGCATCTGCACTGGATGCGGTTTTTGTGAATAACGGTAATAAGAGTGAAGTAGCAACGGGTTATACAACACTTTATGGAGACGTCAACGGTGCTATTGCTCCTATCGCCGATTTGTACAAGACACAAGTTTATGACCTATGCAGATATATCAACTCTGTAGAAGAGGAGAAGATTTTTCCCGATCAGCTTTTTGATATTCCTGCATCTGCAGAATTGAGTGACGAACAGGATATAGAAGAGGGAGAAGGCGATCCGTTTATCTATAATTATCATGATAAACTGCTGCGGGCTTTTATTGAATGGCGGCTCGATCCTGAAGATATCTTAAAATATTATATTGACGGAAGCCTTCCGGAAACATTGGGTTTTGATGAGAAATTTCTTTCGGATTACTTTGAGAGTGATACCTCTTTTGTAGAAGATCTGGAGCGAATCTGGAAACTATACAAGATTAACTATTTCAAGCGCATTCAGGCACCACCCATCATTGTTGTGAGCAAACGGGCTTTTGGTTTCGATCTTCGGGAATCGCAAATAGGGTTTCACTATACCAGGAACTATAAGACGATGAAAAAGAAATTACTG
>CAYOLE010000159.1:0-8242 GCA_964404705.1 uncultured Rhodohalobacter sp. | reverse complement strand
GCAAATGATGCTCAGCACCAGGTTTTAAAATGGCTTGTAAAGACTAATGTTATGTTAGCTGTAAAAGTTTGATTGCAAGTAATAATCATTGGATGAGTTTTTTCGAAAAAATGAGATTTTTCTAAAATTGTGATGCCTTTGGATTGACTCATCCGATGACTCATACCCGCCATTCAAATAAAGACGCTTTCAGAGACGGTTTTTTGGCACCATGGATCAACAGTAAATAAAGGCCAAAGATAAGCTAACAAACTTTTAGTCTGTTTCGGTTTTTGTAGTGCCTGCAAGCGATTGAGCAAGAAATTGTTCAAAGGATAAAAAATTTGCTCAAAAATCTTTTATTACTCATCCACTTTAAATATATTCCTTTTCAGCCACGTAGAAGAAAATTTTTTTGTCTTCAATAGAAGCGCTTTTCTTTTTTAGTTAAACGTATTTGCCATTTCTAAAAAAGTTAATAAGAGCCGGCCATACGAATTCTTGATATGAATTAAGTGATGAGTTTAGCAAAAGCTTGCCATGTTATTTGAGCAACAGTTATTTTATCAGAAATAAATATTCAGGTTTTCTCCCGGTGGGATATTGAGCCTTATGATGTAGACTCAGCTATCTGTCAGACATGTTATAAAGCTAACTATATCTCAATAAGTACTAAAAAATTCAGCCTTAATGAATAGAAAAATCTACCGCTTAAGTCTGATACTCATTGTATCAATTCTTTTTGTTAACCAAAGCAGTCTGTTTGCAAATGATGGTTATAAAATGTGGCTTAACTATGAAAAAGTATCTGATAGCGAAAAACTTAATGATTATAGATCTCTTCTGACAAACATACTGCTATCTGGAGAATCGGAAACAACAACTATCACCCGTGATGAGTTGAAACATGCGCTGGGTAAAATGCTCGATGAAGATATTGAGTTTACTGGAGAAGCATCAGGGGCATCATTATGGGTGGGTACTCCCGATCAGTTATCCGAAATTGCAGAGTTGAATTTTGAAGATGAATTAAGCCAGGTGGGTGATGAGGGATACCTGGTGAAACAGATAGAATCAGATGGCAGCCAAAAAATTGTAGTAGCCGGAAATACAGATATTGGTGTTCTGTACGGAGTGTTTGAGCTTTTACGGCAAATACAGATCAACAGTACGTTGGATGATCTGGATATTAGAAGTGCACCCCGGGTTGAATACCGGATGGTAAATCACTGGGATAATCTTGATCGGCTTGTTGAGCGTGGCTATGCAGGCTTGTCACTTTGGGAATGGGGTACACTACCTGAATACAAACATCCCCGTTATGCCGACTACGCTCGTTTTAATGCGTCGATTGGAATCAATGCAACAGCAATTAACAATGTAAATGCAGACCCGGAGATTTTAACCGATCAGTTTTTAGAGAAAGTAGCCGTTTTAGCAGAAGTTTTCAGGCCATACGGAATACAACTTTTCCTTTCCATAAATTTTCATTCACCCGTACGAATCGGAGGTTTAGAGACTGCAGATCCGCTGGATCCTGAGGTAATTCAGTTTTGGAAAGACGAAGCAGATAAGATTTATGAATATATTCCAGATTTTGGAGGCTTTCTTGTTAAAGCCGATTCAGAAGGGCAACCCGGTCCGCATGGTTATAATCGTACCCATGCAGAAGGCGCTAATATGCTGGCTGATGCCCTTGAACCTTACGGTGGAGTGGTTGTGTGGCGCGCATTTGTGTATGATCCGGAACAGGACGATCGATTTCGGGAAGCATATGATGAGTTTGTTCCACTGGATGGTGAGTTTAAAGATAATGTAATTCTACAGGTGAAAAATGGCCCCATTGATTTTCAGCCGAGAGAACCTTTTTCTCCGCTTTTTGGTGCGATGGAGCAAACAAATACAATGATTGAACTACAGGTAACCCAGGAATATTTTGGGTTTAACCTGCATCTCGCATACCAGGGACCTCTTTTTACTGAAGTACTTCAGTCCGACACATATGCTAAAGGTGAGGGCTCAACAGTAGCCAAAGTCGTTGATGGATCTGTGTTTGATTATGAACTCACCGGAATGGCCGGTGTAATCAATCCGGGAACAGACAGAAATTGGACAGGGCATCCATTTGTACAATCGAGCTGGTACGCTTATGGTCGCCTGGCATGGGATCATACATTATCTGCAGAACAAATAGCCGATGAATGGATCAGAATGACTTTTACCAATAACAATGATTTTATTGATCCTGTGAAAGAGATCATGATGGAATCCAGGGAGGCAGGAGTGAATTATCGGTCCCCGCTCGGGTTAACCCATCTCTATGCACAGGGTCATCATTACGGGCCGGCCCCCTGGACAGCTGATTTGCCAAGGGCAGATTGGACGGCTGTCTATTATCATAAAGCCGGCGAAGACGGTATTGGCTTCGACCGTACAGAAACCGGATCTAATGCAGTTGAGCAGTACCATGAACCGGTGGCGGAGAAATTTAGAAATCTGGATCAAATTTCTGATGATTACCTCTTATGGTTCCATCACGTAGGATGGGATCATGAAATGAATTCAGGCAGAACTTTGTGGGAGGAGCTTGTTCATAAATACTATAAAGGAGTTGATCAGGTTCGGTGGATGCAAGAGGAATGGCAATCTATTGAAGGCCTTATTGACCGGGAAAGATTTGAACATGTAAAAGCACTCTTAGAGATTCAGGAAAAAGATGCAGTTAGATGGCGTGATTCCTGTGTTCTCTACTTCCAGACATTTTCAGGAAAGCCTATTCCTGATCAGTACGAAAAACCGGAACACGATTTGGAATATTACAAAGAACTTGAACAAACTACATACGTGCCCGATCCCTGGTACAATTGATGGTAACAATATGCCACAGACCTACAGACCCGGTGCCTTTAATTAAGCGGATTGTCTGATGATGTATTAAAATATCAGACGAAACAGCAGGGGAAAATGTTGAATAAAAAAAATTTAAATCGATAGATACGATCACATGAAAGCGGAAGCAAACACTCAGGTAAAAAATTCATCTATCTATAAAGATTCATCGCGAAGTATCCGTGAAAGACTGGATGATCTGTTATCCAGAATGACTCTTGAAGAGAAAGTTGCCCAGATGATGGGAATCTGGAATGAAAAAGCAGATACTTTACTAAATGAAGATGGAGAGTTTGATCTCGATAAAGCCAGAAAATCTTATCTGGAGAAGGATGGAATAGGACAGATTGGACGACCAAATGAAGTGATAAGCGGTAAGAATGCGTATGAGATTACAGCTCTGACAAACGAAATTCAAAAATTCTTTATAGAAAATACCCGTTTGGGAATACCGGTTATTTTTCACGAGGAATGCCTGCACGGATTAGCTGCAAACAACGCAACCAGCTTTCCGCAGCCTATTGCTCTTGCGGGTACCTTCAATCCCGATCTGGTTGAGAAAGTGTATGAACTTACTGCCTATGAAACACGTCTGCGGGGTGGGCATCAGGCCTTAACGCCCGTGGTTGATGTTGCCCGTGATCCTCGCTGGGGCAGGGTTGAAGAAACGTTCGGGGAAGATCCCTACCTGGTGGGGCGAATGGGTGTAGCGGCAGTAAAAGGCTTCCAGGGTGATGCCTCATTCAAGGATAAAAAACACGTCTTGGCTACACTCAAACATTTTGCAGCCCATGGTGATCCTGAAGCAGGTATGAACTGTGGGCCTGTAAATGTTTCGATGAGAATTTTGCGCGAAATATTCCTGCAGCCATTTAAAGATGCCATCGACGAAGCAGGGGTAATTAGCGTAATGGCTTCCTATAATGAAATAGACGGTGTTCCTTCGCACGCAAACCGCTGGTTATTACACGATTTGCTCCGGGAGGAGTGGGGTTTTGAAGGCTTTGTGGTTTCTGACTATTACGCGATTTGGGAACTGAATAACAGACCCGATACACATGCACATATGGTAGCAGGAAATAAAAAAGATGCAGCCCGCCTGGCAGTAAATGCCGGTGTGAATATTGAATTGCCGGAACCAAATTGTTATCCGAATATAGTTGAACTCGTTGAAAATAATGAATTGGAAGAGACACGCCTGGACGAACTTGTAAAGCCGCTTCTGTACTGGAAATTTAAACTCGGTCTCTTCGATGATCCATATGTTGATCCGGAAGAAGCAGAAAAAGTATCAGGATCCGAAGCTCACAGAGATCTCGCACTGCAGGCTGCCCGCGAAAGTATCACACTGCTGAAAAATGAAAATAAAACGTTGCCGGTGGATCTGGACACCATCGATACGCTTGCAGTAATCGGTCCCAACGCCGACCGGGGATTATTGGGAGGTTATAGCGGTGTTCCAAAATACGAGATATCATTTTTGGATGGAATCAAAACCAGGGTGGGGGATAAGGCGGAGGTTTTGTATAGCGAAGGATGTAAAATTACTGTGGGAGGTTCCTGGGAAGAAGATGAGGTGATAAAAGCAGATCCTGAAGAGAATCGAAAACTAATTGCCCAGGCAAAGAAAACAGCAGAAAAAGCAGATGTAATTGTACTTGCAATCGGCGGAAACGAGCAAACTTCCAGGGAATCTTGGGCGCTGAATCATATGGGTGACAGAACCAATCTGGATATGCTTGGGGAGCAGGAAGAACTTGTAAAGGCGATGGTTGACACCGGAAAACCTGTGATCGCATTTCTTTTTAACGGCAAACCATTAACTATCAATTACCTGAAAGATAATGTAGACGCGATTTTTGAGTGCTGGTATATAGGCCAGGAAACCGGTGTTGCTGTTGCTGAAGTTCTTTTTGGGGATTCAAATCCAGGCGGTAAGCTGCCAATATCTTTCCCGCGTTCTGTAGGTCATATTCCCGCGTTTTATAATCATAAACCCTCAGCGAGACGCGGGTATCTTTTTGATGAAGTTACACCCCTATATCCGTTTGGATTTGGATTAAGCTATACAAATTTCAAAATCAGTAATGTAAGACTGAAGAGTGGCGAGATCCAAGTGAACCAATTTACGCAGGTAATGGCCGACGTCGAAAATACGGGCGACAGAGAAGGAACGGAAGTGGTTCAGATGTATATTCGCGATGTTGTAAGCTCAGTAACACGACCAGTTAAAGAATTAAAAGGCTTTAAAAAAGTGTCGCTGAAACCTGGAGAAACAAAAACTGTGTCTATTGATATTAAACCTGAATCGCTGGCTTTTTATGATATCAACATGGAGTATACGATTGAACCCGGTGAATTTGAAGTGATGGTAGGCTCTTCGTCAAGAGATGAAGATTTAGATAAAGTTTTACTTAAAGTAACCTGATTATTATTGATCTTGTAATAACATTTAAGCAGGTATAAGGTCAACTACATGGTTTTCAATATAAATTAGCTAACTGTATAAAATAAATATGGCAAAGTCGGTAGATCAACCCTCGGCGGATGGGTCAAATAACGTTAAACTTGAGCGGCCCCGGTTAAGTTTTAAAGAGAAAGTGGGATTCAGCCTGGGGGATATGGCATCAAACCTGTATTTCCAAACCTTTATCCTGTTTCTCCCCATTTTCTATACTGATGTTTTGGGAATACCGGCCGCTGCCATGGGTACCATGATGCTGGTTACTCGTGTTTGGGATGCAATTACCGATCCGGTTATGGGAATGATAGCTGACAGAACCCAAACTCGCTGGGGTAAATTTCGGCCATATATACTTAGTTTTGCTCTTCCACTTGCTATAGCCGGAGTACTCACATTTACAGTGCCAGATTTTACAGTCACAGGTAAGCTGATTTATGCATATGCCACCTATATGCTTTTAATGATGCTCTACACGGCTATTAATGTGCCATATTCGGCATTGATGGGCGTAATTACTCCAAACTCCATGGAGAGAACCGAGGTTTCATCTTTCAGGTTTGTGGCAGCATTTGGTGGTCAGGTGATCGTAGGTGCGGCTACACTGGGTCTGGTAGAATATTTAGGAGGTGGAAATGAAGCACTTGGATGGCAATTAACAATGGTTGTTTACGGACTGTTGGCAGTTGCGCTGCTGTTTGCCACCTTCTATTTGACTAAAGAACGGGTGATACCAACCAAAGAAAGACGGAACAAAGTAAGTGATGATCTGAAAGATCTGTTCCGCAACAAACCCTGGGTGCTTGTGGGAGCGGCAACCATCTTTCAGCTTACGTATATTGTAATGCGCGGATCATCCACAACATATTATTTCCGCTACTTTGTAGGAGACCAACAACTCGAATTGCTGGGTTGGAGTATTGATCTAACTTACGCTGTCTTTACATCTTCATTTATTACGGCAGGTACGATTGCAACTCTCGTCGGGGCCATAATGACCAAGCTGTTCACAAAGTTAATGGATAAGAAATTTGTGTACGCAGGTTTTCTGTTATCGAGTTCTGCATTTTCCTGTTTCTTTTTCTTTCTGCAACCGGACAATGTACTGTTGATGTACTTTTTAAATGTGTTGGTGTCTTTTTTCTTTGGATCCGTTTCGGTTCTGCAATGGGCTATCTATACAGATGCCGCCGATTATGGCGAATGGAAATTTGGCCGACGGGCTACCGCCCTAATCATGGCCGCATCTCTCTTTGCACTAAAGCTGGGCCTTACATTTGGTGGAGCTATAGTAGGGTGGATGCTTGACTTTCATGGTTTTGTCCCTCTTGCAGATCAAACCGAAGATACAATAATTGGTATACGGTTGTTAATGAGTATTTACCCGGCAATCTTTGGATTTATTGGCGGAGCAATAATGCTCTTCTATCCGCTTAAAGATATTACTATGGTTAAGATTGAAGAGGATCTTCTTGAAAGAAAGGAGAAAGAAGAAGCATAAATTCAATGTTGATTGTATGTGGCTACTGTCAATTACATTTATATGAACTTTAAATTAACACAATTATGAAACCTATTTTCTTTGTACTGATAGCAGCACTCTTTTTAGGATGCAGTTCGCAGGCATCAAATCAAGAATCGGAGTCAACTACCCTGAGGGACGCATTTAGTGATTATTTTCTGATCGGAACTGCGTTGAATGAACGCCAGATATTTGGTGAAGATCAGCGGGGCCAGGAATTGGCAGTCCGGGAATTCAATGCAGTTACGGCTGAAAATGTGATGAAGTGGGAGATCATTCATCCCGAACCGGAAGTTTACAATTTTGATGCTGCAGATGCGATGATAGAACTTGCTGAAGAGAATGATATGTTTGTGGTGGGTCATACGCTTGTATGGCACAGTCAAACTCCCGACTGGGTATTTCATGATGAAGACGGTGAACTCCTTAGTCGTGAAGCTCTACTCGAACGCATGAAAGATCATATTCATACAATTGTCGGCCGCTATCAGGGACGTGTTGACGGATGGGATGTGGTGAATGAAGCAATTTTAGATGACGGGTCGATGCGGGATACCTACTGGTATCAAATTATTGGAAAAGATTACCTGGTAAAAGCCTTTGAATATGCCCGCGAAGCGGATCCTGACGCTGAACTCTACTATAATGATTACTCTCTCGAAAATCCTGAAAAACGTCAGGGAGCTGTTGATCTGGTGGAATATCTGCAGGAGAACAATGCACCGATCACCGGTATCGGAACACAAGGACATTTTATGCTCGATGGGCCAAGCCTTGAAAATATTGAACAGACCATAGTCGCTTTTGCAGATCTTGGAATTGACGTGATGGTAACGGAGCTGGATATTGATGTTTTGCCTGCTGCTTTTGATTATATGGGAGCAGATGTGAATGTATCGGCTGAACTCCGGGATGAACTCAATCCTTATTCTGAAGGGCTTCCTGATTCCGTTCAACAAGAATTAACAGATCGTTATCGTGATATTTTTGAAATATATTTAAGGCACAGTGATGATATCACCAGAGTTTCATTCTGGGGCGTTACCGATGGAGATTCCTGGAAAAACAACTGGCCGGTAAGGGGAAGAACGAATTACACACTAATATTTGATCGTGATTGGGAACCTAAACCGGCTTATCATGCAATTATTGACCTTGCAGAAGAGATGGATAAATAATTCAAATACCTGTTGATGTGTTGTTAAGTCACTAACTAATTATTGGATAGTGAGCTGCCATGGATATATCGGCCCATGAAACCTGGCAGGGCTTGAACACTTAAGAACTTATAAATAATATCACAGTATTTTTAAAGACACGAACTTTTTGCTACCGTCTTCTACAAAAGAATAGTGCAGCTGAAACAGCTTTTTGTTTTTTGTTACACATCC
>CAYOLE010000158.1:0-8298 GCA_964404705.1 uncultured Rhodohalobacter sp. | reverse complement strand
ATACCCTACAGGGTGGTGCGCCGGCAAACCTGGTATGAACTTTTCACTGCTGGTTTTTTGCATGCAAACTTCACCCACCTCTTGGTGAATATGTTCGTGCTGTTCTTTTTTGGAATTGTTCTGGAACAAAACCTCGGAGTTGCCCATTACATTGCTCTCTATTTGAGCGGTTTGCTGGTTTCATCTATACCCTCTATGATCCACAGTGATGACCCGAACTATGCAACACTCGGCGCCTCCGGTGGAGTGGAAAGTGTACTTTTCGGTTTTATTTTTCTCTTTCCCACAGAAAGCATTTACTTCATCTTTCTACCCATTCCGATTCCGGCCTGGATATTTGGGCTCGGTTTCCTGGCATACAGTGTGTATGAAAGCAAACGCGGGGCAGGAAATATCAATCACCAGGCACACATTGCCGGAGCTCTTTGGGGAATTCTATATATGATTTTCTTCATACCCAACGGCCTAAATCACATACTGACCATCATGGGCTTGATTTAACCGACCTGTCAGCGTACCCCGTGTTTTTACGGGGTTCCTGACAGCGTCGTCCCATCCAGGTGGCAGGTGGTAATTACTGAGGTTGTTTAAATGATGGCCTGATCTGCAAACGCTGACAGAATTTCCACTCCGCTACGACTGCTGTCAGGTTGCTTAATTTTTCGATCGAAAATCTTTCATGAAGTTTACAAGCGTTTCAACACTTTCCAATTCGCAAGCGTTATAAATACTTGCGCGAATACCTCCAACGCTTCGGTGACCTTTCAGGGCTACAAGATCGTGTTCTGCCGCTTCTTTAAGAAATTCAGATTCCAGATCTTCATTCATCAAGCGAAATGTAACGTTCATTTTAGATCGGGAATCTTTTTCGACTGTTCCCCGGTAGAAATCGTCTTTATCGAGTTCACTGTACAAAAGATCTGCTTTTTTACTGTTGATCTCATTGAAATAGTTCAAACCTCCTTTTTCTTCGATCCATTCAAGTACATAGTTCACCATGTACACTGCAAAAACAGGTGGTGTATTGAAGATTTTGGCAAGATGGGTTTTGTAGTCTAATATGGTGGGAATTGATTCACTTCGCTGAGTTTCTACGAACGATTTTTTGATCATCACCACTGTAACTCCAGCAGGCCCCAGATTTTTTTGAGCACCGGCATAGATCAAACCATAACGGTCCAGATCCACAGGATGTGAAAGGAAATCGGATGATGCATCACAGACAAGTGGCGCGTCAACTACCGGTTCTTTGAGAAACTGCGTACCAAAAATGGTGTTATTACTTGTGAAATGCACATAATGAGGTGATTCCGAAAAACTCAGATCGTCTGCCGATGGAATACGGCTGTAGTTCAGTTCCTTGCCGGAAAAGGGTATATGCACATTTCCAAATAGTTTCGCTTCCTTTATAGCCTTGGCAGACCAGGAACCGGTATCGATGTAATCAGCCGTACGTTCTTTAGAAAGAAAGTTGTAGGGTGCCATCATAAATTGAGAACTGGCACCACCCTGCAGAAACAGCACATCCCATTCATCACCGGCATTTAGAATTCGTTTAAGTCTCTCTGTGGCCTGACTGCTGATTTCGGTGTATTCGGGGCTCCGGTGGCTCATTTCCATTATTGAAGCGCCTTTTCTTTTATAATTGACAAGTTCGCTTTGAGCTTTTTCGAGAACTGACAGGGGAAGAGTTGCCGGACCTGCGCTAAAATTGTGTACTCTTTTCATAATTAATTTAAAATGTGTGGATTATAATTCCTGATTTCAGTTTTGGTTCGAACCATGTGGATTTTGGCGGCATCAATTCGCCCGCATCCGAAACATCCAAAAGTTCTTTGATACTTGTCGGATACATACTGATTGCAATATCTGCGTCTCCGTTGTCTACTCGCCGTTCCAGCTCATCAGTGCCTCTTATGCCCCCAATAAATTCTACATTGGTATTTGTTCGGGGATTTTCAATTCCAAAAATTGGTTTTAAAATCTTTGACTGAAGGCGAGCCGCATCAAGGTTAGAAACAACGTCGTTGCTTTTAGCTTCTGGAAGGGTAAGTTTCCTCCATTCTCCATCGAAATAAATGGAAAAATCCCCTTTTTTGGCGGGTGATTTTTCATCGGTCTTAACAGCATTAAACTTATCGAACATCTCCTCAGCCTGCGACTTTCTGGCCCTGATGATTAACCGGTTGTAGGGAAGAATCTTCATCTGGCTCATGGGAAACAACACAACTGGAAAATAATCATATTCCGCTTCTCCCGGAAATGATCTGTCGCGTTCTCTGAGATTTGCAGATACTCGCGACGCACTTTTACATCGATGATGGCCGTCGGCGATATACAGGTGATCTACTTTTGAAAACGCCTTAACAAGCTCTGCGGTGGAAAATTGTTTCCAAACTCTGTGAACCACTCCCTGATCGTCTTCAAATTCAATAAACGGAGGTGACGTCGCAATCACTTTTTCAACTTCGAATTGCACATCTTCCGAATCTTTATAAGTCAGCATTACCGGTTCGGCGTGCGCCTGCTGCATTTGAATGTGTTTGGTGCGATCATTCTCCTTGTCAGGACGGGTAAGTTCATGTTTAAGAATTACATCGTTGTCGTAATCCTGAACAGAGGCTGCGGTAAACACACCTGTTTGTGTATGAGAAGGAGTTTGAAGCTGATAAATATATACTGCCGGCTTGTCATCCTGTGAATAAAGATCAGAGTTCAGCAGTTTTTTCAGGTTGGCTGCACCTTTTTGATAAACGGCATCGTCATAATATGGAGTGCCTTCAGGTAAATCAATTTCAGGTCGTATAACATGCAGAAAACTATTTGGTTTCCCTTCAGCAAGGTCAATAGCTTCTTCTGTACTGATAACATCGTATGGCGGGCAAGCAACCTGATCGACTTTGTCGGGTTTTGGCAGCCAGCCTTTAAAAGGTTGAATCGTTGCCATGTTTAAATGAGATATTTTGTATTTTTAATTCAAGGTCAAGTATACAAAACCTTTACTTCAACCACGTATTGTAAATTGGGATTCACTGAAGAAAAAATTTGAAATTATGCCGGATAAAACAGAACAAAATGGGGAAAAATTTAATGAAGAACAGCAACAGCAACTGCTTTTTGTAATGCTGATTCAACAGCATGAGCAAATTGCAATGATGGGGCTGGGTAAAACAGAGAATCCCCAAACGGGAAAGACAGAGCGCGATCTGAAATCTGCCAAGTATGCAATCGACACGATTGTCATGCTTGAAAAATATACGAAAGGCAATCTTCCAAAAGAAATAGCTGGATATATTACAGAAACACTCAATAAACTTAGACTTTCATTTGCTGACGAGAAGAAGAAGGAGAACAAAGATAGCGATGTCGACAAAAAATGAATGAACCTATTCATATGAAAGCCGCGGGAGGACTTGTATTTCGAAAAAAAAAGGAAGAAATACAAATACTTCTCATTTTTCGTAATGGTTTATGGGATCTGCCTAAAGGAAAGCTGGAGGAAGGAGAGTCGATTCCTGCTTGTGCAATAAGAGAAGTGTCAGAGGAGGTAGGATTGCCATCTGAACCTATATTAAAAGCGAATCTTGGCACTACAGAGCACAGTTATATTCAGCATGAAAGGAAAATAGATAAAATAACGTATTGGTTTGTAATGACGCTTGCGGAAGAATCTCTTGATTTTAAACCACAACAAATGGAAGGGATTAGTAAGGTTGAGTGGGTTAAAATAAATCGAGCGGCAGAGATAGTTGGTTTTCAGAATCTCAAAGATCTTATACAACGTTTCAGAGATCACCTTCATTAAGACCAGAGGCAATCGGGCTGCCTATACAATACAATTCCATTCTTGATATAATAGAAATAAAAAAAGGCTTACCAACTGTGTCGGCAAGCCTTAAAATCAACTATATGATATAAATTAGTTCTGCAATCTAAATACTACCGGTAAACTATACTGTACACGAACCGGACGTCCGCGCTGCATACCCGGTTTGAACTTAGCTTGTCTTACAGCACGCAATGCTTCCTCATCGGCGCCACCGCCAATACCCCTGATTACCTGAGGATCTTCTACTTCTCCCTCTTCATTCACTATAAACTGTACATAAACACGGCCTTCAATACCTGCTCTTCGTGCCATTTCAGGATAGCGAATGTTCTCTTGTATAGAAGCAAGACCACCTATCAATTCAGGCATTTGTTCTACAACAACAAAGAAATCTTCTTCAGGCTGTTCCTCTTCTTCTGGTGGTGGAGGCATCTCAAGACGATCATCAAGATCCCAATCGGATGAGATGTCTATATCCACATCATCAATAATTTCATCATTTGGCACTTCTACCGGAACCGGTGGACGTGGAGGCGGAGGTGGTGTTTCTATTTGTCGGGTCTGGATTATTTCTTCCATTTCTACAATTTCCTGCTCTTCGAGAACATATTCTTCAGGACCTACACTTGAAATATCTACTTTCACTGCAATAATGAAAATTGCAAGAGTAAGAATAAGTCCAAGCTGGAGGAAAATTGTATAATATTTGGATAAATCGGCTTCTGGTTTTTTTCTTTGCATAATATATCACGTGTAATAGTTTATTCTTGTAAGAAGTATACATTTTTTCCTACTAACTATCCAACGTCTTCCGTTGGTTCATAGTATTCTTTTACTAAAATTGGCTGTAAATAGGCTTGATATTTACTTTGTATGATCCACAGAAGCATAACAGCGGCAATACTGCCGGTTGCATCTGCAACAATATCCCATACATTAGCAGTTCTTTGATATGGTAATAATAACTGAGCGAATTCAATAAAAATTCCGAATAATAAACCTAAAATAAATATTAAAAAGAGATTTGCATGTTTTTTGCTGCGTATAATCATGGAAAATCCCAGCATAAAGGTCCATCCAAAAAACATTAGAAAGTGACCTAATTTACTATACTCAAACACAGAAGTATCTTCGAAAGTACTACTCGGTAACAGTGTTAATAAAATGGTGACAATAGTAATAATGGCAAACAATAAATAAACCACATATTTGTGGCGGGCAAGAAATGAAATGGTTTTACCTGTCATAAATATCACGGGGTTCCGGGTCTGCAGATAGCAGTGCATGTTTTAAATTATGGAGCATCGCTGTTAAGACGGATTCAATTATTTTGTTACTTACAGCCAGTTTACCCGCAATTGTTCCGGCCAATACATCACCAAAGCCGGCTTTTGCAAATATCCTGGTATCATAACCAGTGATAAAACTGCCATATTTAGCAGAAACAACCATCGTGGGATATCCTTTCGACACGATAGTTGTATTGTACTTATCAGCAAGTTTTTGTATTTCATGAAGCCGATCTTCGTCATGTTGAAAATTGATTCCCATCGAATTCTTTAATTCACCAATATGTGGTGTGATGATACTATTTGATCGATCTCTTTTTTTTAGGTTCTTCCAATCAAGAAGCCCATCTGCGTCCAGAATTACGGGTTGTTCAAGGTTATCAAGAAGCAGGCGGGCCATCGTCTGGATTTCATCCGTTCTGCCCAAACCCGGCCCCAGTAAAACAGTTCCGGGTTTCTCTTTAATTTTATTCAGAATCTGTTCGGCATTATCTGCTTCATAATTTAAGCTGTTTTTAGATCCGACCGGCACCTTAATTATTTCCGGCAGGGTCTGTTCATATATGGATAGCAATCCTCCGGGAGTATACAAGATCACAGCACCCGCTCCCGCTTTCCAGGCGCTTTTTGCAGACATTATGGCGGCGCCGGTCATACCGGCTGAGCCGGCTACAACGTGAACAATCCCTTTTTGATATTTATGTTCTGCTTTTTGTGCAGACTGTGTAAATTCAGCGGCCAAATCATCGTTGATTAGTGTGGCACTATGCTGGCGCAGATGTTCAGGAAAGGGGAGATCTGCGAGATGCACCTCACCCGTTACGGAAGGCCCTTTATTGAGATAAAACCCGATCTTGTTGGTTCCGAATGTAATGGTGTGATCGGCCTGGATACATTCGCCTAAAACAAGTCCCGTATCACAATGGAGCCCGGTGGGTATATCCAGCGAAAATGTGGTTGCAGCTGAAGAATTTACCTTTTTTATACAAGTTAAAAATGGTTCCCGTATGTCTGATGACAGTCCGGTGCCGATCATGCCGTCTACTATATAGTCTGCACTCTCAAACAGCTGCTGGTCACTCTGTTTTATGATTTTGATGGATTTATTCTGGTTTGCGAGTGTTCTGAGCAGTGTCAGGTTTTTTTCAGCGTCAGCAGATAGATCTTCATCACCCGCGGCAAGAAGAACGGTGATCGAGTGACCGGACAGTTCCGAGCAATATCGTGCAATGACAAAAGCATCGCCGGCATTATTTCCTTTGCCGCACACGTAAAGGCCGCTGGATTTTTCTTTTACGTGATGCTGGATAATTTCAGATGCTTTCAAGCCGGCAATCTCCATCAGCACACTCCCATCAATGCCAAACGAATGGATGGTATCATAATCGAGCTTCCGGCTTTGTTCTGCCGTGCAAAGCCGGAGGAATCTATTGTCAGGTGACTTGATACTCATATCCTGTTTCTTATCTGGTTAATAGGCTCTGGCAAACAAAACACGGCGCTCCGATGGATTGCCGGTTACCATGCAGCTACCGGAATCGGCATCAGGGTCAAGGGGGATACAACGGATGGTAGCCTTTGTTTCCTCCTTAATTTTTTCCTCGGTTTCGGCCGTTCCATCCCAGTGAGCATAAATAAACCCGCCCTTTTCAATCTCTGTCCTGAATTCTTCATATGTATCAACGGACCGGGTTCTGTTTTCTGTTCGTTTCTTTGCTGATTGAAACAGGTCAGATTGAATTTGACCTAAAAGCTGTTCGATACGATTTTCAATCCCTTCTTTTGCTACAATATTTTTTTCAAGAGTATCGCGGCGGGCTAATTCAAGATTATTGTTTTCAACATCACGCGGTCCCACGGCAATTCGTAATGGAACACCCTGCGCCTCATGTTCGGCAAATTTGTAGCCGGGGTTGTAGTTGTCACGATCATCAAGTTTAACGGTAATGCCTTTGTCTTTCAGCCGGTTGATCACAGGCATTATATACTCCAATACGATAGTTTTTTGATCATCACTGCGAAAGATAGGCACAACCACAACCTGGTATGGTGCTAACTTGGGCGGTAGAACAAGACCATTATCATCGGAATGTGTCATGATTAAACCCCCAACAAGTCGTGTGGAAACTCCCCAGCTCGTGGCCCAGACATAATCGTGTTTGCCATCCTGGTTCTGGAATTTAACATCGAATGCTTTTGCGAAATTTTGCCCCAGAAAATGAGAAGTGCCCGCCTGAAGGGCCTTGCCATCTTGCATCAGCGCTTCGATACAGTAGGTTTCTTCCGCGCCTGCAAAACGTTCAGTTTCTGTTTTTCGCCCCTTAATAACCGGCATCGCCATAAACTCTTCAGCAAATGTACGATAGACTTCAAGCATCTGTTCGGTTTCATCTATCGCTTCTTCTTTAGTGGCGTGGGCGGTATGACCTTCCTGCCATAGAAATTCCATGGTTCGCAGGAAAAGCCGTGTTCGCATCTCCCAGCGAACTACATTAGCCCATTGATTGATCAGAACAGGCAGATCGCGATAAGACTGAATCCAGTTTCGGTAAGAATCCCAGATAATGGTTTCAGAGGTTGGGCGAACGATCAGCTCCTCTTCCAGTTTTGAATCGGGATCTACTTCAACCCCGCCGTTTACACTCTTCAGGCGGCTGTGAGTAATCACCGCGCATTCTTTGGCAAAACCTTCCACGTGCTGCGCTTCTTTGGATAAGAATGATTTTGGAATAAAGAGAGGGAAATAAGCATTCTCATGGCCGGTTTCTTTGAACATATGGTCAAGAGCCGCCTTCATGTTTTCCCAAAGAGCAAATCCATGCGGCCTGATAACCATACAACCGCGTACCTGTGAATGATCCGCAAGTTTTGCCTCTTTAATAACATCCAGATACCACTGTGAATAATCTTTCTTCCGATCCGTTATATGTTTTGCCATTCCTTATTACTTACTTCGTTCTGAATTCAATTGGATATATAATTAATTTTAACTGAATAAGATAAAGAATGATATGGATAGAAAAAGAGACTTAAAAAAATTGACGAATGAGCTTCACCCTTATTCATAAAACCCATATATTTGATGCTCTCCTGAATCAGGTATATAGCCGAAACGGGAGAATTTTGAATGTTTTTTTGAAATGTCGTGGTAGCTCAGGTGGTTAGAGCGTCGGATTCATA
>CAYOLE010000157.1:0-8340 GCA_964404705.1 uncultured Rhodohalobacter sp. | reverse complement strand
TAAAAACAACCATGTCCCAACCCCTTGTTACCGCAATTATACCCACACACAACCGGGCAGAGTTGTTAAAGCGGGCCATTAACTCTGTACTGAAGCAGACCTGGGAAAACCTGGAGATTGTGGTTGTGGATGATGCATCCGAAGATGAGACGCCGCTGTTGCTCGAAAAGCTCGCGGCAGAACATTCGCACATCCGGGTGATAAGGAATGAGAAAACAAAGAAAGCCGCCGCCAGCAGAAATATTGCGATTAAACATGCCCGTGGCGAATTCGTGACAGGGCTGGATGATGACGATCTTTGGCGGCCCACACGCATTGAGCGATTGGTGGAGGAATTTGAAGAAGGTTATTCTGCCGTATGTTCGTATGACAGAATGGTGATGGATGGAAAGGAGGTTGTCTGGCGAAAACCATCGATGATTACACTGGATGATTTACTCTACTACAACCAAGTGGGCAACCAGGTTCTTACAAAAAAGGCATACCTGGAACAAGTTGGCGGATATGATGAGGATCTGCCATCAGCCCAGGATTATGATTTGTGGATCCGGCTGGTAAAAGAATTTGGACCGATACGGACGGTTACCCAGGCTTTGCAAGTTGTGAATATGGAAGAGGATCGCAATCGGATTAGTACTTCTGGTGAGAAGATGAAAGGTTATTATCGATGTTTTGAAAAACACCAGGACTGGATGAGTAAGAAGCATAAAAAATACCAAAAGTTCAGATTGTCTTTAGCCGCGGGCGAACACAAAAACTGGCTGGATCTGTTCAGATCCGTACCACCAAAACTATACGTAAAAGAGATCACGCGTAAACTGTTTCTATGAAGAGCTGGTTTGAAAAATCATTCGAATATCGGAAAAAAATTCATCCTGTTCTTGTTCATATGCCGCTTTATGACTATTGGATGCTGTTCAGGCATAGTTATCTCGCCAAAAAAGGTTGGTTCAAAAGTTTTAAATCGGGGAGAAGTGTTGATGCCAACGGTAAACCGATACCATGGTTTGTTTACAATGCCATTGATTTTCTGGAAGAGACCTTACCAGCTCACGCGAAAGTATTTGAATTTGGTTCCGGGTACAGTACGGAGTGGTGGGGTGCACGAGTATCGTTAGTTCATTCTGTTGAACACAATCAGGAATGGAAAGATAAGATGCAGCCGCTATTGCCGAATAATGTAACAGTCTTTCATAAGAACCTGGGTGAGGGGTATGAGACAGCTGTTCTAACAAAAGGACGTACGTATGATGTGATTATACTGGATGGTAGAAATCGTGATAAATGCCTTGGCCCCTCTTTACAATCCCTGTCCGAAGGAGGGGTGTTAATTTTTGATGATTCCCATTGGGAGAAGTATCAGATTACGATTGATTACATACGATCGCTTGGTTTCAGACAATTGCCGTTTCGGGGAATGAGCCCTATTGAATTCCTGGAATGTGAAACGTCCATTTTTTACAGAGATGGCAATATCCTTGGGATATAAACTGAATATAATTTCTATAGTGGTTTTGGCAAGGTATTAACAATAAGAGATATGGGCGGATCAATTTGTTTCACTTCTGAAATAGATCATTGCCCCAAAAAATCCGGCGCTAAACAATAATACGGTAGCAATCCACGCCAGCCAGTTTCCGATGGAATACCACACGGGATCAAGAATCAATTCCAGCTGATGATCTCCGGCAGGAATCTCAAATCCCCGCAGAACATAATTTGTCCTTATTATATCGATCTCTTCACCGTTCAGCGTGGCGCTCCAGCCTGGCGGATACCAGATTTCCCCGAGAACAAGAAAACCGGGTTCGGATCTGGTGATCTCCATAGTAATGCGGTTCGCATTATATTCAACCACAGAAACAGATGATGAAGGATCAGGCATCACTTCTCCTGAAATCGTTTCCGCTATATACGCTACAGATTCAGCATCAAAATCCTGGGAAATAAGCTGCAGAATATCTGGCTGGCTTTCGAGTATCTCAACTTCATCTACAAACCACGCTTTAGGCAGCACATTTTGATTTTCAATGACAGATCCCTGCTGGTCGCTGTGTACCGTTTCGAATCCGGGGATCTGAACCTGACCCTGAGCGGTAATATATTTCACATTCAGCATATTCAACACACCTGTATTTATTCCTGCCGGGCCGCTAAAGATGGCTTCATCAATCAGTTCCTGATAATACCCGAGTTTGGCCCCCGAATATCCGCCGATGGATGGGTAAAAATAAGCAGGTATTGCGTTGTTAAATGGATTATCGATTATGGGCAGTGTTCTGTATGACCAGCCCTCATTATGCTGCACGTTTTCGCTTATTAACCTGTCAAGCTCGCGTTCCTGCCGTTCGATAACCTGTTCGCGTTCGAGAGAGCCATCGACAAGTGAGTCTTCACTATGGTAGCGCTGATCAACCTGGATCATATCGAATGCCAGAAGTACACACATTAAACCCAGTGCCACCGATGACGAGATTTTATAATTCCCGGCAGCCCACATCAGGCCAAGTCCGGCGACAAAGAAAAAGCCAAAACGAAGAGTGTCGCGCCGAGCCATCTCCTGCCTTGAAGGGATCAAGTCATTATTGATGTAATTATTTACCGATTGTGCCACACGCGGATCATCGACGGGCACCTGGTTTTGCTGGGCTATCTGTTGTGCAATCTGCTCACGTTCGCCCTCTTTTTCGAAGGAGAGTACGGTGTAACCGATAAATATAAAAATAGCACCCAAGGCAGCTGCTATGTAAACAGCACGTTTCCAGTCGTCTGTGCGTTTTTTTCTGTGTTGATTAAGTTGATCAACCATCCAGTCGAGACCCATCACTGCCACAACGGCAAAACAGAACACTGTGGGCATCAGCCACATTTCGGGGGCACGGAATTTATCAAACAGTGGGAAGTAACTGAACATCGCATTGTTTAGCAGCATGAAATTTTCACCAAGTGAAAAGAGCATTGTGGCTATCCCCGGCCCAAGAAATACCCACTTGAGTTTATGGCGCGATTTGATCGCACCGATTATAAAAAAGAGCACAACAAGCGCACCCATATAATGAGGTCCGCTGGTGAATGATTTGGGTCCCCAATACGCATCACCGGAGGCGCCACCATAGGATCCCGGAATGGCAAGTGTCAGGAGCTCTCCCACACCCTGCGACCATGCAAAGGCATAATCTTGTGAGAGACCTTCGGTATTCTCGATTTCTGAACCGCCACGCATGCTGTAAGTGCTATATTCAGCTGTGCTCCAGTAGAGTTGTACTGTGATGAGAGAAGCCACAATGGCTGCAAGCACGAGCCAGCCGGTTTGCTGAGCAAATCTATTAAATGTGGCCGCTTTATAGGCACGTACTGCATCAACAATAAAAAGTGTGACGAGCGGAAACAGAAAGAAATAGGTGACCTGCGGATGATAGGCCCGTAAATGCAGCGTAAGTGCAAGGCCAAAAGCAAAAAAAGCAAGAAAACGGTTGATTCTGCTTCGCGTCATTAACAGATATCCGACGTAGATCCACGGAATGTAGATATAGGCAATGAACTTCGCATTATGACCGGCACCAATGATAATTGGAATATACGTGCTAAAGCCGATTACCACAGAACCGAATACCGCCGTCAACGGGCGGAAACCCAGCAGCAGGAACATCAGGTAGGAGCCGCCAAACAGGATCCAATACTCCAGTGCAGGGTAAATAAATCTGAATGCGCGCAAGAGTGTATTGTCGATATTCCAGGGTTGAGGTGGATGGGAAAGGGTGGTGGCAGGCATGCCGGAGAACATGTTTGTGGCCCAATGCGCCACCTCATCATAGGTTTCACGATGTTCAATCAACGACTCGGCACCCGCTCGCCATTGAATTACATCGTGCCCCATATATTGTTGTCCGCCAAGAGTAGATGCAAAAAAAAGGATAAATGGCAATAGAAACAAAAAGCCAATGCAGATCGCATGTTGTTGTGTAGATGAAAATGTACTCCATACATCCGCTTTTTTAGGAACTGTCTGAGATCTGTTTCTTCCTTTTTTTCGAGTGGCCATTCAAGCTTGTTTTGGGAGAGTATCGAATGATGATTTTTATCTGTTACTTATTCAATCACACGTGGAACGCGGAAATAATCAGAATCGGCATCGGGGGCATTTTTTAATGCATCCTTATGAGATAGCGGCTCTTTAGCTTCATCTTTCCGTAAAGTGGAAGGTTGTTCGGTTACATGCTCAAGTGGCTTCACATTGGATGTATCGAGCTGATCGAGTTTCTCCATGTAGCCCAAAATCTTATTCATATCCTCTTTCAGCCCTTCAGCCTGATCATCTTTTAACTCAAGGCGGGCCAGGTGAGCCATGTATTGCACATCTTCTTTTGTAACTGACATAAAATCTTTTTGCTTAAAATAATTAGTCTATAAGCAAGAAATCA
Organism: uncultured Rhodohalobacter sp.; assembly: GCA_964404705.1. Lineage (GTDB taxonomy): Bacteria > Bacteroidota > Rhodothermia > Balneolales > Balneolaceae > SW132. Next base: position 3,919 of record CAYOLE010000157.1, on the reverse strand, counting down.
TCAATCTGACGCTGAGTTTATAAATCCATTACAGGCTTGACAGATTAACTTGATTCCGGTTATAGCATGGTTTTACAATCTCCTAAAGTAACAAATAGTTTGCAAAAGGATAAGTAACTATGAGTAAATTCCACTTTAAACAAGTGATGGTAATTGGAGCCGGTGGAGCAGGTTGTTATTTCGGTGGAAAACGGGTACACGATACCGCCAGAGAGATCTCATGTGTAACCCTGGTTAATTATTTGGGAAAGAAGTTGGAGATAGAGGTGTTTACCGGCGTTATTACCTGGAGAGACACATGCGCTGGATTTACCTGAATATTTGAGGCTGCATCAGCAGCTAAAAGAAATAGATGATTAATTCCTGAAAACAAACAGAGATAGAAACTTTCGCAGAGAGACACACTTTAAGTTGTTTGACATGATAGAACATTATTTTGATAAAACATTCCTTAAAGGGCGCTTCTTTAAACGTTATCCATTGAGACGTTGTTAGTCTCAAAAAAGAGAGAAAAAACTATATTAAAGTGCAATGAAAAAGAGAATCTGGATTCCCCTGCTGATCGTCATCCTGATCGCAGGATTATGGCTTGCCTTACCCTACCTCATAAAAAATCACGTCAATTCTGTACTTGCTGATATTGAAGGCTATCATGGGTCAATTGCGAATGTAGATCTAAACCTGATTCAGGGAGCATATGCTGTTGACAGTTTAGTGATTGATAAAGTGGAAGGTGATGACCGGTACCCGTTTGTAGAGGTAGATCGAATTAATTTGTCGCTGCAATGGGGTGCTTTATTCAGTGGGGAGATTGTAGGAGAAGTGGAGCTATTGTCCCCCGATATACATTTAATGGCAGAAACAGACGATACTGAGGCACAATTTGGCGAAGATGTGGACTGGAGAGAATATCTTCAGGACCTGATGGTCATTAAAATAAACAGATTCTTCATTGAGGACGGTAGTATTCATTACATGGACATGGGCACCGATCCTGTGGTGGATCTGCCTTTGAACGATCTGGAGCTGGAGATTTTAAATATCACCAATGTGGAAAACAAAGACGATGCGATGCCTACCGAGATTACAATGAGTGCAATCTCGATTGGCGGAGGTCTTCTGAGTTTAAAGGCAGACGCTAATTTTCTTAAACCGATTCCTGACATGGACCTGGAAATGGAGTTTGAAAATGTGAACTTACCGGATTTGAACGATTTTTTTGAAGCTTATTTTAGAGTTGATGCCGAGCAGGGTGAGTTCTCTTTGTACAGTGAATTTGTAGTTAAAGATGGGAATCTGGAAGGGTATGTGCAGCCGGTGATTTTAAATCTCAGCGTTCTGGATCTCGATGACGAAGACCATGATGTATTTTCAGCTGCATGGGAAGTAATTGTCGAAGGAGTAACTTATATTTTCAGAAACCAGGAGGAAGATCAACTTGCTACCAGAATCCCCATGAGCGGTGAAATAGATGATCCTGAAGTTGGCGTGTTTACCACAATCTGGAATATCTTCAGAAATGCGTTCATCGAAGCCTTCGAACAGTCAGTTGAAGGGGTAATCGATTTTGAAGATGTAGAGGAGGGTGACGAAAATTAGTTTTTTTATGCTCCTGTTAATACTCTGGCGTTAAACTCACAATAATCAATAACAATAAATTTTATCAAAAAATGCTTATAGGAATCTGTTCCGACTCACACGATCATGTAGAAAATATCAAAAAAGCTGCAGAACAGTTTAGAGTGAGAAAAGCTGATAAGGTGATTCACGCCGGAGATTATTGCAGTCCGTTTGCCATCCCCTTGTTTGAAGAATTACCCCTGCATGGAATATTCGGCAATAACGATGGTGACCGGTTTATGCTGATGAAGAAATTTGATGAAATAGGAGCAATAATTCACGGAGATTTTTACAGCTTTGAGGCAGATAAATTAAATTTTGCCGTCTATCACGGTACTTATGACGAAATTACAGAGAGTCTGGAAAAATCGGGGGAGTTTGATGTGGTGATATCCGGCCACACTCACCAGGCTGATGTGGAAACAGTGGGAGATGCTATTTCAATCAATCCCGGAAGTGTAAACGGTTTCGATCAGGATGCAATGATCGCTTTTTTTGATACAAATTCAAGAAAAGTGGAGTTCAAAGAACTTTGATAATGTACGATTGCTTGTCCTCATCAAATATTTAATGACTAAGAATTCTGCAAACTGCATCGGTAAAACTTGTGGTTGAACCCTCTCCGCCAATATCGGGTGTACATACTACTTTATAATCTTGCAGAACGGCATACACAGCCGACCGAATCCGTTCAGTTGCGTGATGCTCGTCAAGATATTCGAGCATCATGAGCGCGGAGAAGAGCAGGGCAATGGGGTTTGCTTTGTTCTGCCCGGCGATGTCGGGTGCTGAACCATGTACCGCTTCAAACATTGCTGCATCATCACCAATGTTGGCCGCGCCTGTCACGCCAAGTCCGCCTACCAGTCCGGAGGCAAGATCGGAAAGAATATCTCCAAACAGGTTGGTAGTCACAATAACATCAAACTGTTGTGGATTCATTACCATCTGCATGGCCATGTTGTCAACAATCAGATCCTGAAACTCCACTTCGGGATAATTCTGGGCAATCCGCTTGCCCACCTTCAGAAACAGGCCTGTGGTTAATTTCAGAATATTGGCTTTATGAACCAGCGTCACTTTTTTGCGGCCTCTTTTTTTTGCGTATTCAAACGCTGCGGTGATAATCCTTTCACTGGCAGATTCAGTCACAACTGCAATACTTTCGGCGTGCTTTTCTTCATCATCAACCCAGTGTTCTTTGCCGATATAAAGCCCCTGAGTGTTTTCCCGGAACATCACCATATCCACACCACGGAAATTGCTGTCTACATTCGGTACTGATTTTGCCGGACGAATATTGCTGTACAGATCAAATTTTTGGCGAAGGGCTACATTAATGGAGCGGAATCCTGCACCCACGGGCGTGGTAAGCGGTCCTTTTAACACAATCCGGTGTTCCTTAATCGCTTCGATCGTTTCATCGGGGAGGGGGTTTCCGGTTTCTTCAAATACACCCTCGCCGGCCCGTGCATCAATCCAGTTAATATCAACCCTGGCGGCTTCCAGAATTCTGCAAACTGCGTCGGTAATTTCTGGCCCAATTCCATCTCCGGATATTCTAACAATAGTATGCATGTCTGATGCTTTAATTTCTGTAGATTTGAATGAGATTTTTCTCTGCCAAAAGATAAGAAATTGATAATCCAATGTTTGGGGTTCTGCAGACAATTATAATTCAAAAAAATGAAATACAAGCCACGGTGCGGTTGGGCCATTCAATCAAAATCTGAGAAGGAATATCACGACAGGGAGTGGGGTGTGCCCAATTTTGATGATCATCACCTGTTCGAAATGTTAATTCTCGAAGGGGCACAGGCAGGCCTGAGCTGGTCAACCGTACTGAAAAAACGAGAAAACTACCGGAAGGCGTTTGATGATTTCAACCCGGAAATAATTGCAGGTTATGATGATGCAAAAAAATCAGAGCTACTGGCTAATCCGGGTATCATCAGAAACCGGCTGAAAGTGGACGCTGCAATTCAAAATGCGCGATCGTACCTGGAAATTGAAAGTACACACGGCTCGTTTAGTGAGTACATCTGGAATTTTGTTGATGGTAATCCGATCCGAAATCGTTTTAAAACTATGGAAGAAGTACCGGCCGAAACGGAGATCTCCCGTAAAATGAGCAGGCAGCTAAAGAATGATGGATTTAAATTTGTGGGGCCAACGATCTGCTATGCCTATATGCAGGCCGTTGGTATGGTAAATGACCACCTGGTGGGTTGCTTTCGCTATGATGAGATTTGAGGGTGATTTTAAATCTCCACTTTCTCCTCCTCATCTAGAATGATGA
>CAYOLE010000156.1:6756-8353 GCA_964404705.1 uncultured Rhodohalobacter sp. | reverse complement strand
AGCTGAAAACGATTTATGAGAGTGATCCTAATCAATCCTCATTATCATCTGCCTTAAATATTGATTTGCTCTACAAAGCAGGTCTTACTAATTTTCATCTATTAATAAACTTCTGGCTCCATGATGAAAGTCCGGCTAATCAAAAAACTATGGAGCTTGTGGATAAATGGACTTCATTTGTTCAGGAAGTTCACTACTCAGCTATTCTTGATAAAGGTTTCGAATTTGCAAAATTCCTGTACTATATCTCACCTTTAAACCCATCTGGCAAAACATCTAATTATAAATACTGATGAGTGAATTTCCGTCATCTAAGTTCGATCGTGGTAAAATTTTCGCTAAAACTGGTATTAAAGTAGGTGCAAACTATGCACGTCATTACCTAAAAACATTACGCGGAAGCACAGACAAACAGAATTCAGCTTTTTATAATAAAACAGCGCAGGAAATTTTCTCCGAATTTATCCGTCTCAGGGGAACAGCATTAAAAATTGCCCAATCCCTGAGTATCGATCAGGGATTTTTACCCGATGAGTTTTCTGAGGTGATGACGCAGGCGCAATATTCGGTACCTCCTATAAATCGGGCGCTTGTGCGTTCTATTATAAAACAGGAACTTGGAAATTTTCCTGAACTCCTGTTTAATTCTTTCGATACTCAAGCTGTGGCTGCAGCTTCCATCGGGCAAGTGCATAAAGCCATCCTGAAAGATGGCCGAAAAGTTGCAGTTAAGATCCAATATCCAGGGGTGAAAGATACAATTACATCAGATCTTGGCCTGGCAAAAACTCTGTTCAGGCAATTTATTAAGAACAAAAATGAACTCGATAATTATTTCAATGAGATTGAATCCACACTGCGATTAGAAACCGATTATATTCATGAAGGCCGCACGATAGATCGTTTTTATTCACGATTAGCAGGCCCGCAGATTGATATCCCAAAATGGATAGAAGAGTATTCAACAGAAAGAGTGCTTACCATGACATACCTTGAAGGCGAGCATTTAAAAGAATTTCTGGCTCGTAATCCATCACAAGAAGAAAAAAATCAATATGGACAACTTTTATGGGATTTCTTTCATGAGCAAATCCTTCAGTTTGATGAAATTCATGCAGACACTCATCCCGGCAATTTCCTGCTGACTTCTGAAAATAAACTTGGTGTTATTGATTTTGGTTGTGTAAAAAAATTTCCCGGTAATTTTTTCAGGGATTATTTACAGTTGCTGCCTACCCACCTCAATCAAAATATTGAGGAGATTATAGCTCTGTATAAACGTCTTGGTGTTTTAAAGACAAACCCTGACAACGATCCGGTTGAAAAAAAATATTTCGAATTTTGTATCAATTACGGTTATACATTTGCAATGCCGTATGAATCAGACAAATTTGATTTCGGAGACCCGGAGTATAAAAACCTAATCCGCGGATATACCAGAAATGCTCCGTTTGGCAATGAAGTTCGCGGCAATAAACACTTCATATACAGTACAAGAGTACATCTTGGGTTATATCATTTTTTAATGAAACTTGGCGCTGAGATCAATACTACTAAATCCCGTGAGATTGTAGAGATCGCAATCAACGAACTTTAA
>CAYOLE010000156.1:0-6656 GCA_964404705.1 uncultured Rhodohalobacter sp. | reverse complement strand
ATTGTAGAGATCGCAATCAACGAACTTTAATTTATCATATGCAAAAAAAAGCCCGGAGGGTTAGTCCGAGCTCTGTATATTTTTTATTAAATATAAAACTAAAGCTTATCAGGCGTTAGGTGCATTTTCTTTTTCTGCAAACGCGTCGAAAACCATCAGCAGATCTTCCGAAACCTCTTCGCGTGTACGCCCCTCAATTCTGTGACGAGGTATCATTGCTTTAATCTCTCCATTTACAAAAAATGCAAATGCTGGAGATGAAGGGGGGTATTCACTAAAATATTCACGGGCACGTGCAGTAGCTTCCTTATCCTGACCGGCAAATACTGTAACAAGATGATCTGGTTTGTTTGCGGTTTTCTTAAGAGCGATTTCTGCTCCAGGCCTCGCATTACCAGCTGCACAGCCACATACTGAATTAATTACCATCAGCATGGTACCCTCAGTATATTCTTTCATAACTCTGTCTACATCTTCAGGAGTTTTCAGTTCTTCAACTCCAAGTTTTGTGAGCTCTTCCCTCATCCATGAAGTATCAGGGCCCACGCCAAATCCAAATTGCATATCGGTATGTATTTAATTGATTAATTTCATTTCAATGAATATACGGATAATTTAGTACTTTATTGAGTTCCTGAACAATCTCTTTTTTTGAGAATAATAACAGCCTTTGAAGCGTTTTTCTATAAATGACCCTACTTAAAACAACCTTTTTATTAACATTTTCTTTTATAATTATTTCGTGTTCCGGCTCCAGAACTGTAACTACACCTGCCACAGATCGATCACTAACTGTAGATGGCAATCTGACAGGTTGGGATCTGGAAAAATCTGTAGTGGAGCGGACTGATGCTGTAAGTTATTACGCAACTCACGATAACGAATTTCTCTATCTCTATGTAGATGTAAGAAGCCCGGCAAAAAATAATGCCATGCGTCAATCCGGTTTTATAATTTATTTAAGCAGCAGTGAAGAGAATAGAAAACAAGTTGGTATTGCATTTCCTTCTGGTTCTTTTAATCTGCTGCGGGAAGATCCCGGTGCTTACAATTCGTTTTTAAACGACCAGGAATGGAGAGAAAATCCACGCAATATGGAGTTGTTGCAAAATTTTGAAGAGGAAATATTCGAGCGTATAATGATAGTGGAAAGAAACGGCAGCTCCGAAAGAAATCACGGATTCATCAACAAAGATCAGCTACTAATCGACGGAATTGAAATTGCGGCAGACGATGGGCGCCGGCTCATGAAAATTGAAATGCGTGTGCCATTAAATGAGTCCTCACTCTATAACCTGGACGGCAATAGAATCTGGTTAGGATTTGAGATTGATCCGCCAAATATCAGAATGCAGGACGATCAGTCTTCCATGAATCAGCAGCAACAGTATGGCGGGCAACGGCGTGTTAGCCAAGACCGTGGAAACAGACAAGGGAATCTTCGGCAACGTATGGGGCAGTATGAAAGGTGGTATCAGTTAAATTTGAGCAATTAAAAAAAGCGCCACAATTTTTTGTGACGCTTAATTTATAACATTCCAGTGTTATGAATTCTTTAAGAAGTCTCCTTCTTATAAAGCTCATTCACTTTATCCCAGTTCACTACATTCCAAAATTCAGAAATATAATCTGGACGTCTGTTTTGATAGTTAAGATAGTACGCATGTTCCCACACATCTACACCAAGAATTGGAGTTAAGCCGTTCATTAACGGGCTGTCCTGATTTGGTGTAGAAATCACTTTTAGATTTCCTGACTTATCAACACAAAGCCATCCCCAACCTGATCCAAACTGACCTGCAGCGGTTGAGCTGAGCTCTTCCTTAAACTTATCGAAGCTGCCAAATGCAGAATCAATTGCATCAGCTATTTCTCCTTTGGGATTACCACCTCCATCGGGTGATAAAACTACCCAAAACAGCTTGTGATTTGCATAACCACCACCATTATTTATCACAGTCTGGCGTATATCTTCCGGCACTTCATTAATTCGCCGAAGTACCTCTTCAATAGGAAGATCTGCAAATTCATGGCCTTCAAGAGCTGCATTTAATTTATCTGTATATCCCTTGTGATGTTTGCCATGATGAATCTCCATTGTTTTTTTATCTATGTGCGGTTCAAGCGCATCATGTTCGTATGGTAAATCTGGAAGTTTGTAAGACATATCGATGTAATTTAAGGTTTAGTTGTTATAAATAGATTCTCTTCTAAGATGTTATATTTCAATGGCTTAATATAACAATGTATATACTACCCGTAAAATTGATTTTTTCGGAGATTTCGTTCCCCTTCCCAACACTTTTATTTCCTAAAAACAATCAATGGGTTTAAGGAAATAGAATCTTATTTTACGCCCAACAGATCAAACTAAAAAATTATACTACTATGACTTACGATTTCGACGTAATCATTCTGGGTAGCGGACCTGCCGGATTTTCCTGTGCGATGCAAAGTTCAAAATTCGACAAAAAAGTGTTGATGGTCGAAGCAAATGACGATCACCTCGGCGGTACCTGGATCAATACCGGAACAGTACCAAGCAAGGCTTTGAGAGAGGCAGCAAAATCGATTCAAAAATTTCATGTCCAATTTGGTGATGAACAAGGACGAAAACCCTATGAGCGGTTCAAGATGGATGATCTGTTGCAATACAAGCGTTCAATTCTCAGCAGCAAAAATCAAAAAGTGAAAAATGATCTGATAAAAAACGAGATCGATACCGCAAGAGGCTGGGGCAGTGTGGTGGATAAAAACACTGTTGAGGTTAAAGACCAGTTTAATAACACAAAAACCTATTCAACCAAAAACATTTTAATATCCACCGGCAGCCATTTTGAAAGTCCAGAAAGGTTCAGTATAAACCACACCAATATTTTGGATTATGAATCTGTATTAAATTTAACACACATACCACGGCGGCTGGTAATTATTGGAAATGGAATAATAAGTTTTGAATACGCAACCATCTTTGCTGCACTGGGAACCCGGGTTACAGTTTTATCGGAACGAACGGATATACTTCCTTTTTTGGACAATGAGATCGAGAGTGAATTGACTAAGGTTGTGGAAAAAAGTCCAATCCAGATGTTTAAGAATGTTCAGGTGGAACACGTCAGATACAATAAATTGAGAACATGCACAGAAGTTGGATTTACATCAACCAAGGACAATAAACGTTTGCAGGTAGTGGAAACTGAACATGTGTTATACATCGGCAGTACATCTCCTAATACAAAAAATATTGGTCTTGAAAATTGTGATTTAGAACTTGATGAGAATGGATATATCAAGGTCGATAAAGGTTTTAAAACTTCTTGTGAAAATATTTATGCAGCGGGTGATGTAATTGGTTTTCCGGCACAGGCATCAGCATCTTTTGTACAGGGCAGATTGGCAGCCTGCAGTATGTTCGATATGCATACGCACGATCTTGACGGATCCATTCCCTACGCAATTTATTCTATTCCTGAAATCTCTGCTATTGGTCTTACCGAAAAAGATGCTGAGAAGCAGGGAATTGAGGTAACAGTCGGACGGGCTTATTATAGTAATATCACGCAGGCAGATATAAATCACAATGAGGAGGGGATTCTGAAATTGGTTTTTAAAACTGATGATCTTACCCTTCTGGGGGTCCATATAATGGGAGAAAGTGCAGCAGATTTGATTCATACAGGTCAATGTGTAATGTCATACGGCGGAGATATCCGCTATTTTATGGAGCATGTGATCAACTATCCATCCTATACAGAAGCTTATCGCGTGGCGGCTTTTAATGGGCTGAATCGTGTTTATAAAGCGGGAGTTAAATACAGGAAAATTTTAAACCGATCAAAGATGCAATCTGAAAATTAATACCTGATTTTGTTAACTTTCAGTTTAGCGGCCGATGTACAAAATGTATCGCCATGGGTAAGCCTTCGGAATCCACCGGAGGATTTTCTGGCAAGGTTTTAATCTCATTTTCTTTGGAATCTTTGGCTGCCAGTGCCAGTACCATAGCGTCTACTATATCATCCTCCTCTACTTCATTGCGACGAAACTCCTCTTTGATATTTCTGAAAAAATCGGCCGCGATCTCTTCCCGATCCGTCACCAGGCTCAACCGATGCCGCAGCCCCTTTTTGGTGTTCTTTTTTTGGTAGATCATCCCTCCGTTCAAATGCATAAATAACAGCTCAGGATGGCTTTCAAATACCTTCTTTCGAAACGATTTCTCTTCACTAAGCAGGGTGTCTACTGTTCGTATTTTTGGAGTTATATTCCAGGATTGTACCGAGAGCTTCTTGTCGGTATATTCGAAACTTTGCATGTTCGCTTCAACATAAGAAGGGGCGTTTAAAGCTGGCCGGATGGGCGGACTAAACACACTTGCCGCATATTCTGTGCCCAGTTTTTCACGTAAAAGGCGATCACATTCCCGGGTATATTTTTCATCTTCAAGTCCGATCGGTATATCAATAAAGATATGGCCGAATTTTGTAAATGCCTCTCTGAGTTCCTCGTCAGATCGAAGTACTTTATAGTGTGGATTCTCATCAAAAGATATCAGAATCCATCCCGCTTTACAGCCATCAATTCCAGCAGTTTTCAAGTCAGTAATATTCAATTATTATCTCTTAGTTTAATATGCAACTCCCGAAGCTGTTGTTCATCAACTGTGTTGGGTGACTGATCCATTATACTTTGAGCTTTTTGATTTTTTGGAAATGCGATCACATCCCGTAAGCTGTCTGCACCTGCCATAATCATTACAATTCGATCGAGGCCGAAAGCAATTCCTCCATGAGGAGGAGCTCCATAAGTAAATGAATCAAGCAAAAAACCAAATTTTTCGCGGGCTTCCTCCTCTCCTATTCCCAAAACACGAAACATTTGATTTTGCAATTCTGAATTGTGAATCCGGATGGACCCGCCGCCAATTTCACTTCCATTTAATACAAGATCATAGGCCCTGGCATGTACTTCCTCCGGCGATTTTTCAAGCTTTTCAATATCTTCTTGTTTTGGTGATGTAAACGGATGATGTAACGCCACGTATCTCTTTTCCTCTTTATCCCACTCTACAAGTGGAAAATCGGTAACCCATAGAAAATTGTAAGATGACCTTTCGATCATTCCAAGTTCTTTACCCATCATAAGCCTTAAAATTCCCATCTGCTTATATACCTGCGGATTTGGCCCTGCCAAAATAAGAACCAGGTCTCCGCTGCGGGCACCGGACCGGTCAACAATCTGCTGAACCTTTTCTTCGGTCAAAAACTTTCCCACACTGCACATATGCTCTTCATCTGAGACCTTTATGTAAATAAGCCCTGCGGCACCTGTTTCGCGCTTCACCTCTTCTGTTAACCTGTCGAGCGCGCCGCGGCCCAGTTCCCCTTTTTCCGGAACACTGATGGAAACAATTCTCCCACCCTTTTTCACTGTGCTTTCAAAAATCTTAAACCCACAATCTTCGAGCAGATCAGAAAGATTTTTAATTTTCATTCCAAACCTTGTGTCAGGTTTATCTGTACCATATGTCTCTATTGCTTCCTGATATGGCATACGCGGAAATGGAGTTTCAATTTTGATATCAAGATGGTCTTTCCAGATCTTTGCCATTAGCTGCTCGTGAACTTTAAACACCTGTTCCTCATCAACAAACGACATTTCCACGTCAATTTGAGTGAACTCTGGCTGCCTGTCAGCACGAAGATCTTCATCTCTGAAGCATTTCACAATCTGGAAATACCGGTCCATTCCCGAAACCATCAGCAATTGTTTGTAGGTCTGGGGACTTTGCGGCAAAGCGAAAAATTTTCCTGCATTAACGCGGCTGGGCACAAGGTAGTCCCTGGCACCTTCCGGTGTTGATCTCATAAGTACCGGTGTTTCCACTTCAACAAAATTGTAGTCGTGATAAAAAGATCGTACGGTATGATACAATTTTGAGCGCAACAACATTTTCTTTTGCAGCTCCGGACGGCGTAAATCCAGGTAGCGGTATTTCAGCCGTGTTTCTTCATTTGTGGCAATGCCATCTTTAATTTCAAACGGAGGAGTTTCTGCCTTGCTATACACGTTCATCTCCGTTACTTCAATTTCAACTTCACCAGTAGGCATGGCAGGATTGATTGTTTCTTTATCCCTGAGCAGAACTTTTCCTTTAACCCCAATCACATATTCTGATCGCAGATCCTCTGCTTTATTGTGAAGTTCCTTGTTAGATTCATCAAAAACGATTTGCGTAGTGCCATAACGATCGCGCAGATCGATAAATATCACTCCTCCAAGATCTCTTCTTGAAGAAACCCATCCGTTTAATATTACCTCCTGATCAACATTTTCTTTAGTTAAATCACCACAAGTGTGTGTGCGAAGCCAGCTCATAAATTGAATCAATTACTTTATAAATTACTTCCGTTCAGTTTACAGAACCGCTAAAATAAACAATATGCTGTTCATTCGCCTTATCCATTTTCAGGAAAAATCACTTCTGAAAATATACGCTGCCAAACGATCTTACCTTTAAATGTCTTCAAACTAAGCTCTCAATCATACTCTTTTAGATTCAGAGTTACGATCTAGTGTTATGTCAACTCTAAAAGTTTGATTGCAGGGAATAGTCATCGGATGAGTTTTTTGGAAAAAATGAGATTTTTATAAAA
>CAYOLE010000155.1:0-8391 GCA_964404705.1 uncultured Rhodohalobacter sp. | reverse complement strand
AAAACCCGGGAGTATCAGTCCCGGGCTTTCTGCTTTAGGTTTTCAGCATAGGAGTGACAAAACTAATCAAAAATGATAGATTAGCTAATGCTGTACAAACAAGAGTATCCATTGAGTAGTTTGTTACAAAATATTTCATGTTTTTTTAATAATACTTTTTTTCGCCCGATTCGTTTTGATATTATCGTTCAAATCATTCAACACAGCAGTTAATCCATGAAATTTATACTTCGGATACTCTTCATTTCAATTCTTTTTTTCACTGCAAATGACGCATACAGCCAAATGCCTGACGCACCTGACCGGGCTGAGGGAGACGGCCCTTTCGATCGCCTGATTCTGAGAGGCGGCACAATGATTGACGGAACCGGATCTCCTGCCCTGGGGCCGGTGGATATTGTTATAGAAGGAAATACAATTGTCAGAATCCAGAATGTGGGCTATCCCGGTGTTCCCATAGATGAGGAAAGAAGGCCCGAAGCAGATGATGGTACTGAAGAAATCAATGTTGAGGGAATGTACATATTGCCTGGCTTTTTCGACATGCACGCCCACACCGGCGGAAATGCACAGGGAACGATTCCCGAATACGTATATAAACTCTGGCTGGCTCATGGAATTACGTCCATCCGTGAACCCGGTTCGTTCAACGGCCTGGACTGGACACTCCGGCACAGAGATAAAAGTATTAATAACGAAATCACGGCCCCAAGAATATTTCCCTATGTGGGTTTTGGGGCCGGTGCTGATAACAGTATTCAAACGGCCGGTCAGGCGCGTGAATGGGTGCAGATGATTGCAGACAGAGGCGTAGAGGGCATAAAATTTTTTGGGGCGCGAACCGAAATTTATGAAGCTGCACTGGACGAAGCCACCAGGCTTGGAATCGGTTCAATAGCGCACCATGCACAACCACGTGTTGTGTCTGCCAATGTACGGCGAACTGCCGAAATGGGGCTTCGCGGAATGACCCACTGGTACGGTTTGCCCGAAGCGATGTTTACCGATCGGGTAATCCAGAACTATCCGCTTGATTATAATTACAGCAATGAACAGCACCGCTTTGAAGAGGCAGGTAAATTATGGAAACAGGCAGCCGAACCAGGCAGCGAAATCTGGACCGATTTAATGACCCGGCTTTTGGAACTTGATTTTGAGATCAATCCGACATTTACAATCTATGAAGCGAGCCGCGACTTGATGGCACAACGACGGGCTGAGTGGCATGAAAAATACACCCTGCCCTCTCTTTGGCAGTTTTATGAACCCGACAGACAGGCTCATGGATCGTACTGGTTCAACTGGGGAACGGAGCAGGAGGTGCAATGGAAAGAAAATTTTCGCATCTGGATGCAGTTTGTTAATGAATATAAAAACCGCGGCGGACGGGTAACGCTGGGCTCTGATGCCGGCTACATTTATAAACTATACGGATTTGCCTATATACAGGAAATGGAATTATTCAGGGAGGCAGGATTTCATCCTTTGGAGATATTTCAGTCAGCTTCTATTAAAGCAGCGGAAGTATTAGGGGTTGATGATCAACTGGGAACCATTGAAGAGGGAAAACTGGCAGATTTAGTAATTGTTGATGAAAACCCACAGGAAAATCTAAAGGTTCTCTATGGTACTGGTGCAATCCGGGTAAACGAACAAAATGAGGTTGAACGGGTTGGCGGTGTTCGATACACCATAAAAGACGGGATTGTATTTGATGCACGTCAACTGCTTCAGGATGTGAGACGTATTGTGGAAGAATCAAAGGACGAACATGACTTTAAAATCACACAGCCGGGGCTGGATTATTAACCCCGATATCTCAGAAGCCATTACCTGATTTTACCAGGTCCAGCGATAAAGCCGCGGATTTTTCTGAACCCAGTGTTCGGAGCCGGGGTACTGAATTCGCATATTTACAAAAGGCCTGAAAATTTTTTTATGGATTCGAGCCGGACAGATATATTCACTGATTCCAGTTCCCTGGTAAATATTTCCTTGCATGTGCAGCATCATCCGGCTGAGAAAGCGCTGGTAAAAAGGTCCATTGTCAATAATGCTTGTTTTCTGAATAAGAAACCGGATATCTCCCTCCTGCTTCTCAATTTTTCTCGCAGACTTTAAACCAAAAAAGTTTATCCCAAAATCATCCTTAATGATTCCACTGTCAATCATTTGAACATTTTCGGATTGATCAAAAAGCCAACCTTTTGAGTTTAACACGCCTTTCTCATTCATCAGGTAGTAGACAAGTGTATTACCGGCAAAATGAATCCTCCCCCAATACCAATCATCAAAACTCTCCTGCATTGGTTCATAACCGGTATTATGATCGTGGTAGCCAGCTCCGTTAAACGCAACTTCGTGTTCAGAAAATCCGCTAATATTTAATTTTCCAGCTACATTCGCATGAGGCTGTACCAAGTTCCACTGATGTTTCTCTTTTATAGATGAATATTCTTCACTTAGCTTGTATTTGAAATCTTCGGAATTGAAACGGAGTTCGCCGGATAGTCGATCACCACCCGGCAGACGTTGATCAATTTTAAGATGATAAATCAGAGTATTTTCTTTAAGCTCTCGCCAAAACCGGTTGTTCTTTACTTTTCCCTCAGGATGTTCATCCGAAAACGATGCTTCAGCCGGTAAAACTTCCTCAAAAGAATAAAATACCGGAGAACCACTTTTATAAACCGAAAGACTTACTGCAGGATAGAATCTGGCCAAATTCATTTTACCTCTGTCCATAGCCTCTTTGTATCGCCGTGAAAAGGGATTTCCTTCATAAAAAATCATCACAAAACTATACATTCCATCTCCTGAAACAGCGTCAAAATACCACCATTCGTAACTTCCCGGTTGTATCTTTTCTGTGCGAATATCCTTATTTGAATCTGATAAAATTTGCATAGAACTATGAATGGAATGTATCATTATAACGTTGAGAGGGAAGAATTTACGATTTTAACTGTCTGATTCACATAAATTCGCCCTATTTTGGCTGAACCTGTTACACTGTTTTGGTTAAATTCGTTCTCGATTTTTTACCTGTTGATAACATCCTTTATTTTGTTAAGAAACAGGATTGAATTCACATCATTACGTTCATTTGAATCCGCGGCAGCTGCTCCATTAAAAATTTCAGTATGTATACCGGCCCGGAATGAAGAGGCGAATATTACCAGAATTTTGACATCTGTGTGTGAACAAACCTATTCCGATTTTGAGCTGTTGGTTCTGGATGATTATTCCTCTGATCGCACACCTGAACTTATTGATTCGGCAAAGCATTCTTATCCTCATCTTATAGTAAACGTTCCTGCCAGGGAAAAACCCGCCGACTGGCTGGGAAAACCTTGGGCATGTCAACAGCTTGCAGATAACGCTACAGGTGACCTGATCCTGTTTGCTGATGCAGATACCAGATTTTACCCGAATATGCTTACTCAGATAGCCAATGCATTTCATGATAATCAGCTTGATTTAATTACCATTTGGCCCGAACAGGAAATGAAAAGTTTTTGGGAGAAAGTGATTGTTCCATTAATCTATTACGCTTTGCTCACTTCACTTCCGGTCATTTATGTATATCGCTCACCGCGTTGGTTACCGACAATTCTTAGAAAAAAATTAACCCCGATGTTTGTGGCGGCCTGCGGACAATGTATCGGATTCAGATCAGATGCGTATCAGAAAATTGGCGGACATGAATCTGTAAAAGATTGTGTTATTGAAGATGTGGAATTGGCTAAACGTGCAAAAAAAAGTGGGTTCACACTGCGGATGTTTAATGGGATTGGATCTATCAGTTGCAGAATGTATAGATCAGAACAGGAGATCTTCAATGGACTTCGAAAAAACTTTTTCGCGGGTTTTGGCCGGTCTGGGCCATTATTTATTATAGTCGCAGTTATTCATCTTGTCGTTTTTGTATTGCCATTTCTTTTACTGCCATACTCGCTTTATTTTGACTATCCGGCACTTATAATTCTGTCGATAGCTTCGATAACTATCATATTGCTCCATCGGTTAATATTGGCCCGATGGTTCAGCTGGGATCCGATTTATGGATTTCTTCATCCCTTGGCGGTTCTGTGGTTTCAACGACTGGCACTCGTTTCACTGGTTGATTATGTTTCCAACAGAAAAGTAAAATGGAAAGACAGGGAGATATAGGAAAATTTTTCAGAATGAATAACGTATTAAACGAAAAACGATATTGATATTCATATTCATTCTGCGTTCGTAATCTACTGGTATATTTCTATAAATAACAACATATTGATCTAATGAAACAGTTTGTTGATAAATTTTTGCGATACCTGGAGATTGAGCGGAATTCATCGCACCATACGATAATTTCCTATCGTACTGATCTGGAACAATTCCTGGATTTTTTGAAAGATGAGAATAATCTGGCTGATTATGCCACTATCAATAATCTGACCCGGCTCGATATCCGTATGTGGCTCGGAGAACTATCAGAGCAGGGTTTGGCAAAAAGTACAATTGCGAGAAAAGTAGCCTCGCTCCGTTCATTCTTTAAGTACTGTTTCAAACGGGGATTTATCCAAAAAAACCCTGCTCACCTGCTTATGCTTCCCAAGCAGGAAAAACATCTGCCCAAAACGCTCAACACACTTGATATAGAAAGACTAATGAACCTGGCTGATGGTGATTCACCGGTTGAAATTCAGAGCCGGGCTATACTGGAATTATTTTTCGGAACCGGAATACGTTTAAGTGAACTCACACAGCTCAATCTTTCGGATGTGAATTTTGAACAAAACCAGCTGATTGTTCAGGGTAAAGGTAATAAACAGCGAATTGTGCCTGTAGGATCGCACGCATTTAAAGCTTTGAAGAAACATATTGAGAGCAGAACACTTTTATATGGGAAGCGGACTGATAGTGATGCAAAAAGATCAATGTTTCTGGCTCCCGGAGGACAGCGGGCATATTCCAGATTTGTGCAACGGCTTGTAAAGTCGTTTATAGAAAGAGTAAGCGAAATTTCTCAAAAAAGTCCGCATGTACTGAGGCACAGTTTTGCTACTCATCTTCTGGATGCTGGTGCTGATATCCGTGTGATTAAAGAACTATTGGGACATACAAATTTATCTGCAACTCAAATTTATACACACACCAGCGTAGAGCATCTTAAAAAAGTTTATAATCAAGCCCATCCAAGGGCAGAACATTAACTAAAATCAGAATATTTATGAAAACCACCTTCACAGCACGTCATTTTGATGCCAGCAGAGACCTAAAACAATACAGTATTGATGCTGTCCAAAAACTTGAACAATTTTTTGATAAGATTATAGTATGCGATGTTGTTTTGCAGCCAGGACAGGATGATGATAATCCCTATCGAGCAGAACTGAATGTAAAGGTGCCAAGAACATTATTAAATGTCTCTGAAGAAGCTCCCTCTTACGAGCAGGCAATGAACAATGCTGTGGATACCGCAATACGACGGATACGAAAATATAAGACAAAACACTTTGAACATAATTAACCGATAAGGAAAGTTAATGCGTAATCAAAAACCAATTCCGGGTAAAGAGAAGATTTCCGTTTCGTCCCTCATTAAAAAATTTTCCCAGCAAGTGCATACCGAAATTGAATTGGTAACAGGGAAAGAAAGTGCCGATAAAAAATTTGTCAGGGATGAAGATCTGCACCGCCCCGGCCTGGCACTTGCTGGTTACATCGATCTGTTTACCTATCAAAAAATACAGATTATCGGGAATACCGAAACGCTCTATATTGAACAATTAACAACCGAAGAACAGATAAATTCATTTAAAAGGGTTACCTCGTTCGAGGTACCTCTTTTTATTTGCACCGCGGGGAATGTGCTTCCTGATCCTCTAATAGAAATTGCCCAAAAACGCGGGATACCTATTGCCTATACGAATGTAGAAACGGCAAAATTTATGTTTCTGTTAAGAGATTTTCTACAGGATTATTTCGCAGTTCAAACGATGGTTCATGGTACCATGGTAGATGTGTATGGTATTGGAATTTTGATTAGCGGCAAAGCTGGAATTGGGAAAAGTGAAGTAGCCCTGGATCTTGTAGAACGAGGACATCGATTGGTATCGGATGATGTAGTGATGCTCACTAAAAAAAGCAATATTCTTATTGCATCAGCAACAGAGATGAATAAACATTTTATGGAGATCCGCGGATTAGGTATCCTTAATGTAATGTCGATGTTTGGGATCCGCTCAATTCGATATCAAAAAAGACTTGAAGTAATATTGGAACTAACACTGTGGGAAGACACTAAAAATGTAGAGCGGACCGGATTGGATAGTGAAACATGCGAAATTTTGGATACCTCAATACCGCTTATCAAACTGCCAATCACACCCGGAAAAAATATTACGGTAATAGCTGAAGTAATTGCGATGAACTATTTACTAAAACATTATGGTTATAATGCTGCTACCGATTTTCAAGATAAAATACACTCGCATATTTCTAAGAAAAAAAATAAGCCGGAGATGCCCAACAGAGCTGTCGAATACTTTGAAGGAGACTTTGAATAAAAAGAGTAACAAATCAGACTCAAAATACTCTTGTATACAGAGTCATTAAAATAATACTTTCTAAACAGTCATTTTATTTCAGTAAATACTATCTATGTCTGCCAATAATCATTATGTATACGATGAAGAAGAGTGCCGATTCGTGCCGGTGAATTACGGAAAACAAGAACGTTATCTTCACACCTTTTCCATCTGGCTGATTACCAGCGTTGTGTTTGCCTGCACGGGGCTTGCCGCATTGTCAAAAAATATTGGCTCTCCTGCCGAACTCGCTCTTCAAGCTGAAAACAGAGTACTAACTAATCAGTTTGAAAAAACGAGAAACTCTATTATATCACTCGAGGATCAAGTTCAGGGAATAGCAGAGAAGGATAATGAATTGTATCGATCTGTTTTGGGAATGGATCCTATCCCTGATGAAAAACGACAACCCGGAGTGGGTGGAGCCGACATTTACTCCGAATTTGATCTCTATAGCGAAGATACAGCTGAAATATTGAAATGGACTGCTTCACGCCTTGATAACCTTGAACGGCGCGTTAATGTGCAGCAAATGTCTTTTGATGAAATTCACGAATATTACAACACAAATCAGGAGCGACTACGCCATGTACCCGCCATTCGTCCTGTAAACGGAGTTCTGTTAAGTGGGTTTGGCATGCGAATTCATCCGGTATTTAAATATCAGCGCAAACACGAAGGAGTTGATTTCCGGGCAGATGTAGGAACAGATCTATTCGCAACCGGTGACGGAGTCGTGAAATCTGCATCCCGACAAGGAAATTATGGAAATTTATTGGTTATAGATCACGGTTTTGGTGTTGAAACCCGTTATGCTCACCTTTCAGGCTTTGCGGATGGGGTGCGCGCTGGATCGAAGATTAAACGGGGGCAGCTTGTCGCTTATTCAGGTAATACCGGCCTTACCAATGGACCGCATCTCCACTATGAAGTACGTGTAGACGGAGAGGCTGTGGATCCTCTTAACTATCTGTTTGCTGATGTTACGCCCGAAGAATACCTGATGTATCAGGAGATTGCACGTTCCAATCCAACCTCGATGG
This sequence comes from uncultured Rhodohalobacter sp., assembly GCA_964404705.1. Taxonomy (GTDB): domain Bacteria; phylum Bacteroidota; class Rhodothermia; order Balneolales; family Balneolaceae; genus SW132. Next base: position 770 of record CAYOLE010000155.1, on the reverse strand, counting down.
ACTGATGTCCGTTTCTTAACCGGTTGGCAGCTGAATAAGAAGTATCCATCTATAATTAGCATGGGTAAATATATTCTTTTGAAATCCTTTCAGGTTTTGATTGATTGTGATCATAATCAAATTGTCACTTCAAAGATCATCCGTTAAAAAGCCTTTCTTTTACTTTCATCAATTTCTTACCTCGCCACATTAATTAAGGTAAGCTGTACTCTATATGTAATGTGGTTCCATCGAATTTTGAATTGCAGCACTGGTATCGGATTGATTCACAAACGGGACGAGTTATAAATTTATGAATATCCCGCCTCTTCAATCGCAACACACGGAATTGTGTTGAGATAACAGTTGATTTGCTATGTGAATGGACAGTGGCTTCTCAAATACGTCTTTGCATATTTTTAATATTCACACCGTTGCTGATTCCTTCTGAATAAGTCTAAAAAAGAGGGAACGCTGGAGTGAAGGCGAGAGGTGTTACAGGAAATAAAACCATTCTACGCTGAAATTTCAAATGGCAGATTAAATCGAACAGTTTTCCAATCTGACATTTTTTTTGGACCGAAGTTTCTCTCGGATTAACATTTAAAAGTTATAAGAAAGGAATAATTCAGGATCATTGATTTTATTTTTACCAAACAAAAATAAAATTTAAAAAATCCTGATAGCAGTGCGAATAGACAATTTAATTCGGTTACCGAGGAATAGAGTTCGAAGAAGAAAGCAGCTAATACAGGCAACAGTAAGATAGTACAACTTTGTCCAACGGTTTG
>CAYOLE010000154.1:4158-8459 GCA_964404705.1 uncultured Rhodohalobacter sp. | reverse complement strand
CCTGTTTTTGCATGTTCTGAGTTGCCCGCTGAGCGGCCTTCTTTTTGGAGGCGGTTTGTTTTATTGCTCCGTTGCCATTGCCATTTTGGCTCACATCAAGTGTATGGCTTTCCAGATTCGACAAGATTTCTTTAGCCCGCTCAATCACCACCGACGGAAGACCCGCCATGTTGGCCACCTGTATGCCATAACTGTGATCGGCCCCGCCCCGTACAAGTTTGCGAAGAAAGATTACCTTGCCATCGTGTTCTTTCACCTGGACGTTAAAATTTTTGATCCGTTCATACCGGCTTTCCAGTTCATTCAGCTCGTGGTAATGCGTGGCGAAAAGTGTCTTTGCAGCAACCTCAGGCTTGTTATGCAGGTATTCGGAGAGCGACCAGGCGATGCTGAGCCCGTCGAAAGTGCTGGTTCCGCGGCCCACTTCATCAAGTAAAATCAACGATTTGGGTGTGGCATTGTTTAATATGTTTGCCGCCTCGTTCATCTCCACCAGGAAGGTGCTTTCGCCTGCGGCCAGGTTGTCGGACGCTCCCACGCGGGTAAAAATTTTGTCGACCAAGCCAATAGTGGCTTTATCGGCCGGAACAAAGCATCCCACCTGCGCCATCAGAACGAGCAGACCTACCTGGCGCAAAATAATACTCTTTCCCGCCATATTTGGACCTGTAATTATCAGAATCTGGAACTCGCTGTTGTCCAGGTAAACATCGTTCGGGATAAAGGGCTCGCCCGCATCCAGGGTTTTCTCCACAACAGGATGGCGTCCTTTTTTCACATCGATCACATCGCCGGTATTGATTTCCGGGCGGACGTAATTGTTTCGATAGGCCACCTCGGCAAAACTCTGCACGCAGTCCAGTTCGGCCATCGCTGCTGCGATCTGCTGCACCTGGTCGGCATATTCAGCAACATACAGGCGCAACTCTTCAAACAATTCGCCCTCCAGGGTTTTACTTCTGTCCTCGGCCGACAGCACTTTTTCCTCCACCTCTTTAAGCTCCGGGGTGATATACCGCTCAGAGTTTACAAGCGTTTGTTTACGTATAAAATGTTCAGGCACCTTATCCTTGTGCGTGTTTGTCACCTCAATATAGTAGCCAAATACCTTATTATAGCCGATCTTGAGCGACGGAATACCGGCTTCTTTGGATAATTTGTCCTTAATTCGTGCAATGTACTGCTTCCCATTCCGGGCGATATCCCGCAATTCATCAAGACTATCATTAAATCCATCTTTAAAGATTCCGCCATCACGGATCGACGCGGGGGGATCTTCGAGAATAGCCCCATCGATACGCTCCTGCAGATCAACCAAAAGAATAATGCGCTTGTTAACATTATTCAGCAGTTCATTCTCGATATCAGCAATCTGCATTTTGATACGTGGAATCTGCCCCAGCGAAAGTTGCAGCTGCTTTAGATCGCGGGCATTGGTTCGCCCCACACTGATCCGGCTGATGAGGCGTTCCAGGTCGCCTACCTGGTCCAGCTCTTCGCGTAATTTTTCTCGGCAGGTGTGATCCGATTTGAGCGTATCCACCGCTTCAAGACGTTGCAGAATCGGCTTCACCTGTTTTAGTGGTCGCATGATCCACTTACGCAGCAGGCGCCCCCCCATGGCTGTACATGCATCATCCAGGATGGAAACCAGTGTGCCTTCGGTTCCGCCTTCCTGCATGGTTGAGATCAGTTCCAGGTTTCGTTTGGTGGATCCATCAAGCGACATGTAGTCTGCATTTTCATATGCGTAAAGTCGTTTCAGATGGGCGAGAGATTTTTTCTGTGTTTCCTGCATATAATGCAGCAGTGATCCCGCTGCATGATGGGCAATCTCCAGTTCCTCCACGCCAAAACCCTTCAGGGAATGAGTCTGGAAATGACCGGTAAGCAGGTTGTAGCCGTAATCACCTTCGTAAACCCAGTCTTCTATAAAGGTTACATTGTAGGCACGGAACTGCTCATCAATGTTGTTCTTGAATTTTTTGCGAATCAGCAACTCCGAAGGCTGCAGAGATTGCAGCATGCTGTCGAGCTGATCGCGTGACACCTGACTGAGACCGAACTCTCCGGTGGAAATATCAGAAAACGCCACACCTGCCGTGCCTCCGGCAATATAAATCGAGGCGATGTAGTTATTTCGCTTATGATCGAGCAGTTTATCGGATAGTGTTATACCTGGCGTTGTAATTTCTGTAACTTCCCGATTTACAATTTTACGGCCCGCATCTTTTGCTTCTTCAGGATTTTCAGTCTGCTCACAAATGGCCACCCGATAGCCGCGTTTAACCAGTTTTGGCAGATAGGTATCGAGTGCGTGGTACGGAAACCCGGCCAGCGGGGTTTGATCACCGCCATTGTTACGTTTTGTAAGAGTAATGCCGAGCTCTTTACTGATCAGCACAGCATCATCAGAAAAAGTTTCATAAAAATCACCAACACGGAATAGCAGAATGGTTCCGGGATGTTTTTCCTTTACATTAAAATATTGCCGCATTAACGGCGTCTGCTTTTTCTTTTTGGCCATAGACTTTGTGATTTTTCAGCGCGGAAGCAGTAATTTTACTGATGATGAAAGGTATTGAAAAATCAGCATTATTGTAGACCATCCTGAAGCAAAAAGTATGGCTGTTTTAATTTTAAATTGGCAATAAAAGGAAATGTAAACCGATACGATTAGAAAGAGAATTTAGCATTTTCTGCGTAAGGATTCAGACTGGATATTTTCTATAAATCCCGGATTTATGCTGTATTCGCCTGCTTTCTAAAGCAATTTGTATTAAAAGCCGCAAAATGTATTTTAACAGCTATGTTTAAACATTGGTGGAATAAATTTAAAATTTACTGGTTGCTTGTTGGCCGTCTGGCATTGAAAAAAGATGTTTTCTTTAATGCATCTGCCATTACATTCAATCTGTTTCTTTGTGCTATTCCATTCACCTTAATACTGATTTCGATTCTGGGTTATGTGCTGTCAGTTGATGCGGCCTTTGATGAACTATTGCGTTATGGCCGTGAGCTGTTCCCATCCTTTACAATTGAGACCCGCAGTGGCGACATCATCCAGGGAGCAATAACTCTCGAATCGCTGATCATGCCTCTGGTGGAAGCCCGGCGAATTTTTGGTATTGTAGGTATCATTGTACTCATGTTTTTTGCCCAGGGACTTTTTCATTCCCTTAAACATGTGCTGTTTGAAGTTTTTGATATCGAAGACAGAAGACATCCTATACTGGAACTTGTGTATAATTTTTTCACATTTGGAGTAGTGGGTGCTGTTTTTCTGTTTTTCACCATTGCAATTTCACTTCTTTCTCTCTATCCGCTTAATTACACCGTTATTCCCATGACCGATACTGTGCTTGAGCTTGGCTGGATTAGTGATGCATTAACTTTTTTGGTACCTCTGATATTTACTCCATTTCTTTTCTACGTAATCTACCGTTATATAAGTGAAAAGCGGATGTCCAGAAAACTCTCACTGATTGCTGCACTCATTTATACTCTTTTATTTGAACTTGCCAAATTTGGGGTAGGTATATATTTAGAATATGCTTTTACTTCTTATCGATATTTTTATCAGGGTTATACAATCCTGACCATTATAGGCATCTGGGTTTTTTATGCAGCGGCCCTTTTTGTGATAACAGCAATTATGGCACGTGCTTATCGTGATGTGTATGAAGAAGATCATCCATCTATAGAGAGAAAACCATACACGGCAATATCCTGATGAACAGTTCCGGAAAACTTCTTCAGCCTGAATTTTATAAACGTTCGGATGTAGTACAGATTAGCAGAGATCTTTTAGGATGTGTGCTGTGCACGCATATTGATGGAGAATTAGCTTCGGGTATTATAATTGAAACAGAGGCTTACTGTGGCCGAAATGATAAAGCCTGTCATGCAAATAACGATACGCGGACGAATCGTACTGAAGTGATGTATGGACCTCCAGGCCATAGTTATATCTACTTATGCTACGGAATACACCATCTTTTTAATGTGGTTACCAATAGAGAAGGGCTGGCTGATGCTGTACTGATTCGCGCCGTTAAGCCTTTAGATGGAATTGAAATTATTAAAGAGCGCAGGGGCGTACGTTCATTTCAAGATTTAACGAATGGACCGGGTAAACTTTCACAGGCGCTTGCGATTAACAAATCCATGAGCGGCTGTTCGTTATTTGAACCTCCAATCTGGATTGAGAAACGTGAAATTAAAATAGACCCGGATTCCGTCAAATCATCAAAACGGATCGGGGTGGATTATGCGGGTGAGGATGCGTTACGTGAATGGAG
>CAYOLE010000154.1:0-4058 GCA_964404705.1 uncultured Rhodohalobacter sp. | reverse complement strand
CACATTCGACCATTACACGATTAAAGTAAAAGATCTGGAAGTAAGTTCTGATTTTTACCGGGAGTTTCTTGGCCTGCCTCCTATTGAAAATCGAACCCGGAAAGATTATATACGATGGTTTTCCCTGGGAGACGGCTCCGAACTTCACGTGGTGGAGGGGAATATGGAAGGTATCAAAACAACAATTGGATTACATCTTGCACTGCGTCTTTCCGATTTTGACCGATTTTTGGAACATCTCAACGCCAATCATATCACTCCACATAATTCAAAAGGAGAGCCAGACAAAATAAATGTCCGTTCAGATGGTGTAAGACAGGTTTATTTCCAGGATCCGGATGGCTACTGGATAGAAGTAAATGAAGCGACAGGCTCCGTTAATAAATTAAATAAATAAAATCCTGAGTTTTTGTGAACTTAAATGCCTGCATCATGGATCTTCATGCCTGAATCTGTCAGACAGCTCCGGAAGTTTTTTGAACTTTACCTGAACAGCAGTATTCATGTAGCGCTGGCGGTCACTGCCTTTACGGAGATTACCCATATCTATTTGCAGCTGCCCCGACAACCCGGTTTATTGGTTTTTGTTTTTTTCAGCACGATCACCGGTTATAACATCACCAAATATGGTGGTGAACTGGACAGAATTTTTGATCCATCTCTTTCGGTTATCCGGTATATAACAATTGTAGCCGGAGCCGGATCTTTTTTGAGCGCATTCTTTATCTCATTACCAGTCCTTTTAACAGCTATTGTTTTAGGCCTGATAACCCTGTCGTATTCATGGCCGTTAATTCTAAACAAATCAATGCTGAGAGAGATCTCAGGAATTAAGATCGTAGTAATCTCATTTATATGGTCATCCGTCAGCGTGGGATTGCCGGTATTGGAAGCTAACATGGGCATTTCGACACAAATGGTACTCGAATTCATTCAGCGTTTTATTTTTGTTCTGGTACTCACTCTGCCATTCGATATCCGTGATGTGCGGTTTGATACATACCAGATGGCAACCATTCCTCAACTAATCGGTATCAAAACGGCACGTTTACTTGGAGTTGGTTTACTTGCCGTATGTGTTTGTATAGAACTGTTTAAAGAACCACTTGAACTTTCACAGTTGGCAGTATTTATTGTAATCTCGATATTTGCCGGTGGATTATTAATGAAAACGGTGGTGCAACAAACAAGATATTTTGCTTCTTTCTGGGTGGAGGGATTACCCATATTTTGGTGGCTGCTAATTGTACTATTCAACTAAAACACAATTCTCTTCAAATGATCTGTAATTTGATCTTTCCAAATACTATTTAAAACTTTTAAGTTTTAGAAGTTTAACTGGAATTCATCTTTGTACAATTATGAAAGAAAAGATTTTAAAATACGAAGGCGACGAAATTACAATAACATATGATGTGAACCGCTGCATCCACGCTGAAAATTGTGTGAATGGTCTGCCGGCAGTTTTTGATAAGGATCGCCGCCCGTGGATTGATGCGGATATGGCAAGTGGAGATGAAATTGCCGATGTGATAGAAACCTGTCCGACCGGCGCTTTGCAATATGTGATGAAAAATTCAGATCGGGTGGAAAATCCGCCTTCTTATAACCGGATATTGCTGCAAAAAAACGGACCGGTGTATATGTTTGGAGATATTGAAGTACAGGATCACGAGGGAAAAATAATTTTAGAGGATACAAGGTTTGCCCTTTGCCGCTGTGGAGCATCAAAAAATAAACCGGCCTGTGATAATTCTCATCAAGATTTTGATTTCATTGCCGGAACAGATGCCGATCCCACCAAACTCCCGGAACCATCAGCAGAAGTCTACGATAAACTTATTGTAAAGTTAATGAAGAATGGCCCTGTAATTTTGGAAGGCACGTATATTGTGGAGTCGGAAACGATGGATCCGCAAAAAAGCAGCAAAAGTGTGGCGCTATGCCGGTGCGGTTCTTCATCTACGAAACCTTTTTGTGACGGCACACATAAAGAAGTTGAGTTTGAAGGGTAGAAATAAGAAAGTACTGTCGGCTTGTTTGCTATAATTAAACGATACAATTACTGTGTTTGTTTAAGCAAATAAACGTGAATCAAATCTTAATAAGATGATTGATGTTACAGGTCAGAGAGAAAAGATGGTTGAAAAACAACTCAGGTCAAGAGGCATAGATAATCCACGTGTGCTAAAAGCAATGGCGGAAGTGCCAAGGGAAAAATTCATACCTAAAGATCTTGTCGAATTCGCATATAAAGATACTCCGCTCCCAATAGATGAAAATCAAACCATTTCGCAACCGTATGTTGTTGCACTTGCTGCAGAATTACTGACAATAGAAGAAGATGACAGAATTCTTGATGTTGGAACAGGGTCGGGTTACGCTGCAGCTGTTCTCAGCAAAATTGGGGCAGAAGTCTATACAATTGAACGGCATAAGTCCCTTGCAGAAACAGCACAGAAACGCCTTGATCTTCTTGGTTATGATAATGTATTTGTGTTACATGGAGATGGGACAAAGGGCTGGCCCGAACATGCACCATTTGATGCTATTAACGTGGCAGCAGGCGGGCAGGAAATTCCTGAAGAGCTTGAAGAACAGCTGGCTGAAGGTGGCCGCCTGATTATTCCGGTCGGGACAGAAGCTCGTAACCAGAGACTGGTACTTGCTACTAAAAGAGATGGCAAGATTAATAAAAAGTATCTGGGAAGGGTACAGTTTGTACCATTAATCAGGAATAGCAGCAGTGAGAAGAGTGAACACGCAGAAAAAACGCCTGCGAAGACCAAAACGATAAAAGATCGCATTAATGAGGCCGCTGAACCTTTTAATAAAGTTGAAAGTGCAGATTTTTCAGCTTTACTCAGCCGAATGGGTGATGCAAAAATTGTTCTGATAGGAGAAGCTACTCATGGCACCTCGGAATTTTACAGGATGCGTGAACAGATTACCAGGGAACTTATAAAGAACAAAGGATTCAATGTGTTAACTATGGAAGCCGACTGGCCTGATGTTGCGCATATAGATCGTTACGTTCGAAATACAAATATCTCCGTCCCGGAAGATGTTCCATTCACACGTTTTCCTACCTGGATGTGGAACAATGGTGAGGTATTGAGATTTGTTAAATGGCTGAAGTCCTATAATGATAATCTATCTGACTCTGCAGATAAAACCGGGGTTTATGGCCTTGATCTGTACAGTATGTATACCTCTGTTAAAGCGATTATTGATTACCTGGAAGATGTTGATTCCCGGCTCGCTGAAATTGCGCGAACACGCTACGGCTGCCTTTCGCCTTACGAGGGCAACCCATCCAGCTATGGTGCTGCGGCAATGAGTAACAATTACAAAGCCTGTGAAGCGGATGTTATTGATATGCTGCACGAACTGCTGGTCAATCGCCTGGATCTGGAAAAACAGGAAGATGGCTCGCGTTATTTTGATGCATTTCAAAATGCACGGCTGATTGCAAATGCTGAAGAATATTATCGAAACATGTACCTGGGCGCACAGTCCAGCTGGAATCTGCGTGACAGCCACATGTTTGAAACACTTAGATCAATAATGAATCATGGGGAACATGACAACCCGAAAGCTATTGTGTGGGCACATAACTCACATGTGGGAAATGCTGCTGCAACCGAGATGGGAGCCAAAGGTGAACACAATATTGGTCAATTGGTAAAAGATGAGTATGGAGATGATGCATATACTATTGGTTTTGGTACCGACCATGGAGAAGTAGCTGCGGCCCAAAATTGGGGCGGCAAAATGAGAATTATGAATGTGCGGCCATCTGTGAAAGATAGTGTAGAGAATCTTATGCACCAGGCTCAGCACACGAATTTTATACTGCCATTACATAAGAAAGGGCAGGAACAGCTAACAAAAGAAATGGAAGAGAGCCGGCTTGAAAGAGCCATCGGTGTTATTTACCGACCTGAAACCGAAATTCAGAGCCACTATTTCCAGGCATCACTCTCTAAACAGTTCGATGAATACATCTGGTTTGATGAAACCAGCGCTATTAACCCGCTTCCGCAAAAACAAGAAGA
>CAYOLE010000153.1:0-8559 GCA_964404705.1 uncultured Rhodohalobacter sp. | reverse complement strand
GAAAAAGCACGATAATCTGCCCCTTTAATGTATATCTTACAAAAGAAAAGCCGCTCAGAAACAATTGGTCTGAAACGGCTTTCCGACCGTGGAAGTACTTGATCTCATTTTATTTGTCGAAATAGTAAAATCAACAATAAGTTCTGGTATTTCGAACTACGTGGGATACCCGCCACCAGTAGTGATGTAATTTCTGAGTGAGTCAATTTCGTTTTTCTGTGAGTTGATCACAGCTTTCACCACATCCCCGATAGAAATAACACCCACTACCTTCTCTTCATCCAGGACCGGAAGATGCCGGATTTTTTTGTTGGTCATTAGCTGCATGCAGAGGTTAATATTATCGTAAGGTTTTACTCCAATAACCTGATCAACCATAATTTCCTGCACTAATGTATCTTTCGATGCTCTTCCTTTAAGAATCACTTTTCTTTTATAGTCCCGTTCAGAAATAATCCCTACCAATTTGCCTTTTTTCATTACCAGTAAAGCGCCAATATTATGTTCTGCCATTTTGGAAATTGCATGCAGCACTGTTACATCCGGTTCTACAGATATAATATCGTAACCTTTTTTATCCAGAATATCTTTTACTTTCATAACCTACCACCATGGTGTTAATGTTTATTAATACATTTTATAAACAAAAATTGTACGATTTGCAAGAGGCAGATCAATCAGGCGGGCTAAAGTGTGGACATAAAAATACTATGCATCATATTTTTATATGCAGGTGTTAAAGACACATCACGTCTTTTCATCATTTTTTCCATAGCTTCAATTGCTTTTTCAAAATGATAGGGAACTAAATCTTTGCCACCTACCCAGCTGAATGATGGAATATATTTTGGCGGATACCCATCAGAAAAGAGGTTGCAGCAAACACCACAAAGAGTACCTGTATTTAACATTGCATTTATACCGGTTTTTGAATGATCGCCCATAATAGTGCCTATAAACTGCTGACCGGTATCCACTTCCTCTCCTGTAGCCCAGTTCCTGAACCGGACTGTGCTGTAGTTATTTTTAAGATTTGATGTATTTGTATCAGCTCCAATATTACACCACTGGCCAAAAACAGAATTGCCAGCAAAGCCGTCGTGCGCTTTATTTGTATAGGAATGAAAAACTACATTCGATACCTCCCCGCCAACTTTGCATACGGGGCCAATTGTTGTATCCTGATAGATTTTAGCCCCCATCTTAATGATAGATTTTTCGCAAATTGCTGCCGGTCCGCGAACAATGGAATTTGCCATAATACGGGCATCTTTTCCGACATAGATGGGTCCATCATCAGCATACAGAATTGCTCCCGGTTCAATCACAGCACCTTTTTCGATAAAAATCTTATCTGTGTTAACCAGAACAGTGTGAGGAAACGAATCAGTTGACACAAACCCGTTGCCCTGAATACGATTGATATCACGCCGGATTTCCTCCCCGTTAAACTGAAAAATCTGCCAAATATCTTCAAGGATTGTGTATTTTGATTCATATTCAATAGAATCGATTTGATGTGGATTAATACCTTGTTGCAGCCAGTTGCTGTGAATATCAGCACTCACATGCGCTGCAATTAAATTAGTTTTGTGCTTTAAAAAAGTGTTGAGTTTCAATGTTTTGATTGCTTCTATAAGCGATCTGTCGGGGAACACCCTCGAATTGATCCAGTATATATTTTCATCAGCATTGGCGTTATGCGGGTTCGGAAATAAGCCGATAAGTGAACTGCGAAGAGGACCACATGGGTCTGAATCTATATTGAAATCTGAATTCCATTTTTGTCCCAATGTCAAAAAACCAATTCGCAGATCGTAAAGTGGCCGGGTTAGCGTAAGAGGATGAAATTTTTTCAGGTTTTCATCTTCGAAGAATATTGTTTTTAGGGCCATATTATTTATAAATAATAATTTTATATCGAATAATAGATATCTAAATTATGCAAAATTCATCGAAGACAATAAAACATTTAAAAAATTACGGTGTAGTATGTGTGGAATAGTTGGATATGTGGGAAATCAAAATGCGGGTCAAATTCTTGTAAAAGGCCTGAAGAGGCTGGAATACAGGGGATATGACTCAGCAGGAATTGCTTTAATGAACGGTTCAATGGAAGTTCATAAAGGCATGGGCAAAGTTGTAAATCTTGAGAATCTGCTATCGGATAATCAAGCGAAAGGAACGATTGGAATAGGCCACACCCGCTGGGCTACACATGGTGAGCCAAATGACGTGAATTCTCACCCGCACCAGAGTGAGACGGGTAGAATTGCTGTGGTTCACAACGGAATTATTGAAAACTATTCGTCATTAAAGAAAAAATTGATCGAAAGAGGCAGAACATTTAAGAGCGAAACAGATACCGAAATAGTAGCACAGCTTTTAGAAGAAATTTATAGTACATCAGATGTGACATTTGAACAAGCAATTCAACTCGCACTGAAACAGATCGTGGGTACCTATGGTTTAGTTATTGCAAATATGGACGAACCCGATAGACTTTATGTTGCAAGAAAAGGATCTCCTCTGTTGTTGGGGATAGGTGAAAATGAGATGTTCATAGCGTCTGACGCTTCTCCCATTGTTGAATACACCAACAAAGTGATCTATTTGGATGACGGTGAAATGGCGGTTGTAACTAAAGACAGTTACGAGGTAAAAACAATTGAAGATGTGAAGCTCACAAAAGAAATTCATGAACTTGCAATGGGGATTGAAGAAATTGAAAAAGCAGGTTACCCGCACTTTATGCTCAAAGAAATATTTGAGCAGCCACGTTCAATAGCCGATTGTATGAGAGGAAGAATAAATCCCGAAGAAGGGACAATTCAGCTGGGAGGTTTGGTGGATGTAATGGAAAAATTAATTTCTGCAAAACGGATTGTTATTGCAGCATGTGGAACAAGCTGGCACTCCGGACTTGTTGGTGAATATCTTTTTGAATACCTCGCCAAAACCCCTGTGGAGGTAGAGTACGCATCCGAATTTCGCTACCGCGACCCATTGATCGGGAAAGGGGATGTTTTGCTTGTGATTTCTCAAAGCGGAGAAACGGCTGATACTCTTGCTGCCCTAAGAGAGGCAAAAGAGCGGGGCGCCATGGTGCTGGGAATTTGTAACGTAGTTGGTTCTACGATTTCCCGGGAAACGGACGCCGGCGTATTCACCCATGCAGGTCCTGAAATTGGCGTGGCTTCTACAAAAGCTTTCACAGCACAGGTCGTAGTGTTAACAATGATGGCGATTCGGCTGGGCCAGGAAAAAGGCTTTATCTCAAAAGAACGGGCTAAAGAGTTAATTCAGGAGCTGGATCAGGTTCCGGGTAAAGTTGAGCAAATTCTTTCTAAGAATGACGAACAAATTAAGGAAATGGCGAAATTGTTTACCTACGCACCAAATTTTCTCTATCTGGGGCGTACCTATAATTTTCCTGTAGCTCTTGAAGGTGCCCTGAAACTAAAAGAGATCTCTTACATACATGCTGAAGGGTATCCTGCCGCAGAGATGAAACACGGGCCTATAGCACTTATTGATGAAATGATGCCCGTGGTGGTTATTGCTGCAACAGATCATACAAATGACAAGATGGTATCCAATATTGAAGAGGTGAAAGCCAGAAAAGGCAGGATTATCTCAATAATGAATAGCGAAAATGGCGCGGTAAAAGATCTCTCGGAGTTTTCCATTCAAATTCCATCAACAGAGGATTGTTTTAGCCCCTTACTGACTGTAATACCTCTTCAGCTGCTTTCATATTACATTGCAGTAAACAGAAAATGTAATGTTGATCAACCCCGAAACCTTGCAAAAAGTGTAACTGTTGAATAGATTCTTTTTTACATGAGTCTCTATTTCATATTTCATGCAGATGTTCATTTGAAACTCATTTTTTCTCTACCTTGTTAGACAGACATGGAAAAAGTGATCAAAAATATGGTATGTACGCGGTGTGTTGAAGCAGTGGAGTCCATTGCGGACGAACTGAACCTTCCTGTACAAAAAGTATCGATCGGTCAAATTCATTTTACCCGCAAACTTACGAAAAGTGAAGAATCTTATTTTTCAGATCGACTTCAGGACAGGGGATTTGAATTGATAACAGATCGCCCAACAGAGTTGGTAAATCGAGTTAAAACAACATTAATATCATATTTGATCCATCTCGAAACCCATGATTCACCTCAGAAAGCCTCAGGTTTTATAACAAATAAACTGCATTATAACTACTCCTATTTGAGCCATATCTTTGCGGAAAAAGAAGGTGCTACCATTGAGTCTTATCTTATAAAACTAAAGATTGAAAGAGTTAAAGAGCTGCTAAGTTTTAATCGTTATACGCTCAGCGAAATTGCCTGGAAACTAAAATACAGCAGCGTTCAATATCTTTCGAATCAGTTCAAAACTGTAACGGGAATAACCGTTAGTGAATACCGTAAAAAGGATATTGATACACGCATTTCAATCGATCAGCTATAGCCTAAAAATATTACACAACTCCCATCATTGAATGTGAGGTTGTGAAGCTCACCTTTAGGTAATTTGAAGAAAAAGCATTTTAGCTATGAAACGAACATATTATGTGAAGGGAATGATGTGTGCCGGTTGCAAAAATTCAGTTGAAAAAACAATCCGCAACTTAGACGGTGTAGAGTCTGTCAATGTCAATCTTGCATCAGAAACCACTACGATAATCTTTGATGAATCAAAAATCAAACAGGAGAGGATTGCCGAAGAAGTAATGAAAAGCGGGTATGAACTGGAAATGCCGGATAGTATCGAACATACTGTTTTACAGGTTTCTGGAATGCATTGTTCCGGCTGTGTGAGCAGCGTCGAAAAGTCTCTTTTATCTGTAGAGGGGGTAACTAAAGCGACTGTTAATTTAACGTCCGAAAAAGCATTTGTAGAGTACAATTCCACTGTAAGTAGTGTCGGCGATCTGATCCATGCGATTGAAAATGCCGGATATTATGCAACCGCAGAAAATGGTGAGAAAAGTAATAAACTTGAAAAGAAAAGGGAGAGAGAGGAGGAGAAGCTTACCGAGGCCCGCAAGAAAATGATCTTTAGCTGGGCGGTAACTCTTCCGTTGATGATATGGATGTTTATTGATATGGTGCTGGGAGTTTCGTTAGTGAATCACATATTTATGGAAATTGGAATGACGGCAGGGGCCGCAGTTGTAATTTTCTACCCCGGTATGAAAACTTTAAAAGGAGCGTGGAGATCTGCGGTTAATCTAAATCCAAACATGGATGTTCTGATAACGATAGGAACACTTGCCTCATTGGCCACGGGCCTGATGGCCTTAAGCTACCATCTGGGATTCTCATCTGTAATGATTTATAGTTTTGCGGGTATAGCTGCAATGATTATGGCTTTCCATTTAACCGGAAGGTATATAGAAACAAAAGCGAGAGGCAGGGCTTCTGATGCAATTACAAAGTTGCTGACTTTGGAAGCTGAAAAAGCAACAGTTATCCGACATGGAAAAGAAATTGAGATAGATCTTTCTGAGCTTGTTCGCGGCGATACAATGATTGTTAGGCCGGGAGAAAAAATTCCTGCTGATGGAAATATAATAAATGGTACTTGTATTGTGAATGAAGCAATGGTTACAGGCGAATCAATGCCGGTGACAAAAGTTAAGGGAGACGAAGTTATAGGAGGAACTATAAATGCTGAGGGATCAATACGTGTCACCGCAACCAAAGTGGGCGAAGATTCTTTCCTGAACCAGGTAGTGAACATGGTGGAAGAGGCTCAGGGCTCAAAAATTCCCATTCAACATTTTGCAGATCGAATTACCGCTGTATTTGTACCGGTAATATTAATTGTGGCGATACTTACATTCACCGGGTGGTGGATCTTTCCCCATTTGTTTGAACCCCTGCTTCAATTGGGTGATACGTATTTACCCTGGATCTTATCAGATCTGCCGATCGTCAGTCAGGCATTCTATGCAGCGCTTGCAGTACTGGTAATTGCCTGTCCCTGCGCGCTTGGTCTGGCTACTCCTACAGCTTTAATGGTAGGAACCGGGCTTGGAGCTGAGAACGGAATCCTGATAAGAAAAGGAGAAGCTTTACAAAGAATGGAAGAGGTTACTACTATCGTATTTGACAAGACAGGAACCCTTACAAACGGCAGGCTCGAAGTAACAGATCTCAAATTGTTTGGGCAAGTGGATATGAAACAAGTAAGACTTGCGGCATCCGTAGAACAATTATCAGAACATCCAATCGCAAGCGCTATCGTACGATATTTTGATAAAGAACAGCTTCAGAATGAGGTAGAAAATTTTAAATCACACATAGGGATGGGAGTTGAGGGCGAAGTAAAAGGAAAAAAAATTGCAGCTGGTAACCGTGAATTGATGGATCAATTGGATATAGCAATTCCTGAAGAGATAAATAAGATAGCAGAAGCATTCATGAATGAAAGTAAAACCGTTGTATACATAGTTGTGGACAACATGTTGATATCTTTATTTGCTCTGCAGGATACATTAAAAGAAGACGCTGCCCTTGCAATAAAAAAAATTCATCAGATGGGTTTTACAACCATTATGGTCACGGGAGATCAATATAAAGTGGCAAGGACAATTGCAACCAGAGTAGGTATTAAGGAAATTAAAGCACAGGTAAAGCCTAATGAAAAAGCGAAATTTATCAAAAAGATACAGGAGGAAGGGAAAGTAGTGGCAATGGTTGGTGATGGAGTCAATGATGCATCTGCACTGGCACAAGCTGATGTCGGAATAGCTTTAGGATCTGGTACAGATATAGCGATAGAGTCAGGGTCTATAATATTGATAAAGGGAGATTTAGAAGCTATTATAAAAACAATTTACCTTAGCCGAATAACCATGAAAAAAATCAGGCAGAATTTATTTTGGGCATTTTTCTATAACGTACTCATGATACCTGCCGCAATCGTAGGTTGGATGCATCCCGTATTGGCAGAAATTGCAATGGCAATGAGTTCAATAAATGTTGTTATGAATTCAAAGAGGCTTGAAAACAATTCATTAAAAGGTCTTACCAAATAATTTTAATTTTCTCATTTGTAACAAAATATCTTATCAATTCTCTTGTTAGTGTGTAGGATATAAAATCCGAAGATCTGGCAAGCAATATTTTTGGGAAAAATTTGTGGATAACTTGATCTTAAGCTGAACATTTTATACATATAAGTCCTTAGAATTTTCTAATAAATAAATAATGCTCTCAAAATGAAAAACTGGAAATCTTTACTTTTCAAAATAGCATTACTCGTCGTGATCGCAATTGTGATCTCAACAGGCTAAAAATATCATCTATTATTTTATAAAATCCCCAAAGTATACCTATAACATCATTTGAATGTGTGGTATGCCATCAACATCATAAATTTCAGAAGTAGTTTTGAAGCCCAGGTCTGCATAGTATTTCTCCAGGTGGGCCTGTGCTTCAATTCGTACCGATGTTTCTCCCCAGTCTTTTGCAATTGCCAGTCCTTTCTTAATAAGTTTTGCGCCAAGTCCTTTCCCTCTGTATTTTTTTTTAATGGCGATTCTGCCAAGAGATAATTCTTCAAATTTCTGACCCGCAGGTACCAGTCTCAGATAGCCGATGAGGTTGTTATTATCTCCAAGTAACAATAGATGAGCTGATACATAATCCAGACCGTCAATATCATCATAGATGCAGTTTTGTTCAATGATAAATATATCCTGCCTCAGTTTAACAACTTCATATAAATGCGCAGGTTCATATTCTGAGATGCTACGATAAAGAATCCAATTCATTGACTATAACATTTTATTCAGTAATTCGTACGATCTTCAAACCGTAATTAAAAATAGGGAACCGATGATTAAAACGTTATTAATAAACAGCATTGTTATATTTTTAGGTGCTCAATTACTGTCTGGAGTTACCATTAAAAATTACTGGACTGCTATTGGAGTAGCCGTAGTTCTGGCAATTCTAAACTTTCTGATTAAACCTATTATCTTATTGCTTACATTGCCTCTCACAGTTCTTACTCTTGGTCTTTTTGTGCTGGTTATTAATGCCTGGATATTAATGCTCACAGATAAATTTATTGATGGTTTAAAGATCAAAAATTTTGGATGGGCTGTGATTTATGCATTTCTTATATCCATACTTAATAGCTTGCTTTTCGTAATTTTTTAAACCTACAACACTATTAACCCGTCGACTAAATTAATTTTTAGCTATAATCCATACTGCATGGATTATTCCAGGAAGAAACCCCAATATTGTAAGAAGAATATTCAGCCAAAAGTGAGGTTTTATACCGACTGTTAAAAATACGCCAAGAGGCGGAAGAATGATGGCAAATATAATACGCAAGATATCCATAGTCAGTTCTTTTTTCTTTTCTTGATCTTGATTGTTAGTATTTACTATAACAATTTAAGGATATATAAGTTCATTTAAATTTGATGTAGGTTGAGATATAAATAAGTTTTTGAAATTCATTTCTATCTAAAACAAGCTGTGTGTTAAAGATATTTCAGAGGCTTCACACAATACTTGCGTCTAATTT
>CAYOLE010000152.1:0-8564 GCA_964404705.1 uncultured Rhodohalobacter sp. | reverse complement strand
GGATATCCAAATCAATATGAAGGTGGCTGGAAAATACTTCATGAAGACCAGCCAATGGTTGGTAGAGTATTAACTACACAATACATGCCGGACCGGGAAGATGTTAGTAAGCGTTTGACTGAAGAGGGAATCGATGCCGGGCATGTGGGGCCGATGAACTCCTGGCCCATTGATATGCTTCAGGAAGGAGATATATATCTGGCCGATTCTTTTGGGAAAATAGCTCAGGGAACGTTGATTGGTGGCAATCTTGGCACATCAATATTTGCACGATCGGGAAATGGAGTCATATTTAATGGGTCATCAAGGGATGATGAGGAACTTGAAAACATTGAAGGTTTTAATGCCTTTTTGCGGGACTGGCATCCATCATTTTTAGAAGAAGTAATGCTGACAGGTATTAATGTGCCGGTTCGTATTGGAAATGTAACAGTAATGCCCGGAGATGTAGCTTTGGCTAAAAAACAGGGAATTGTATTTATCCCTCCCCATCTTGTAGAAGAAATTGTACTTACCGCTGAAATTGTTCAATTACGCGATGAATTCGGACAAATGAGAATGAGGGAAGGGGTTTATTCAGCCGGACAGATTGATACTGAATGGACACCGGAAATAGAGGAGGATTTTTTAAACTGGGTTCGTGAAAATCGAATGGATCAATTGCCTGTACCCATTGATGAAATGCAGGACTTTTTACAGCAACGGACGTGGTAAAACCACATATTGTCAGTGGTTCAATTTTGATCAATTAAATAATAAGAACAGCTATCGGCCACAGACTTTTAAAGGATACTGGGGTCAACTGGACATGTTTTTAAAATATAGGGTAGTCAATGAAATTAATTTATAAATCTTTATTGTATTTGAGTTTAGTATGTTTTTTAATGGTCTGTATACTGCTTGCTATGGGGGCTGACGGATCGATAATTGGTCCGTTGTTCATCACCATGTTTGTGGCCCTTGCACTTGGAGTACGGGGCACGAAGACTCTATTTAAATCCTTTGCCTTTTCGATCTGGATCTTTGCATCGGTATCCCTGGCCATGTTCTATCCCGACCTGATCACAGATGTAGGGGGATTCAACACCGCAGTTTTGATTGTTCCGTTAATTCAGGTCATCATGTTCGGAATGGGTACCCAGTTAAGTGTGAAGGATTTTGCCGGTGTGATGAAAAAACCTAAAGGTGTGTTGATCGGACTTTTGTGTCAGTTTTCCATTATGCCGATAGTAGGAATTACTCTGGCGCTTTCATTTGGTTTTTCAGCAGAAATTGCCGCAGGAGTAGTGCTGATTGGCTCCTGTCCGGGAGGAGTAGCCTCGAATGTAATGGCTTTTATTGCAGAGGCGGACCTTGCCCTGTCAATCTCCCTTACGGCAGTGGCTACAATGGTTTCGCCCATTATGACGCCGCTTTTGATGGATCTGTTGGCCGGCCAGTTTGTTCCCATTGATGCGATAGCGATGATGATCAGTATCCTGAATATGATTATTGCCCCAATTGTACTGGGCTTGCTGTTCAACCACTTTTTGCACGGGAAAGCAAAATGGCTGGATGACATTATGCCGCTGGTTTCGATGGTTGGGATTGCTGTAATTATTACAATTATAACCGCAGCCGGGCGGGATTCACTGGTGTCTATTGGATTGTTATTGGTACTGGCGGCTATTATTCATAATGCCTTGGGATATCTGTTTGGTTATTGGGGAGGCCGTCTGTTTAAGATGGATGAAGAATCTTGCCGTACCATAGCCCTGGAAGTGGGGATGCAGAATGGTGGAATGGCTTCTGGTTTGGCTGCTGAGATGGGTAGAATTGCCACAGTGGGTCTGGCCCCTGCCGTCTTTGGCCCGTGGATGAATATTTCCGGTTCAACACTGGCAAACTGGTGGCGGCGCAAAGCGTTGAAAAAGAGCAGTACACCTGAAGAAGTTGAAAAGGAAAATGTTGATAAAAAAGTTAAGCCTGGAGCAAGAATACTATAACCTGATTTACAAGCCTGGGTATGCTTTTAATGAGAAATATGGTATTCTTATAAAAAATAAACACTAAATTTGTTCATAAAAATAACGTAAGGAGTAAGTATGGGAGCATTAGGCGGTTTTGAATGGATGCTGATAATAGTAATTGTATTTTTATTATTTGGAGCAAGGCGCATTCCGGAATTAGCACGGGGTATTGGACAAGGAATCAGAGAGTTGCGTAATGCAAGAACAGATACGGGTGAGGATCAAATTGATTGAGCCTATATTCAGATAATCGACTGCGAGTAGGTGGCTCTATGAATGTAGTTTCTCTTGAATTCAATTATTTAGGCGAACCCTTTTTATAAAGGTATAACTCAATCGTCCGGTGAAAGCATATCAGGTGTTACAGGCTAATCATTAGGAGTGCAGAATTAAGCTGAGTTCTAATCATAACTCTGAACCTTAACAATTGAGAATCAAATCTGTCCATTGATGTGGTGAAGCGGTTTTTGCGGGATGTGGCGAGCAGATGATTGCAGGCATTTTCTTGCAGTGCAGATGCCATCCGAAAAGGAGATTTGAATGGTCGTGGAACCTTGCCAGAAAATGGGTTGAGACACTTCTGTTAATGATTTTTGAAGCTGCTCATTATAACTACAGAGTCTTCTTGCCAATCCATTCTATTATGCTATATTAAAACGGGTTGCATAGGGATGAGTGTGAAATGAAGATATGCTGCAGTTTTCATCTCTTTTCATTGTATAATCAGCTTTTCGGTATAGCATTCCATTCCTGTTATCCCAATAACAATAAATTTAACCGGCTTCGCATTTCAAAGCTATGTAAAGAAATCTATTATGAGTTATTCACGACGAAATTTTCTGAAAAAATTTGGTTTATTCAGTGCATTGCCTCTTTATTCTTTCAAATCAGCAACCGGACGTTTAAAAAAAGCTGCAAAAGATGCTCCTAATATTGTCCTTCTTCTTTCGGATGATCAAAGCCGCCCCGATATGGGTTGTTATGGAAATTCGGCCATACATACACCGAACCTGGATCAGCTGGCGGCTGACGGAATGAGATTCAACCGTGCCTATGTAACCGCCTCGAGCTGTAGTCCAAGCCGTGGTTCAATATTTACGGGACGCTCGCCACATGCCACAGGTTCATCTAAACTGCATGTCTGGGTATTGCCCGAAATAGCCAATCTGCTAGATATCTTGAAAATGAACGGGTACCATATCGGGGGTTACAGAAAACTGCATCAGGATAACTACATGGACCGGTTCGATTTTTACGGTGATGATGAAGTACCCCTGAGCGAATTTTTTGAGACGCGTCCGAAAGATAAGCCATTCTTCTTATGGTTTGGATCAGATGAACCTCATCGGCCTTATGGCCCTGGCCGATTCGACCCTCCCCATGATCCCGCTGAGGTCATTGTTCCGGATTTTCTGCCCGATACTCCAGAAGTGCGCCAGGATATTGGCTGGTACTACGATCAGATGGGAGTATTTGATAGTGACTGCGGGATTATTTTGGATATGATCGAAAAACACGGACTTACTGAAAACACCATGGTTATAGTAAGCAGTGATAACGGAATGCCATTTGCCAGGGCCAAGGCAACCGTGTATGAAGCCGGTCTGAATGTACCTTTATTGATTAAATGGCCAGGTAAAACTGAGCCCGGCAATGTTTCAGACGAACTGGTTTCGTTTATGGATTTGATGCCCACCTGGCTTGAATCGGCAGGGATAGAACCACCGGATAATATAGAAGGTAAATCGATTCTTTCACTGCTGACAGGAAATGAATACAGTTCAACTGAATACATATTTGCTGGCAGAAACTGGCATGACAACTGGTCACCGGCACGAACGGTTATCGGTAAACGTTATAAGCTGATCCAGAACTACAGACCCGCAGTTGGATACTTACCCAGTCTTGATATTCAGGAATCGCCCAGTTATCAGGCCATCACAGACCTGAAAGCGGAGGGAAAGCTGAACGGCCGACTCACCTGGTATCAGAATACCGAAACTCCTCAGCAGGAACTGTATGATCTTGAAGAGGACCCAGGCGAATGGAATAACCTTGCAGGAGATTCTGCTTATGAAGAAATTAAAGACGAACTGGAAAGCGCCCTCAGTCAGTGGATCGATAGTACTCACGACTTTTTGCCTCCGCCAAAAAATGCCTATGGAGCCTGGAACGAGGTGTACAGTGATGTGAATCCGCTCGATGGCTGGCTGGAAGAGCCGCCGGAGAATCCCACGGGTGGTTCATTTCACCAGGATTAGAGTGGAATCCTAAACATCCCTTTACTTTTTTAATGCGCGTGGTTTTTCTGGCTGATTATGTTCATAAATCAACCCCGCACATTCCTTTCAATCTCTTCAATCTGCATCCAGAATTGTTGGATCCCATCCTTCTATGCCCCGATCATTTACAGCAACAACAGAAATATCTTTTGATACATCTGCGTTTTGGAGGGTGATATTTTCTGAGTTGCTTTGAACTGTTTCTTCAGTTTCATCAAGAGTTGTATAGCGTACCAGGTAGTGGTCAATATTATTCTCTTTGGATGGATTCCAGGTCATGTCCACACGATTCTGGCTGTGCTCCCGGTGTTCCAGGCCGGTAACTTTTGATGGAGCATTGGAGAGCATCATCAGCGTGGCGGTGGTAGAACGGGTAACTTCCCGGACCAGGTTGTGGTTGATTGTTTCCAGCCGGTCGGTGGGCTGATGGTAATTAGGATTCCCTAAAATAGGATAGGAACCAATACCGCCAATCACATCGCCGTAAGCATCAAAAAAAACATGCGCGTCGGTATTTCGATAATAACGGGAGTCGTAGGTAATCAGGTCTGAAAACAGGATTGCTCCGGAATGCTGGACGTCGCGAATACCATAATTTGAAAAACGGATGGTATTATCAAGCCGGTGATGACGGGTCCAGCCCATCATGTCGTTGTTGACTACGCCGGCCGCTTCCAGATCCTCCTCAGCGGCAACGCGTACAAATTCCCGTGCTCCCAGCAGTCCGGATTCCTCTGCCGTTAAAGAAGCAAAAATGATAGTGGCAGGCTGCGGGTTTTCAGCCAAAACGCGAGCTGTTTCCAGCAGTACAGCTGTTCCGGTGCTGTTATCGTCAGCCCCGGGACTGCGCAGAACGGAGTCGAAATGGGAACTGAGAATATAGACCACCTCCGGATGTTCGGTTCCTTCAAGGCGGGCGATCACATTCGCGGATTCTACATTGTCTGCAGGATTGAACCACTGCAGTTCCGGCTCGTAGCCAAACGATGCAAGCGTTTCGTAAATATATTCGGAGGCTTTCTGGTTTCCCGGCTGAGTCATATGTTTGGAACCAAAATCATAGAGTGATTTCTGGTAGGTGTAGAGGCGGGTTATGTTGACCTCTCCGGTTGCCTCTTTTACGTCATTATAAATCGGCTCGTATAGCGTTTCAGCTTTGCTGCGTAGAGCGTGCTCATTTTCCAGGTTTTTCTTCAAACGGTTGAGAAGTGCTTCCTTACTCACCTTTTCACCGATCCGAACCAGGTAGATTCCCTGTTCCGGAGATATGGTGTTACCATCGCGATCTGCAACAACCAGCAGATGCTTTCCATCAGGGCTCGGCTCCCACTCATACTCCATCGATACGGTTCGAATGCTGTTGTTATGAAACAGCCGATAGAATTCTTTTGTGTTTACATCATAAATATGGGACCGGCGATGGCGCGCTTCACCCATCATCCCCAATACCCGGTCATTATCCAGGAAATGCGGAAACAACTCGTGCTGTATATCAAAAGAAAGCGGTTCTGCGTTGCCATTAGTGGTGTGAATCATATGGATGTCCCAGCTGATTCCCGACCGCACCATATATGCCAGTATGCTGCCGTCGGGAGAAAATGCCAGGCTTTGAACTGGATCTTCAGATGAGAACAGTGTTATTTTTTCACTGGCACTTCCGTTAAGAGCTACAGCATTGATGTGATTTTCTCCATCACTTTGCGACATGAACGCCAGCCGGTTTTCTGAATCGGAGATGACAGGTGATTCGCCTTCCCAGCGTGAAATAACTGAACCGTCATTATCCAGAATTACCACAGACGGTTCCATGGGATATTGGTGCTGATCACTGCCGGGCTCAACCGGAAAGGTGGAGGTTGGGTTAGCTGTGGCAATTATTGAACCTTCGGAAAGTGGAATCGGGTTGTTAAAATATCCTTCATCATTTGTAATGCGTTCCGGTTCATCTTCTCCGGGTTTCATCCGGAAGATATCACTTCTGCGGGGTTCATCCGGATTCATACCTGCGAAAAACAAGGTACCGTCATCTGCAAAATTTAAATTTTGAATCATCAGCCCGGCAGTATTCATCTGTTCTGTAGTTCCATTTTCAAGATTGATCCGTCTAAGCGATCGGTTCAGTGCCTGCTCGTACCGCAAAGCATCGCGGGCACTGAAAATGGCCGTTCTATCGCGTGCTTCCATCGCTGCCTGCAGCTCCTGTTGCAAATCCATCGCTTTTTGCGTTGGTTCAATCCACTGATAAACAGCATGCTGACCGTCAGTTGAGAAAAGGAGTTCGGTACCTTCAATCGTGTACAGATGAGTAATCGTGTCAGAATTGACCTTCGCAATCTGAGTACGACCGCCTTCCTCAGACCATGAAATGTGCCGGTTATCAGGGCTGAAAACAGGGTTGCGGCCATCAGCGGCAACGGTGTCTACTTTGTAGAGTTCGCCGGTGAGGGTCGCGATCTCATCAAAATGTTTCTCAGCATCCGGACCTTCAAGAATTTCAATCATACGCTCAAGCGCGGCGGGGTAATCCCCGGCATCCCACTTAAGATAGGCATCGGTGTAAGGATCTGTTAACAGTTGTGTTCCAGATAAAAACAGGGTAAAAAAAGCGAGCAGAGTAACACGAAATACTAACATGAAAAAATGATTGTTTTGAAATAAATGAAGAATATGATGGAGCTATTTATAAAATACCTGATAACGCAGGACCTCGGATTATTATTGAAATACAAACCTAAACAGGATTTTTAACTGTACCTTTTATAGACCGAGTACGATTTGTTAACTATTTTTAACCAGGATGTTTCCGGTAAGTCTTCATTACTTCCAATGATCAGCAAACCATTCGATTTTATATTCGGTTTTAAATTCCTGAGAAATTTTTTCTGCTGAGTCAGCTGGAAATAGGTGAATACCACGTTTCGGCAAAGTACCAGATCAAAGATACGACCGGGAATGGATTTACGGATGTCTCTTTTTTCAAATTCTATATATCGGGCCAGATCTTTTTTAATTTTATAATCCTCTTTGCCGTTCTTTATTTGCAAAAAATTATCCTTCAACTCTTCGTTAGTAAGTTCTTTAAGTGCACCAGATGGATACCGGCCTTTCCGGGCCCTCTTTAGAAGTTCATCTTTCCAGTCGGTTGCTAATATAGAAATGTTCTTTTTAAAGGTGATCTCTTTAGAAAGTTCTTCAATAATTATCGCTAAGCTGTAGGGTTCCTCACCATTACAACAGCCTGCAGACCATATATCAACCGGGTCAGAACCTTCAGTAAGCAGGATTTCCTGCAGACCCTCATTTCTTAAATAATCCCAAAGCTTTCTGTCACGGAAGAACTTGCTTATAGTTATATAACAAAAGCGGTCGAAATGATTCCACTCTTCAGGATTTTCTTCAAGATATTGCCGGTACTTATCATAACTTCCACAAAGTCCCAGCTTCTTCATTCTGTTGTTAACCCGTTTCAGAACCTGTTTATACGGTTTCCTGAATCCTGACCATTTGTAACCTGCTTTTGGCAGTGCCCATTGCAGAAATTTCACGCCGTCGGCAGAACTCATTTTTAAGCTGATCTTACGTTAACGTGATTTGTGATTTCCTGCCCAAATAGTTGGCTTTTTGATTTCAGCAGGTATAAATAATATATGAAATCACTTATCTGTCCAAAAGGTTGAATCATAAATGGTTAAAACATCATTTAGAAAAACACAGTGGGAATGGACTTTAACGATGTTAAAATCCATTTCTACAAAAAAAATGATTTATTTAAGCTAAAAAACATGTTGGACTGCTATGATGAAATCAATGTGATAGGTTTGTGTTTGATAGAATTACAGATGGTGTACAACATTTTAACTATCAACCATTTTATTCTACTTTTTGGATTATCATTAATAAGATTATAATGTAGAAAACACCAGCTTTTACGATGTTAAGATGTGCTAATGGCCCTCATTTTAATTTAATATCACATGATAAACTACAGAACACCACGGATATTTATAGAAGAAATATCAAGTCTGCCAGCCTCAATTGATGCGGTGGATACGGCAATTCCCGCATTTGTCGGCTATACCAGCCGGAGAATGAACGGGCAGAAGAAAATTCCAAAAAATACACCGGTACTCATTCACTCATTTGAAGAGTATGAAAAGGTTTTTGGCGGGCCATTTGAGGAATCGTGCAGAATAATACTTCAAACTAATCCTGCAGCAAGTAACAAAACGGATATAATAATTTTGCCTGATGAAAAAGAGCTCTCAAACTATCT
>CAYOLE010000151.1:0-8646 GCA_964404705.1 uncultured Rhodohalobacter sp. | reverse complement strand
GTGTCAATGCTAAAACGTCGGGTAAAACCCGCAATGTTTTTCGTTCCATGGGCTATACATTTTTATCAATACTGCCAATTAAATAAGGAAACATTGTGGTTTTCACGATTGTGGCAATCGCTAAACGTTTTGTTGCAGGGGAATAGTCATCGGATGAGTTTCTTCGCAAAAATAACATTTTTATAAAATTGTGATGACTTTAAAATTGACTCATCCGATGACTCAAACCCGCCATTTCATCATTGACACGTCATTAGTTATGTGCTAATCTGCCAGCCGTATGCTGGTCAGTGATCAATACATCTATATAATTTCCATGGAGCGCACCTTTTATGGCATCGAATTTTTCATCTCCCCCGGCAATGCCAACTACCGTATTTACCTCTTTCAACTGCTTGAGAGTCATACCAATAAATCTTTCCCGGAAGGAAGTTTCAATTAGGTTTCCATCGATATCGAAAAAGTTAAGTCCGATATCACCAACTGCATGGGAGTTCAGTAATTCCTGCTGAACATCGTTTGAGATATCCCCGTTTTCCTTTTGAAGTACCCCGTTTGTACTTATCGCACCAATTCCGACGTACGCTTTATTCATTTCTGGAAAAAGGGCAAGCGCACTTTTTACGCGACGATCGTTGATCAGAACTTCCCTTATTTCAGGACTGTCCACGATACCGGGCGACTGAAGAAGTGTAAGACCTGAATTTAACGACTGCGACAGGCGCCGTGAAATATCCATTGCATGGGCCTTTGCCTCCGGAGGTCCAATACCACCGAGCATCTGAACGACATGACAATTATTAGTCTGAACAGGGGGCATTTTATCCACCATAGCCTGTAAAGTAGTACCCCACGTAACGCCAATGATGTCACCGTCTGTAACGGTTCTGGCAAGATATTTGGCAGCGGCGGATCCCAGCTGTGTTTTGAGCAATTTATTGGCCATATCACTCTGTTCTTGGCTGGAATCAACAATAATTACCTCATTGAGGCCGTATTTTTGCTCAATATTCGTTTCAAGTTTGATAAAATTTCCTTCTGGATAGGATACGATGATTTGTACAATTCCATGGTCTTTAGCCTGTTTAAGCAACCTCGAAACTTTGGGCCTGGAAAGTTCCAGGCGGTTGGCAATCTCCTGTTGGGTAAATTCTTTTGTGTAGTAAAGCGTACTTACTTTACTTAGAAGCCGGATATTAAGCGTTTCAACAGGTCTTGCCATAATTTTCTTTTTTGGGAATCGAGTCGCTGAAGCGTGGAAATACGCAGTTTAATAAACAAGTCCGAAATTACTGAAATGCTATCCGGACAATCAGATATTTTTTAGGAGAATAATCTATTTCTATAGATGCAGCCAATTACGAATTATACTTTAAAGACTTTCTGATTAGCGATTTTTTTAATCAACTGCCTTTGATTTTTTTGTACCCGACCCGCCATGGCATCAATAACTGGTTGACTTTGATATTCTCATTATTTAAAATTATTAAAGTTGTTCATTATTGAACATATGTTCAATAGACATTTTGCCACAAGAGAAATCTATTGGTAAGGAAAGAATTAGATGACAGGGGTTTATTTTGATCATGTACCTACATTACACTGACTTTAAACCAGGGTTATCAACTGTAAACGATTCGATGCAGGGGAATAGTCATCGGATAAGTTTTCTCGGAAAAATGAGATTTTAATAAATTTCTGATGACTTTGAATTGACTCATCCGATGATTCAAACCCCCCATCTCTTCCATTGACACGTCATTATTCTGCAAGACTAATTTTTGATCTTAAATCGCAATCTGACCTAAACTTTTATGCCTGTAGAATCCCTTTCAGTTCAGACAGATGAATTAAAACTTTGGACAGAAGTTTTGCAGGGAAAGAGACAGGCATTGGCGTCCTTATTTCATCGTTATCATAACACTCTCTTTACCTACGGATTACGTATTATATCAAATGAGGAGTTAGTAGAGGATTGTATTCAGGAACTTTTTCTTACTATTTGGGAAAAACATGATGCTATCAGTCAGGCAAAATCAGTTAAGGCCTATCTTTTTATATCTATGAGAAGAACCATCTTTAAAAATCTCAGAAAAAATAAAAATCAGCAATATAGAAATCTAATGTATGCTGAAGAAAGGATGAATCAATCCATAAATATTGAAGATTTTCTTATAGAGATGGAACGTCGTGATGAATATCAAAAAAAGCTTGAAGAAGCACTAAATTCACTTAGTAAAAGAGGGAGGGAGGTTATTTATCTTAAATATTATAATGGCATGTCGAATTCCGAAATTGCCAGTTTAATGAATATTCGGCGACAGAGCGTATATAACCATGTCTCTGAGGCTATCAGTGAGATGAAACAGCTTGTCAGGTAAATTAATTATGTACACTTTGATAAGAGAGGGGAAATTGACCTCTACGGTACTTATTTAGTTGTTCACCTGAGTAATACTGTTTGTCTATAAATTCAGGACCTCTGATAGTACTTCATTTCACTAATGAATATTTCCTATAACTTTGCTTATCGTTTAAAGTTGTTTGCCAGTTGCCTGAACTGGTGAAGAGTAACACGCATTTTTAATGAATTGAAAATCGATAAAAAAGATTTTCCACTGCTTTTACGTTAACAGAACATGCGCCGGTGAATTGAACACCGGGTGATTAATAGTTGGTACCGGTTATACCCCAACAGGCCGGCAAAGGAAAACTCACATAGTTTTCTGACAGATGGTTTATTCTTTAGAACTTTAAGAGCAGAGGCAACATGAGTAAAAAGCAAAAACTGAACTTTGATGATATTGTAAAGAAAAGTAAGGAAGCACAGGGCGAACATGAGATGATCATCACGCTCAAAGAGTACCTGGATATTGTTCGTGATGATCCCAAAATTGCACAATCATCAGCTGCACGTTTGTGGGATATGTTTAATTCTGCTGGAAGGGAGGACCTTTCAGACAGAGAAAAAGAGATCTTACAAGCTAACTATCGGTATAAACTAATCAGTAATGAATTGTACGGTGTAGACCGGGCCGTGGAAGAGATTGCTGACTACTTTAAAGCCGGCGCCAAAAGGGCATCCACAGCAAAACAGGTACTTTTGCTCGTAGGTCCTCCAGCCAGCGGAAAGTCTACATTTGTGCGTACGTTGATCAGGGCACTTGAAAATTACAATGATCGCCCTCTTTACCGTATTAAAGGCTGCCCTATGAATGAGGATCCACTCCACGCGCTGCCCAGATACCTGAGGAAAAAGAACTGGGATCCGGAGAGAGCTAAAAGACTGGGTGTGGAAGAGCCGATTGAAAATGAACTTGGAATTCCGCCCATTCAGGGGGAACTTTGTCCGAATTGTCAGATGAGGCTCTTTTCTGAAGATTTTGGCGAATATTATAATAAAGAAACCGGTCGCGAAATGTGGTGGCAGGTGGAAATTGAAAAGTTCCGGTTCTCTACCCAGACGCAAGATGGAATCGGCTCGTTTGAACCATCAGATGAAAAAACACAGGATGTAGGTGATCTCGTGGGCCATGAAAACATCGGGATCACAAATAATCCAAAGTATGGTCGAAACCATCCGAATGCGTTTTGGCTTGATGGTGCTCTTCAGCGGGGAAATCGTGGAATTACCGAAGGCCGGGAATTCCTGAAAAAAGGGATAGACGAGCGGTTGCTCTGGGTATTTATCAACGTTGCCGAAGAGCAGGAGATTAAGGTTTATGGAAGCAGTTTTCCGCATATTTCGGTGGATACCGTTGTAATTGGTCATTGTAATCTTACAGGATTTAAGGAATTTAAGGCAAACAGTGCGCATGAAGCGCTTCACGACCGGATTTACAGTGTTCCGTTCCCCTATCCGCTGCGGGTAAAAGATGAAATTCAGGTTTACGAAAAACTTATTGAGAAGGAATCGGAATTTGATTTTGGCAAGATTCACATCGCTCCTGAAGTATTTCATCTTGCGGCTATTTTTGCCGTTCTCACCCGGCTGAAAGAATCGGATATGGGTGTGGATAAAATGACTAAACTGGAAGCATATAACGGTGAACAAACAGATCTGACCGACAAAGATCAACAACCGGTCGATCTTCGTGAGCTTATTAACGAAGGACAGGTTTCTGTTGATATGGAAGAACGGGAAGGGATGTTTGGCGTCTCTTCAAGGGATGTGCTGGCAGCACTCAACCAGGCCCTTGCCAAAATTAATGATGATAAAGGGTGCCTTACCCATTTAAGTGCCATCAGGGCGCTGAAAGGAGTGTTCCGACATCGGATGGGATATGAAGCTGAAGAGATCGATTCTTTTATGGAGAGTCTTACAGCGGGCGATGGTTCCAGTGTGATGGAAAAATTCGAAGAGATAATTATGGAAGAAGTTTCCAAGGCCTACCTCGAGACGTATGGTGATCTGATCGATGATTTGTTCAACAAATATATCCGTGAAGCGGAATATTCTCGCAAACTGAAACGTAAGTATGTTAAAGGTTCGGGGGGCGGCTATAAACGCGATCCTGTAACTGATGAGGTAATTGAACCCGATAACAAGTTCCTGCGATCAGTAGAGAAATTCATGCAGGTGTCGGAAAAAGAAGCCGATATCTTTCGTGGAGAAATCCTGGAACTGAAAAACGCGCGAGAGAATTTTGGCCCTGACAGTTACCGTCCGCTTCGAAAAGCGATTGAGGACAAGGTACTCGAGGATGCCAGGAATAATCTGCACCTTGTGCTTTCAACCGATCGTGCTAAAGAAGAATCAGAACAGAAGAAAGGTGAACAGATTTTTCAGAACCTGATCAAGGAAAGAGGTTTTTGCGAGGTTTGTGCCAAAGAGGCGATCGAGAAAGTTTCGGAGATTTTAAGCCGGTAATTACTTCGAGAAGATGTGAATAGAAATGAACCAGGAAAACAGGAGATGAAAGTCTCTTTGTCGACTGGCGAAGACGCTATCTCCATAAGCGTGAGGAGGGATGCCCACGGAGTATGATATTCATCTGGTTTTTACAAAAATCAGCGTCTTCACAAAATATCCCCCGATCCTATATTGATCGGGTTTGTTCGTCCCTCGTAAAGAATTTTTTTCACTCCAGATCAAAAGAAAACAGTTACAACAATCATCATACTTATGTCCGTACGAAGAAGTAGCGAATACAAGCAAAAAGGAAAACGAGATGCACGGCGCCACCGCGAGAAGCAGAAGGATGTGGTGAAAAAGCAGATTAGAAAGATTGTATCCGAAAGCTCAATTATTACACGTAAAAAGGGAAAGATCGTTAAAATTCCAATTAAGGAGATTGTCATTCCCGATTTTAAGCCGGGCAACAGGCAAGACAACGGGAAAGGTACACAGAGCGGAATTGGCCAGGGGCAGGGAAAAAAGGGAGATGTGATCGGTCGCCGGCAGGGTGGAGGCCGGGAACCGCGCCCGGGCGCGGGAAATGTACCGGGAGAGGATTATATCGAAAGTGAAGTGGATATTGAAGAGATCATTGAGATGATGCTGGAAGACCTTGGACTTCCCAATCTTCAAAAGAAGGAAGAAGCAGCCAAACTTGAGGCGATTTCGGGATACAAAATTTCGGGCATTCGCAAATCTGGTCCGAGTGTTCTGTTGGAAAAGAAGCAGACCAGCCGGCAGGGAATCGGGCGGTTTTATGCTTACCTGGAATCACTGAAAGATGAGACGGGAAAGGATGAACTTACCTGCTACACCGCACTGCTGGAGGCCGATGGTAACCTGGGTGAAGCACTGCATCTTCTGGAAGAGGGAATTGAACCGAAACATGATGAAGTGGAACCGTTCCCCATTCTCTCGAACGAGGATTTGCGATATCTGAATGTGAAGGAGGAGAAGAGCTATCATTCCAATGCCGTTATTTTTGCAATGATGGATGTTTCTGCTTCTATGACAACCGAAAAAAAATATCTGGCCCGGTCGATGCTCTTTTGGATTAATGAATTCCTGAAAAAGATTTACGAACAGGTGGAGGTACGCTTTATTGTTCACCATGCCAGGGCATGGCTTGTAGATGAAGATTCGTTTTTCAAAACCGGAGAGTCGGGAGGTACCCGCTGCGCCGAAGCGTATAAACTGGCCCGCAGCCTCATCGAATCGCATTATCCTACCTCCATGTGGAATGTATACCTGTTCCACTTTTCTGATGGTGAAGACTGGGATTCGGATGCGACGATGGCAGAGGCAAAGAAATTAATGGACGAGATAAAGGTAAATATGTTGGGATATGGTGAAATCCGCCTGGATGGCCGGCCTTTTTCTTCCGGGCTAAAACGGGCGTTTGAAAAAGAGCTGGATGTGCGGTCAGTTGATGAGGATGGGTTAAGTATAATTTCCGGTGATAAATCACATCCGTTCCTCGGAGTGGTTATAAAAGAAAAAGATCATATTCTGCCTGCAGTACAGGAATTTCTGAAAAAAGAAAGGTGGAAATCATGAACGATCAACAGATTAAACGGCTGAACGAAATTGAGACAGATATTAAACGAATCGCAGAAGATATGGGTCTTACCACTACCGGTGTGGAGTTTGAAATCGTCTCATCCAGGAAGATGATTGAATCTATGGCATATAGATTTACCACAAATTTTTCGCACTGGAGCTTTGGTCGTGACTATGATAAGCAAAAAACGATCTACGAGCATCACGGTGCGGGGATTCCTTACGAAACGGTTTGGAACTCCATTCCTCCCAAAGCGTACCTGGTGGAAACCAATCCTGTGATTTTGAATATCCTGGTGATGGCTCACGTGTATGGTCACGTGGATTTTAACCTGGAAAACCGGTATATGCGGAATGCTTCCGATTATATGGATCTCGCACGTGAGGCCCGAAATGCAGAAAAACGTTTCAAAAAGTATGAGAGGAAATATGGTCTTGAGGCGTATGAGCAGACAATCGACAGCGCGTTTTCTGTATGCTGGCACCTGCCGCCCGATTTGCTGAGCGAGCAGGAAGATGAGGAAACGCTGCGCAAACGTCTGATAGATATGAAAACGGAACGGATTAAAGGGATTCAGAAAAGAGAATTCCATCAGGATAAAAGTGAGATTGAAGATCTCAAGAAAGAGATTGAGGAGTTACAGCAAAAAACTCCGCCGATTCCCAGGTACGATATTCTGCGCTATATTCTTGAGAAATCACCCCGTCCGCTTGCCGACTGGCAGAAGGATATCGTTTCTACGATTCGTGAACAGACAAAATTTTTTGAACATCAAAAACGATGCAAGTTGTTAAACGAGGGATGGGCCACTTATGTGCATATGCACATTATGAGACGATTGTATGAAGAGAACCTTATTACCCCTGAGGAACATATCGAATACTCAAAATTCCATTCAAAAGTTACTCAGCCTTCTACAAAAACCCTGAACTGGTATAATGTGGGGCTGAAGCTCTACCAGGATCTGGTCTACAGGTGGGACCGCGGCATGCACGGTAAAGAGTTTCGCGAAAGCCGTGATCCCGATAAATGGGTTACTTTTACCAAGGGTGAAAGCAAGGGGGTTGAAAAAATTTTCGATGTGCGTAAAAATTATTCAGACCGTATGGCGATCGAGGAGTTTTTTGATGAAGCATTTATAAAGGATGCCGAAATTTATCTTTGGAATGAGCAGATGGATCCGAGAACCGGTGAAATTAAACAGATTATCTCCGAGGAGGATGCAAGAAATATCAAGCGAGTTCTGAAAAGTTATTTCAGTCTGTACGGAACGCCGGTAATCACAGTGGAAGATGGTAATTACAACCAAAATCGGGAGCTCTACCTTAAACATGAGTTTACAGGCCAGGAGTTAAATCCCACACTTGAAACCGGTGCCCTTGAAAATCTCTATTATTTGTGGGGAAGGCCGGTGCATCTCGAAACCGTTGAAATAGAACGTGATTCTAATGACCAGGCGAAAGATGTGCGAAAACTTGTCCACTCCTATGATGGTGAAAGCCACAACATTAAAAAAAGTGGCAATATGGTTGAAGATAAAGCGGATTATAACAAGAGCCAGACGGATTAGTCCATGATTTTTTGTAAAATCCTCACCAATGCAAAAAATCGCTAAATCTTGATACATTGAAAAAGCTCTTATTTACTGAATTAGATCTGGTAATTACCCGATGGATGGGCAAATATGGTATCCGTTTTTTGAGATACAGTATTGCCTTGATTTTTATCTGGTTTGGCGCATTGAAATTTTTCCCTGGTATGAGCCCGGCAGAAGAGCTTGCCACGGGTACCATTGCGCTTCTCTCGTTTAATCTGATTCCGGCTTCGATTGCACTTCCTGTGCTTGCTCTGTTTGAGGTAGCCATTGGCATACTCATGTTAATCGGCAAATGGCTGCGACTAACTGTCTTTCTGCTATTAATACAGATGATCGGGACGATGTCTCCGATTGTGTTGTTTCCAGATCTCGTTTTTGAAGTGTTCCCCTACGCCTTAACGATTGAAGGGCAGTATATACTTAAAAATTTTGTGGTGATCAGTGCCGCCATTACGATAGGCGCGACTGCACGCGGAGGAGGGTTGGATCCCGAGCCGGGGTGAGGGAGGCAGGAGTCGGGAGCCAGGAGTCAGGAGTCAGGAGTCAGAATTCAGGAGGGTTTTTCGGTAGGCGTGCAGTAATTTGCTTACT
>CAYOLE010000150.1:7047-8702 GCA_964404705.1 uncultured Rhodohalobacter sp. | reverse complement strand
TGATGTAGCGCATGATAATTTCTACCCTTATTACTATGTAGAAGGCGATACTACCGAAATTGTTAAGCGGTATACACGTGAGAGCGTTACTCAGGTGCTAAATGAATATCCTGATCTTTCAGGATTCGCCATCTCTCATGGAGAGGGCATGGCCGGCATGACCCCGCAGCAGCGTCAGGACTGGATGGATGAAACGATGATTGAGGGAATGCGCCTGGCAGACCGCCCGGTGAAATTTATTCACAGGGTGCCGTTTTCGGCCGGAACGGGTTCGGAAGGTTCCACCAGCGAACACGTTGAAAAACTGACCCGCGAAGCGATGGAGAAACTGGACTTTTTCGATGGCCCGATCTGGGTAGAGATGAAATTCAACTGGTCGCATGCACACTCCACACCCGAACTGGTGAAAGTGCACGGCGGGGAGCTGGGCAACACCTATTTTGAGCCGGAACCGGAGAATTACAAAATTGCCTGGATGGCCCGCAACGAAGATTTCTTTGCGCTCCGGTGGGGGGTGCCTGACTTTATCCGTGCCCATATCGAAACCAATGATGCTTCCTACGTTGGCGGATATTTCATCGGATCGGAGACTTACATTCCGGCCAAAGATTACTTTACTAAAATCGAAGATCCTGTGGATTGGGAGTATGCTTTTCAGCGGCAATGGCTGTTTTATAAGCAGTGGGGGCGACTGCTGTATGATCCCGAAACCCCTGACGAGGTGTTTCAGAGGGAGTTCATCCGCCGTTACGGCAGCCGTGGCGAAAACCTGCAGGAGGCTTTTGCACTGGCATCATCCACGCCGCTGCGC
Source organism: uncultured Rhodohalobacter sp. (assembly GCA_964404705.1). GTDB lineage: Bacteria > Bacteroidota > Rhodothermia > Balneolales > Balneolaceae > SW132. The sequence goes on along the minus strand of CAYOLE010000150.1, from coordinate 7,891 downwards.
CTGGCTTCGGCTTGGGATCTGCGCTGGGATTTTACGCTCTACAGCGAAGGTTTTTTGTCGCTCAATGAAAATGAGGAGGACTACGAATCATCCACAATGGATTACATCTCGGTGGACCGGCTGATCAACCGTCCGCCGCTGGATCCGAATTATGTATCTGTAAAAGATTACGTGGAGACCACTCTGGCAGGCGGATCGTTTGCCGATGATGCCGTCACACCACCCAAACTAATCTCCATGCTGGAAGACGATTGCCGGCGGGCGCTGGATTTGGTGGACGGGATCGAAACTGGCGACAACGCCTCACTGATGTACGAAGTATCGGATGTAAAAACGTGGGCGTACCTCGGTCTGCACTTTGCTGAGAAGCTGAGAGGGGCGGTTGCGCTGGAAACCTATCGCCGGCAGGGCGGGGAATCGCATCAGCAGGAAGCCATTGAACATCTGGAAAACGCTCTCGGGTACTGGGATGAGGTCGTACGCATCACCCGGCCCATCTACAAAGATATGCACCTGACCCACTACATGGGCGGAGGGTTCGACCGTAATGATGAACGACTGTTCCACTGGGAGCATATTCGTCCTGAAGTGGCCGAAGATGTTGAAATCGCCCGGAATGCTGCGGTGGAGTGATTATTAAAAGTCATAACCAAACCGAAAATCATTCAACTCATTATTCAGGAGGGGAGTTTCGTAATGCGGCGTCGCTGACCCGCGGAATGAGTCAGTTTCTGTAGCTATCCGTCTATTCAGGTTATATGCATTCTTTCAGTACTCATCATACCTAAAGTTTGTTTCTGATCTTTATCCAATAGAGCCCCACAGGTCAGGCGACCTGTGCTAC
>CAYOLE010000150.1:0-6947 GCA_964404705.1 uncultured Rhodohalobacter sp. | reverse complement strand
GTTTGTTTCTGATCTTTATCCAATAGAGCCCCACAGGTCAGGCGACCTGTGCTACTTTTCTTACAGTAAAGGGATTAGTGAGCCACTTAAAATCAATGCGAAGGCCCAGATCATATCGATATTATACCAGCCCGATTTGAGCAGTCGGAGACCCACCTTCTCATAAACTATAACAGCCACAATGCCCATTATTAGCAGATAACCAACCGTATGAACCAAAATGACAATTAAGCCGATCAGCGGTTCCGTTGGTAAATTTGTTAATATATCAGCATGACCTGCGTGAGTTATTACTTGTTCGGTATCCTGCACAACATGTTTAACCACATGGCCAGCATGCAGAGGTTCTGAATCTATACTGCTAAACAGGAATGGCAATACCATTAAACCGGCTCCATGTGCCGAAGCCATGAGAAATGACCAAATGGTAAGTTGACCGAAGTGAACTTCCATACCTCCATACCGGGGGTGTCGATTCCGGTGCAGTTTAGAAAGGCCAAACATTATCAGTACTCCCGCCACTATCCATTTAAGAATTTCAGCAGGAATAATAAGACCTATCACTCCTGCCACAAGCAGGGTGATGCCAATGGCAAGAGCATGCCCGAGAGCCAGGGGAAGCAGGGCCGACCATACAGCCGCCCTGCGTTGTTCCTGTAATCCAAGTCCCACGGCAAAGAGCCACCCCATACCAGGATTAATTCCATGAAAAATCCCAAGCATCAAAAGTGCAATAACTGGAAATAACAATTCATCAAACATTGCTTTTTGATTATAAAGTTAAGAGTAGCAAAATGAATCTGATGACGTATCACCGCCTTGCAGCCTGACCTGGTGCGGTCTCAAGCCATTGAATTGCATAAAGAAGTTCTCGTCTATGGTCATACCTCCTTCTGATCCTACATCAATTTTTGCCATCCAGCCTTTGATTCCATCGGGATAAAACTGTTTATCCACCGGACCATATAGCGAATTGGTAAGATAAATTCTGCGACCGTCCCGACTTACTTCAACCATCTGTGGAGCTCCGTTAAGAGGTTGATGCGGTTGAGCAGGATGAGCTGTACGATTTACTATACCCCCGATTTTCACGGAATCAACAAATGTAGGGTTGAATGGATCGCTTACATCATATTGGCGCAGTTCACCGGTTCCCCAGCATGAGACGTATAAATATTTGTCATCGAGTGACAGGTTGATGTCTGTTACCAAGGGCGGTACCGCTTCAAATCCCTTAAGCATTGGAGGAAGGTCGTCGGCGCTGGCAGGTTCGGCGGGAATATCGATTATCTTTTTAATCTTCCATTCCGCTTTACCTCTGGATTTTCTATTTCCATTGCCATTTGAGTTATCCCGATACCACACCCAAATTGAAGAAGAAAGATCTTCCAGGGAAATCACTACTCCCACAAAACCATGTGCACTCCGCGGGTTGTGGGCTGGACGAAGCTCAAAAGGCATTTGGTACTTCGAACCAAGATCAAGTGTCTTCATGTGTTTGTGGTTCTTCAGATTCCAGATATGGATAGCATGTCCATATTTTCCATTTAGAAGAAGTTCTGCATCCAGGCCGTCTTTAACCATATTGGGCGTTCCCCATTCACTGGTTATCATCGTGTCATATCCCAAGTGCCACCAAAAGTCGTATGAAAGGTACTGGTCGCCCCGATCTCGTTCCCATGGCCCAATTACATCAAATGTTTCATGATCCAGCATAAAAATACCACCGGGTCCGTCTCCATTTGGTGCCCCCAATGCATTTACATAGATTCCATCCGGTCCACAGTGTACTGTATGTGGAGAAGAATAACCGGCTTTCTCCATAATCGTTTCTGGCTCAATCACCTTAAAAAGTTGAGGATTCCTTGGATCAGGTTTGGTATCAATTATATGAATGCGCGAAGATTTTAATCCCGGAACTATCAAATATCTTCGTTCTGTGTGGGCATGTGGCGCATAACCACAAAGGTGAGAGCTGCATGCATTCCACCCGAAATGGTGGAGTTCGTTATCCGAATCAGGCAGTTCTACCTTGTTGATTAATTGGCCGTAAGTTGTTGACTCCGGATTGACATCTATAATTCCAAGTGCATCTTTTTCACCCATCCCTGCTGGATTAAACATTGAAACATAAGCGACATCCTCATCCGGGGCATCCATCGCCATTTGAGGTGAAGTATAAAAGGTTTCGTCAGGTTTCCATTGTGGTTTCATATTATCTCCATTTTGTTAAGTTTGTTATAATTGAATCGTCAGGTTTTAAACCCAATCAACTATACTTCACAAACTATGCCAAAAAAGAACGTAGTATGTATTCGATTGAAACCCAATAACTTATAGGCATATTAAAAAATCTGAGATCTTATGAAAAATCGTGAATTACGAAATCTCGTAAGTAAAAATCGAGATTTTTTAGGTTGAGTAAAGCCTTCAAATATTGCACAGGAACTATTCTATAGATGAGCAGATAACCACATTAGGCAGGACGTTGAATTCGCAGGCTTTTCATACGAGAACTGAGGGTCGAAGGTGGAATTCCGATTAAACTGGCTGCGCCATTTTCACCTGCTACTTTCCAGTCGGTGGCATCTAACGCTCGTATGATATTTAGCCGCTCTTCATTCTCCATCTCCTTAGCAGTCAGTACCTTTTTAGAGGATATATTTGATGGTTTGTGTACATGGCCGTCCAAATTACCTGATAGCAAAGGAGCCAAATTCATTTCACCATTACGAGCAGTTATAACCGCCCGATCGATAATATTTTTTAACTCCCGCACATTGCCCGGCCAGTCATATGCCTTCAAATGAAGAGCATCAGAATGTGAAATTGGTTTAATGGCCCGTCCAATACGTTGAGAAGATTTATCTGCGAATGTTTGGGCAAGTATCAGTATATCCTCGCCTCTTTCTCTGAGTGGGGGAATAGTTATGGGAAATACATTCAGCCGATAAAACAGATCTGCCCGAAATTCTCCTTCTCGAATCATTTGCTTTAAGTTCCGGTTAGTCGCTGCAATAACCCGACAATCCACTTTTTTAGTTTTTGAAGAACCCACCGGCTCAAACTCTCCTTCCTGTAATACACGAAGCAATTTTGGTTGTAAGGAGAGAGGAAGATCGCCTATTTCATCAAGAAATATAGTTCCGCCATCAGCGATGGCAAAACGTCCTTCTCGTTTTGCAGTGGCTCCGGTAAAAGCACCTTTTTCATGGCCAAAAAATTCACTTTCTATCAAATTTTCAGGAATGGATGCACAATTAACCTTAATTAGCGGCTTACTTTTTCTTTTGCTATTTGCGTGAATGGCCCGGGCAACCAGTTCTTTACCCGTACCTGTTTCTCCGGATATCAGAACGGTGGCGTTTGTCTGAGCTACTTGTCTTATCTCATTCATAATTCGCTGCTTTCCTTCACTTTCACCGATAATTTCATCAGTGTTGTGTATTGATTCAATTTCCTGGCGCAGATATACTGCTTCGGCCGAAAGAACGTCGATTCTTTTTTCGGCTTCAATTCGGTCATTAACATTTCTGAGGATCAAAGTGAAATATTGATTATGATTATGCTCGTGATAGGAAAGGGTCGCTTCGAACTGAAATATTTCATTTTTGTGATTAACCGCCTGAAAACCCCCAGGTACCCACAGACATCGGTTGTCGACATCTTTATTTTGTATGCTGTTGATTAAGTTTCTGAGTTTTAAAGCAAATTCAGGAACAAGATATTTTTTAAAAGATTGGGCTAACATCTTGTCCTTGTTCCCATCCTCAAAAAGTTGCAGGGCCGCCACATTAGCCTGAATTATGGTGAGTTCCTGATCTACTTCAATAATGGCGTCCATTGCGCTGTTAAAAAGGCGGCTTAGCTGCTCTTCCCGCTCCTTGAGTTTCTGTTCCGTACGCAGGCGACGAACTTCAGAAGCTCCGCGATCTGCAAATATTCGGAAAAGTGCCAGGTTATGATACTCTTCCGGCATCTCCCGACTATCCATTACGGCAAGATTACCGAGCGCGTTACCGTGAATATCAAGCAGAGGAGCACCCAGATAACTCATCGCATGATATGTTTGCAAATCAGGATCTTCGGGGAAAAGATCTATAACATTCTGTGGTATATGGAGCATTTCATTTTTTCCAATAACCAATTCGCAGGGTGTACCTTTTACTGCATACTCATAGCCCTCTATAAAGCTGCCATCCATCCAAAAAGCAAGGGCTCGTAGTTGTTGCTTTCTTTCTACATACTCTGTAATCCATGCTGCATTCGTTCCCAATGCCAGGGCAAGATGTTTAACGAGTTGCCGAAAAAAATCTTCTCCGGTATACGCTGCAGTCCCTTCCAGAATGCTCCTCAGAGCAGTATGATCATTTAACTCAGGAGATTCTCGTAGTTTGTGAGAACTATCCATGTTTCAAGGAATTTATAAGGTTAAATACCTATACCTCAAGGGCTTTGAAAACCAAAGTAAAATCTCATCTGGATATTTTAGCGAAATCGAACTCAATCTTATTGTGAGTTTGATCAAACTGCCAGGCAGTTCAAAGCTCTACCCCTAACTTATAAAAATTAATGTACACAGGTTTTCATATTTATCAAACAAAACGGGAAGTAATTGGATTTATATCTACCACTCTTTGAATTTATTTTTGGTAATGGTCGTAAATATTTCAGACTAATACCGGGTTATTCAATTCCGAAAAATACTGGTGAAGATGCTGAACGGCGATGGATCCTTCACCTACGGCCGAAGCTACCCTTTTTACTGACCGGTATCGTACATCACCTGCTGCAAAAATACCCGGAGTGCTGGTTTCCAGAGATAGAGGAGAGCGCTTGAGTGGCCATTTGTGGCTGATATCCTTATTGTCTAATGTATCCGTACCGGTAAGAATATAACCTTGGCGATTTCTTGCAACGATATTTTCGAGCCAATCAGTTTTGGGCACAGCTCCAATCATGACAAACAGTCCGGTTGTTAGAATTTTTTCTACTTTTTTTGTTACCCGGTCTTGTACAATCACCGCTTTGAGATTTCCGTCTCCCTCACCATCGATGATATCCACGCCAAGCCGTACGTGAATGTTAGGTGTTTCTCTGAGTTCCGTAATCAGGTAGTCCGACATGCTTTTCTTTAATGAATCTCCACGAGCAAGTACTGTAACGGAAGATGCATATTTGGCAAGATGTGTAGCTGCCTGCCCGGCAGAATTGCCGGCACCTACAATACAAATTGATTGCCCCTTCATAGCTTTTGCCTCACTTCCGGCGGCGCCATAAAAAACACCTGTGCCAATCAACGATTCAAGTTTGGGAATTCCAAGCCGTCTCCATGTTACACCTGTTGAGATAATAACTGCCCTCGTAATGACCTCCCGTCCATCGGCTACTTTTACAAGATGTTCTGTACCTGAAGATCGAATTTCGGTTGCCTTGTTAGCAAAAACCATATTGGCACCAAATAACCAAGCCTGCTCGCATGCCCTGTAAGCAAAATCATGGCCCTCGATTCCCCACGTAAAACCTGGAAAATTTCGAATGCGTGAAGTTGTTCCTGCTTGCCCACCGGTGATATGTTTTTCTAAAACTATCGTTTCCAAACCCTCAGAAGCGGCATACACAGCAGCTGCCAATCCAGCCGGACCTGCTCCGATAATTGCAACATCATAAACTTTATTTTCCAATTTTGTGCCTCCACCAAAAGCCTCAATTAAATCAACATCTGTAGGTTCAACATAAATTCGTCCATCATGCCTGATTACTATAGGCAATTGAGTACCATCATAGCCTAAATTATGAAGGAGCTCCTGCCCTGCATCGGATTCTTCCGAATAATATTGGTAAGGCATATGAGTGCGAGTGAGAAGGTCACGGATTTCATGTGCCCGTGCAGTCTGTTTAGGTCCAATTATTTTAAACATAATAAATCCACCTTCCTGAGATGATTCCCACGCAGCAAGAAATTCGCTGACGGCCGGGTAGAGGCCCTGCTCCGGAAACCATGGTTTTACCAGATGATAATCAATCTGGCCAAGCATCATTGCCGGAACCGTGGGGTTGGTCTGCCTGTAATCTCGTTCTACAAGAAGGATGCGTTTCGCAAACGGGTATAAATCATGCGCTTTTACAAGAAAATCAATACCGGTCATGCTGGGCATTCTTTGATCTGCAATAAGAAGTGCCAATGGTTCATCATTAGATGCCATAGTCTTTAATCTGGCCAGACCGGTTTGGGGTTTTGATTCACATAAAATCCGGTAATCGGTACCAAACCGTTTACTTATATCTTTGTGAAGTTCTCTGAGTACCGATTCTTCATGAGCGAGTAAAAAAATAATTGGCTGATTCATAATCCTGTTTATTTGATCACAGCCTAAGCAAATCAGATGGCTGGTTCAGTTAAAATTCGAGGATTCTACGTTATTTTTAAGAATAAAGTTACTGCATTCAGTGAAGATTCCTTTCTGGCATTTACCGAAGAAGTCTCGATAATGAGCGTTGTGTTCAGCCACGCTGCGGGCCGATTGATCTATCAATCGCCGCATCTCCGAGTCCCGTAGCGCGGTGTCGCTGACCCGCAAGCTAAGCCAGTTCTTCGCTGCGTTGAATAAAAAGTCTCAAACGTTATCTCACCAAATCCCTATTCAACATCTCAAGAGAGTGTGTCTCCTGTCACTACTATGCCAAGAAAGATTGTAACCTTCAGCGAAATTGTGCCATTTGAAATCGTTCATAGTTTTAAAAATCATTTATCTTTTTTCTAATTCAGCTAAAATTATACATTATTGATCTTGAAAGCTTTTCAGACGGTCAATAAATTGAATTTCTCTTAGTTCCTGGTGGTCATATCAATGAAGAATAAACAAAAATCCATACGACCCTTACTGGATTATTTTGGTAGTCTCATTCCGCTATCAGAAGAAGAGAAAGAGTTGGTTGGGGACAAA
>CAYOLE010000149.1:0-8769 GCA_964404705.1 uncultured Rhodohalobacter sp. | reverse complement strand
GTAAGCCCTTTGTTATCGGGCAGCTGATGATGATAGGCCGGCATCTGAACGATTCTGTCGGGTGCAGAGCAATCCGGATAAAGCTCCTTAAATACATCAACATGCATATCGTAGTTGGTAAACAGTATGTATCTTTGAAAATCGCCGGGATCGGTTCCAGTGTAATGTTTCAGCCGATCCAGCGAGATATCAATCCGTTCAGGGCTAAACAGAAACAGTTTCTTTTGAGTGATATCCCATTCATCCTCATCTGCATTATCAAATATACTCGGATCGTTTGGCTCCAATCGAGGCCGGGATGGAAAAATTTTGATCTCCGCACCTTTCTCGGCTAATTTTCTCAATTCACGGATCAAATACCAGCGGTAGGCACTCGGAACAGCGATTTCTCCAGTAATTATAGGATTGTGTTCAGACCATGCGCGTTTAACAGTTAACTTGGGATAGTCACCATTTTTGTAAATCTCCTCCATTAAATCGCAGGCTTTTTCTACCAGCCGGGTTAGTTCATTTTCATTGCTGTATGCTTCTTTCGTAAATTCTATGCTTTTCATGTTCAATTATTAAACATCTATCATGTTCCAATTTACTAAACCTCTTTGGGAGATCCTTGAAGATAAGAAAGTCTATGAAACTCCCATTTTTTCTCTGCATCAAAATGAGGTGCTGCCTGATGGGGCCCAACAACCCGCCCATTTTTACGTATTAAAAGCCCCGGAATGGATTAACGTCGTTGCCCTGACAGACGACAACAAAGTTATACTTGTTGAACAGTACCGTCATGGCATTCACGAAATAACACTTGAGATTCCCGGTGGAATGGTGGATCCAGGCGAAAATCCCGATGAGGCGGCCAAACGGGAACTTCTGGAAGAAACCGGTTACAGCTCGTCATCCTGGCATTCGCTGGGTAAAACAAGCTCTAATCCGGCAATACTCACCAATTTTACACATCTGTATCTTGCAAAGGATTGTATAAAAACGGCTTCTCAGCAAACAGATGGCCATGAAGATATACGTATGCACACCATGCCGATGGAAGACTTCCTGTTACATGTACAAGAAGGAGTAGTGCACCATTCTATAGTGCTTGCTGCAGTGACAAAACTTCTTCTAAAACATCCTGAACTGCAGTCTGGCAGAAGATAAAAAAGTAGCAGTTGTTCAAAAATCCAAAGAATGCCTATACTTCAAGGCTAATTGTAAATAAGAACGAAACATTTAATAGATTGGGTTGATTTAATTCATATCCATACAAAATATAAGCATATGGTTTCAGTTGGAGATAGGATCGACACAGATTTTACTATAAAGGTTGTTCAAAACGGAGAGGATAAAGAAGCTTCTTTTAAGGAACTCCTCACACGCCCCACTATCGTTTCGGTGTATATGAGAAATAACACCGGTGGATGCGATAAGCAAAATCGAAGTCTGGCCGAACATGCATCCTGGTTTGATGAACATGGATATAATCTTATCGCCCTTAGCAAGGATACCTGCTGGTCTCATAAAAACTATGCAGATAAATTAGGTATCAGTTACACGCTGGCATCAGATCCGGAGTTTAAATTTGCCCGGGCCACTGATTCCATTGTAGAGAAGAAAATGTATGGTAAAACATTCGATGCGCCCACCCGTTCGGCTTATATTTTCGACACGGATGGAACAGTTCTCGGAATTATAGATAAAGTGAATACAAAAGCTCATGCAGAAGAACTAAAAGAGCTTGTTGAATCAATATAAAAAAGTATCATGAAAACATTAGTCATCGTTGAGTCTCCTACAAAAACCAAAACCATCAAAAAATATTTACCAAAGGGTTATTCGGTAGACTCTTCCATGGGCCATATTCGCGATCTGCCCTCATCGGCAAAAGAAGTTCCTAAAAAGTATAAAAAGGAATCGTGGTCGAATCTCGGCATTAATGTGGATAAAGATTTTGAACCGCTTTACGTTACCCCGTCCAGCAAAAAGAAAATTGTTACACGGTTAAAAAAAGCGCTGAAGGATTCGGATGAACTGATATTAGCAACAGATGAAGATCGCGAGGGAGAAGCGATCAGCTGGCATCTGGTCGAATTGCTGAAACCCAAAGTGCCGGTCAAGAGAATGGTGTTTCGCGAGATAACGAAGGAAGCGATCAGGAAAGCTCTTGACAATTTTCGTGATATCAACATGAACCTTGTTCACGCACAGGAAACACGCCGGATTCTGGACAGGCTGGCGGGCTATACAATTTCTCCTTTGCTCTGGAAAAAAATCTCTCCCGGCCTTTCAGCCGGAAGGGTTCAGTCGGTGGCCGTCGAGTTTTTAGTAGACCGCGAACGTGAAAGAATGCGCTTTAAAAGCGGTAAATATTATGATCTGAAAGCAGAACTTTCAAAACAGAAAAAAAATGACAGGTTTAATGCAGACTTGTCGCACCTGAACGACAAGCGGCTTGCAAGCGGTAAAGACTTTGATGAAAGTACAGGTAAGCTCAAAAAACCTAAAAGTGTTGTTCTTCTTGATGAGGAAAAAGCCTCAAAACTCCGTGATGAGCTTCATGAAGCTACATGGACAGTTACTAATGTGGATGTAAAACAGCAAAAACGAAATCCATCCGCTGCTTTTATCACCTCGACACTACAGCAGGAAGCAAATCGTAAGTTAGGGTTTTCGGCGCGTGACACCATGAGCATCGCTCAAAAATTGTACGAACGCGGTTTGATTACCTATATGAGAACCGATTCGGCAAATCTGTCAGGCCAGGCAATTAATGCAGCCCGGACTGCGGTAAAAGAAGAGTATGGGGAAGAATATCTCTTTGAACGGGTGAGAAATTTCGGGAAATCGAAAGGTGCCCAGGAGGCTCACGAAGCGATCCGGCCTGCCGGTTCCAGTTTTGTGAAACCCGAAAAAGCGAAGCTGAGCGGACGCGAGTTTAAATTGTACGACCTGATATGGAAACGAACTATCGCCACCCAAATGGCGGAAGCGAAACTGGAGTTTACCAATGTGACAATTACAGCTGAACATGGAGATACCCGGGCCGACTTTAAAACCACGGGCAAAAAAATTCTCTTTGCCGGGTTCTTTCGTGCGTATGTAGAAGGAAGCGACGATCCGGAAGCCGCACTCGAAAATCAGGAAATATTTCTTCCCGAGATGAAAGAGAATGAAGAAATCGAAATGCATGGGCTTGAATCGATCAGCCATGAAACCAAGCCTCCAGCTCGCTATACAGAAGCAACCCTTGTAAAAGAGCTTGAGAAAAGAGGTGTGGGCCGCCCAAGTACGTACGCTTCCATAATTAGCACTATTCAAGACAGAGATTACGCTAAAAGTGATGGTAAAACTCTTATTCCTACATTTACAGCTTTTGCTGTTACGGGATTGCTGGAAGAGCATTTTCCGGAACTGGTTGACAGTGATTTCACCTCGGAACTCGAGGAAAAACTCGATCTGATCGCCAGAGGCGAGTATGATCCGGTAAAGTATCTTTCGGATTATTACCATGGTGATGAAGGCTTAAAAAATAAAGTGGAAATCCGCGAAGATAAGATTGATGGCGCGAAAGCCCGGATGTTAGATCTGCCACTCGAGAATCTCAATGGCATAAATGTGTTTGTGGGCCGGTATGGACCGTATGTAAAATCGAAGACGGATGGTGAAGAGATTACAACTTCTCTGCCAAATGATATGGATCCGGCTGATATTTCTCCTGAAAAACTGGAAGAGCTGCTGAAAGTTGAGAAGGAAGGGCCAAAATCACTTGGAAAAGATCCTGAAACCGATGAGAACATCTACGTATTAAATGGTAGGTATGGACCGTATGTGCAACGTGGCGAAGCAACAGACGATAATAAAAAACCAAAACGGGTTTCACTTTTAAAGGGAATGAAGCCGGAAGATGTGGATCTGGATCTGGCCTTGAAGCTGCTCGAACTTCCGCGGTCTCTGGGAGATCATCCTGACACAGGTAAAGTTGTGAAGGCGGGTGTTGGCCGGTATGGCCCGTTTGTCCTTCACGATGGCACTTTTAAATCACTCAAAAAGACTGATAATGTCCTTGAAATTGAACTCGACAGGGCGGTGGAATTGCTGAAAGAGAAAAAAGGAAAGGGAAGATCAAGCTCAGCGATTCAGGATCTGGGTAAGCATCCCGAAACTGATCAGCCGATCAAAGTGATGGAAGGCCGGTATGGCCCGTATTTGAAATATGGAAAAAAGAATGTATCGCTTCCGAAAGAAATGGAACCCGAAAAAGTAACAATGGCAGATGCTGTCCGGGTTATTGATGAAAAGGGCAAAAAATAAGCTTCACAAACCAGGATAGTTCGATTATTCTCAATTCCAGACATGTACTAAATTATAACTATGGAAAAAAAGTCGGATTTTATATTCAGCTATCCCCCCAATCTGCAGGAGCTTGATCTGGCAACAATGGTAACGATGTACAGGGAGCGGGGTGAAGTAAAAAAAGCAAAACCCGGACATTATGTAGCGTGTACAGTAACAAAAAGCTTATTGAGGGAAGCTAAAGCGTGGTTTGGCCTCTTCTATAGCCAGGAGGCGTGGGATTCACTTCTTACAAAAGGGGCAAACGGCTATCCGCTTACTGAAGCTGAGCTTAACGCGCTTGGTCTTATTGTTTCAAACCCCGATGAACCGCCCCACAGAGAGTATGTGGAAAAAAATATCGGAACCATACCAAAATTGGCGTATCTGATTATAAATGATATAAAACAGTTTGGCTTTATAAATGAAAACGAGAATGGTTTTTTGACGATAACATCGCATGGCGAGCGAGCTTTGCAGGGAATCGCAAAACGGATCTACGGAAAGGCATTTACTCCGGAAATGCTTGTGGCTTATCATGATGATATACCAAAAGTTGCTGCAAAAACAACCCGAACCCGAAAAGGTGATAAAGATCAAACCAGCCTGTTTTGATTCAGAAATAAAGATCTCACCTGAGGCAGTATTATCTTTAGGAGTCAGAAAAAAATCATACAGCATTGGCCCGATTAACATTTTTTATAGCATTATTTTTTCCTGTACTGATATTTTTTGAAGGATGCAGGGTTGATCAGTCAGTCTTGGATGGAAAAACAATTGTGCTTGATCCGGGCCATGGTGGAACAGCTCAAACGGATCATTACCGGGTTGGCCAGGCTGGCGAACGTGAGGAGTGGATCAACCTCCGGGTTGCCATAATGCTTGAAGAATTATTGCTTGAACAAGGGGCCGAGGTTCTGTTAACACGGAATGAGGATGATGATATTGATCTTGAGGAGCGTGCAATACTTGCCGTCAATAACAATGCTGACCTGTTTATATCGATTCATCATAATGCCATTGCAGATACATCTGTAAATTTTCCGGTCATTTATTTTCACGGAAATTCAAGTGAAAATAAAGCGAGCGTTCAACTGGGCATAAATCTTGGAAAAGAAATTAATAGCGCTCTTTTTGATGGAAAGAAACCCATCCTTGTTGGCTCTGATCATACGATTTTTCCAAACTCCGGTGCCGCAGTACTCCGCCACTCCTACGGCATACCGGGTGTGATTACTGAAGCGTCTTTTTTTACCAATATCCGTGAGGAAGAGCGATTAAAAAACAATGAGTATAATTTGAAAGAAGCTGAGGCCCTGCTTCGGGGTATCATGGCATTTTTTTCTGATGAACAACCCTTGATTCATGAGAAAAACAGCATTGTGCAGCTGCCACCATTTGACGTATTGCAGGCGGCCGGACGCATGAGCGAGGAAGTAAAAGGCTGGAAGGTGGCGTATAATAAAGCGGCAAAGTTGAAAGTCAGTGATAACCCGGATGATATTCAGAAAGCGTACGATTATGCCAGCGAAAGCGCTCATCTGTTTCCTGATTCACCCCTTGCCAAAAAAGCGCATCTTATAAGGGCAGAAACACTGGAAAAACTAAGCAGAACGAATGAAGCTGAAACGGAAAAACGCCGGGCAGAAGAGTTTTATAATATGATATATCCACGATAACACAGAGTCTAATCGTGAATCCTGGTAGCCTGCCAGGCCACTGCTTTCCATTGTCCGTCACGCTTTACAAAAGTGCCGGTATTATAGAACTGCATGTCATTATCTGGACTTGAGTCGAATGCTGCGATAAGCCGAAACGCTGCCACTGCCGTTTCTCCATAAAGATTAATTTGCAGATCCTCGGCATGATAAACCGGCATTACATCTGATTCACTTGCGGCTTGATTTTTTAGTTCCTCCATTATCTCAGATTTTGTAGTTCGTGTGCCTGCGGAACCGGTGTAGATCAGGTCTTCAGCCCAAAATCTGTCGTGTATCTCGGCATCGTTCACCGAAGCTCCGGCTAAAAAATCATCAAGAAGTTCCGAAAGTATTTCTTTGTCATCATCTGTCTGGATTGATGGATTCAGAAAATCAGACTGAAAGCAAATGAATAGTAAAGCGGTAAGAATTATTTTCATAGTAGTTGTACTGGTAATTTCAGGGATCAGTGATTGCGTTAATTGAAAAGATTGTATTGTGATTTTACTCACGATGATTTTTGAATGCTTGCACCACTTCTACTGGCGGGCGGATGGGCCGCCCATTGTTCATAAACACCGTGGTTACTTCTCCTTTGAGAATTAATGTCTCATCGGGTTTTCGGTAGATATCCTGATCAAATATAAACCTAACGTGCCCCTGCTGGCGCACATTTATGCACACTACAAATTCATCATCACCCACCAGTGGTTTCCTGTACTCAAGTTCAATTTTGTGAACCACCGCATCGGTTCCATTCTCATGAAGCTGATTAAAATTCAATCCCACCGCTTTTAAATACTGATGCCGGGCATGTTCAAGATAATTCTGATATACGGAATTATTGACCACACCCTGTGTATCAAGTTCATAATCCCGCACAGTCATTTCAAATTCAAAATCGTATGATTCCATTTACGCCGAATTAATAAAAGATTAGTCTGCTGCACAACAACTTACTACACTATGCTGGAAAGTAGTAATGGCATTTTGAAAATAGCTGCCTGAACCTGACTTTAATCAGTCGTTATTTTCATTGCCGGCAATTTTATTGGCACACTTCACACCATCCATTGCTGCAGAAACAATACCGCCTGAATAGCCCGCTCCCTCACCGCACGGGTATAACCCTTTTACACGCACATGCTGCAGGGTTTGACGATCTCTTGGAATACTGACAGGTGACGAGGTCCGCGATTCCGGTGCATGTACCACGGCGTCGTTTGTCAGGTAGCCACGCATCGATTTGTCAATCTTTTTAAATCCATCACGCAGGGAATTGTAAATAAAATCGGGCAAAACTGATTGTAAATCCACCGATGTGATACCCGGAGAGTAGGATGTTTTGGGCAGATCTTTGGAGGTCCGTCCCTCCACAAAATCAACAAGTCTCTGGGCCGGTGCAGTCTGCATTTTGCCCCCTTCAACCCAGGCTCTCTGCTCGATTGATTTTTGAAACTCCATGGCTGCGAGAGCACCGTATTTTTCATAGGGCAAAAAATCTTTTTCACGCAGTTCAACCACAATACCCGAATTTGCGGTTGATCGGGCCCGGCGCGAGGATGACCATCCGTTGGTAACGATCTCACCGGGTTTAGTGGCGCAGGGAGCGATTACGCCGCCTGGGCACATGCAAAAGGAGTACACTCCCCGGGCTCCAACCTGCTTTGCAATATTGTATGCGGATGGCGGCAGATGCGGCCCGCGAATATCACAGCTGTATTGAATAGAATCGATCAGGGATTGCGGATGTTCCACCCGTACTCCCATCGAGAGCGGTTTTAGTTCTATTTCAACATTTTTTCTTTGCAGCAGTTCAAATATATCCCTCGCTGAGTGGCCTGTTGCAAGGATTACATTTTCTGATTTAAATGTATCCCCGCTCAAAGTTTTTACGCCTTTAATTTGATCACCATTAATCAGGAAATCGGTAACCCGGGTATTAAAATGAATCTCTCCGCCGCTGTTCAGAATGCATTCTCTCATTTTCGCAATAATCGGTGGCAGTTTATTGGTTCCGATGTGAGGGTGAGCATCTACTAAAATATCCCTGACCGCTCCAAAACCTGTAAACAACTCCAGAATCTGCTGAACATCACCCCGTTTTTTGGAACGGGTGTAGAGCTTTCCATCCGAGTACGTACCTGCCCCACCTTCTCCAAAACAATAATTTGAATCTTCATTAACAACATGATCAACGTTAATTCCTTTGAGATCTTTGATCCGTTCCCTTACATCTTTGCCACGCTCCAGGATCACCGGCTTTTTCCCGTTTTCAATCAGTTGGAGGGCGGCAAATAAACCGGCCGGCCCCATTCCTATAATCAGGATTTCCTCCTTGTTGCTCACATCGGGATAATCGGGCAGTGTATCCGGTTTAACAGAAAATTCTTCGTTTATATATATGTTCACTTTAAGGTTGATGATGACCTGCTTCTGGCGGGCATCGATCGAACGGCGCAGAATCTCAACGTGACTGATATCCTGAAAGGCAATATCTGTTTTACCGGAGATGTAGTTTTGGAGCTTTTCTTTATCTGCGGCCACTTCCGGAATTACACGTAGCTGGAACTCTTTCTGCATGGAACTGTTTGGTTGGATTGAAGATCAGTAAAATTAACAGCGTTGCAGTTTAAAGACCTTCCATTCTTGTAAGTTCCATAGCTATTGTTAAAGGTTAAATGACTATTTTTATGTCAACTATAATTGTTTGGTTGCAGGAGAATAATCATCGGATGAGTTTTTCCGA
>CAYOLE010000148.1:0-8796 GCA_964404705.1 uncultured Rhodohalobacter sp. | reverse complement strand
ATATTGGATAATTTCTTTAATTCCGGTGAGCATGTGATCGGCGGGCACATAATCATCCTGCAGCCCAACCTGTCGTGTAAGAAGATTATTCACCCCCTCAGCCAAAATTACAGAGTCGGCATAAAACTTCTCATCGCCGGTTCGGATGCCGGTTACCTTTCCATTCTCCTGCAGGATTTCCTCAACAAGAATATTCGGCGCTATAAAGGAATCCATGGCATAATCACTTTCATCAATAGCCTGTTGCACTTTATCAGCAAGCCATCGATCAAATTTGGATCTCAGAACAACCACACCTGTGTAGGGAGGCTCATTAAAATGAGAGGATTTAAAATCGACAGAGAATGTAGACACATCGTCCATAAACGTTAGCCGTCGATGGTTGATAAATCGATCCCATCCGGCATCCTCCTCCCAGTAGCCTGGAACAAGTTTCGCCAGATCGTGCCCCCAAATGACCCCGCCGGAAACATTTTTTGATCCGGGGAATTCTCCCTTTTCGATGAGCAGAAATTTCATGTTGTTGCGTGCCAGTGTCATGGCAGCAGCAAGCCCGGCTACACCGGCACCCACAATTATACAGTCAAATTTTTCATCCATAGAGTCAGAGTCGGGAGTAGTGTGTCCTGAGTAATGTGATGAGTTTTAAGTCAATCCTGTTTTTTCAGATTTTAAAACATATTAAGCATAAGATAGTCTTGCTTTTACGCCTTTCTCTCAAAACTCACGGATTAATCAGTTACTTTTTATTTTTTTCAGTTCTTCAATGAAAGGAGGCAGTACTTTATAGAGATCCCCGACAATGCCGTAATCGGCAATATCGAAGATGGGGGCATCAGGATCCTTATTGATTGCAACAATTACTTTTGAGTTTGCCATGCCTGCCACGTGTTGTATGGCTCCGGAAATACCTACAGCAATATAGAGTTGCGGGGCTACGACTTTACCGGTCTGTCCAATTTGAAGGCTGGGATCATAGACGCCTGACTCTGTTAACGCCCGTGACGCGCCTATACCGGCATTAAGAATAGAGGCAAGTTCTGAGATCATTTCCCGGCCGGCTTCATCCCTCACACCTCGTCCGGCAGCAACGACGATTTCAGCCTCGGAGAGATCAACTTTATCATCTGACGCTCCAATTATCTCTTTCAGCGTTATCTGTAGTTCATCCTCACTAAAGGAAAAATCAATAGTTTCTACTTCAGGTTCTGACGGATTTTCATTCACATCATACGATCCTGCCCGAACAGTAAGAAGTACCGGTGAACCTTCAGCTTTAACAGAAGCGATAATTTTAGCTGCCATCACCGGACGTTTTCCCTTCACTCCATTTTCTGTGAGTTCAAACTCCGACATATCAGCGAGTGATGCCGTTTGCTGATTTGCTGTAAGAGCGCCCAGAACATCTTTCGAACTTTCTGTTGAAGCAAATGCCACAATTGAGGGATCGGTTTTCTCTATAACCAATGATAACGCCTTTAATAGTGGAGTGTTAAGATGATTTTTGAAAATGGGGTCTTCAATTAAATAAATTTTGTCCGGCCCATATTTTTTTAGTTCATCTGCAATGCCTGATGCATTAGAATCTATAACAAGAGCAGCAGAAATCTGGCCACTGTCCCTGGCAAGCTGATTGCACCGAGACAGAACCTCAAGGGATGACCGTTTAATTTTTCCTTCGTTTACACTGATGTACGTTAAGAGTGTACTCATGGGATGATTAAATCTGATTAGGTTGAATTAATTTAGATAAGGCTCTCTTCTGAATCGAGAAGCTGCGCTACTTTTTTTGCTATATCTTCCGGTTCGCCTTCAAACTTCTGGCCGGGCTCTCGACCGGGTTTTTCTTCATAGCCAAGTATTTTGGTTTTAGGTACGAGCTCTTGTTCAATGTCAAGATCTGCGGCCTGAATTGTATCCACAGACTTGCGTTTAGATTGCATAATTCCTTTCAGGCTGGGAATACGCGGATCATTCATATCATTCGAACAGGTAACTAAACCCGGTGATGGAAGCTCAATCATTTCCTGTCCCGCGTCACCCTGTCGTTTTACCTGTAATGTGCCGTTCTCTAAAGCGAGGCCAACAGCATTCGTAACGTATGGAATGTCAAGAATCTGCGCGATCATTCCGCCGGTCAAACCTGAATCAGTATCCTGTGATTGTTTTCCGCAGGAAATATAGTCGTACTCCTTATCCTTAAAAAAAGCTGCAAGCATTTTTGCATACGTGTATGAATCATTTTCTGAATCATCACTGGTGATGATATGCGTACCTTTGTCAGCTCCCATTGCCAGCGCTTTTCGGATCGTTTCTTTTGCTTTTTCAGGCCCGGCGAGAACAACCTCAACTTCGGCTTCATGGACCTCTTTAAGAACAAGAGCCTCTTCAACAGCGGAGGCATCATAGGCATTCAAAATGCTTCTGTCAGCATCCTGTATTAGTTTTCCGTCTTTAATCTGAAGAGGTGCATTTACATCAGGAACCTGCTTAATACAAACGTAAAATTTCATACGAGTTGTCTATTTCTTTGAGTTATGTAACCGCTTTTTCAATCCATTTAATATAAAAAAATCAGAGTACAAAAGTTGATCGTGATAATGACAGATTTGAAACTGATTTTTTTGGGATATAAGAACTACCTCGTGGCAGAGCCCACGAGGTGTCAAATTAGATCCCATGACTTTTTTATCAATATGGAGTTTATTCTGAAGTGTCTCTTCACTGAGCCGGCGGAGGACAATGGGGATAAATCATGTGCTTCATATCCAAGAAATAGATATTCTAAACACAGAAAGTCATCCCCCGCTCACACCGTTCGCTACCCCCTTCGAAGGGGGACTTCTATCTTTTCCGACCAAGAGGGTCGGGGAATTAAACCACTGAATATTAACAGATGGAATTTTAATTTATGAATTGAATGAAAGACTCAGGAATTTTGCGTGATCTGTCTTATTTTATTCGCTTCCATTAAATCAGGTAAAATAAATATCGTTCGTTCACCGGTCAGACCTTTATCATTTTTGAGTAAATCAGCCTTTCTTATACTTGTTGCTGGGATGGGTTTGCTTTGGACAGGTACAGCATCGCTGGAAAGCCGTGTTGTTGCTTTGCGCATGTATCTGTTCTTTGGATCAGCTCTGATTGCCTTTATTACTCCGTATCTTCTGTTTCCTGATCCTTACTCTACACTTATGCAACTTGGCAATGCTGGCCCTAAAGCTCTTCTAAGACATTTGTTCAGGCGGTCAGCCATTTTATGGGTGGGTTCTATTCTATTTATCGCAGCAATCTGTTTCGGTGATATCTGGAACCCACTATCTGATGTGGCAACCAAAGCGATCTATTTTATTACCGGATCCCTGTTTTTCATTGGCCTTATGGTCTATTCAATTTGCAGGTATACCCGTTCCGGGAAAAACTCACAATTCTGGAAGGAATCAACAAAGGGCCGGGAGTTGCGTGCCACGATGGGCGAATATTTTAAGTATCCAATCGATCCGGGAGCAATTCCAAGTTTTATAAACACTGTAGTTATTGGCGCACTTGGAATGATTGGTGTATCAGTTGGCGCAGCGTTATATGGCGGCTTTGGCATTTATTATGAAATGATTCCTGCCATTTTACTTATTATTGCAGCCTTGGTTTCAGTCAAAAAGCTGAATCCTGATTTGGTTAGCAACTATTATGCATCGGGTGCTTTTTTTAATGAATTTTTTGGAGAAACAATTACCGGAAAAGAAGAGGCCTCTAAAATAGAGGTGAAACAGTTATGGTGGGTGCCAACGCCTATAAAAAGCCATGTCTGGGCAATGTTGTTGCAGCTGGATCGAAAATTTCCTGCAGGCAGAGTGTTATTTGTGGGCCATATTTTAATTTGGCTGCTTTCATATCAAAATCCTGGTGATGAACTTATGATCTCCGCCTGGCTGCTTTTTTCCTTGTTTCATCACTCAATTATTGCAGTGTCTTTGTCTGATCAATATTCACCTGTCTGGTTTCAGCGCTGGATTGGATCCTCCGCACAGTGGGTTTTTGTGCGCATGTGGATGCAGTTCAGATGGATTTTAATACTGGCATTAAGCATGCTTTTTAACTCCTGGATTTTCGGCCATGTATCGTACAGTGCGCAGGGTGGAATACTTTTGTTTTATATAGCCTCCGCCGGCATTTTTTCTCTTTTTGCACATCTGTATAAAAATGTTTATTCCTGATGTATTATGATTGAACTTCAAAATATTACCAAGCAGTTTAAAGCCGGGAAAACAATCTTTGAATCGATAAACGACAGGTTTAAAGAGGGCGAGTTTGTCGGGTTGTCAGGACCCAATGGATCGGGAAAGACTACATTTTTGAGATTACTATCCGTAAACTCATTTCCTACATCAGGAACAATTCTGTACAACGGTTTTGATATTCATAAATACCCACAGCGATATTTACAGGATGTGGGGCTGGTGCACGATCAGGAAACACTGCCGGTGCATCTGTCAGGTGTTGAACTACTGGAATGGGTTTTGCGGAGCCGTGAAAACTGGAATGATCAATCAGCAGATGAAATTAATGCGCTATTTGATAAACTCTCCCTTGGAGAAGATCGTTATGAACAAATAGGAACTTATTCTACCGGTATGAAAAAAAAGACGCAAGTTGCTGCCGCTTGCATTGTAAATCCAAAAGTACTGATTCTTGATGAACCCATGCGTGGACTCGATGTAGATACAAGGAAAGTAGTTGAAGACATACTTCAGAATGCCAAAAGAGCCGGCACATTGATTTTGATGGCATCACATACAGCAGATATTAAAGCAAATTATGTAGACCGTATTCTTCATTTTCCTCTTAATGCGCAGCGCTAAATTTTTTAGATTTCTATGAAAATAAATATAAAAGCGGTTCCATCTCTTATATAATCATTGATTTATTACCCGCCAGAATCATATCATTACTACAGGTGGTTATTAATTTATAAAAGATGGATTCATGCAATCAAATATAAACCAATATCAATTCCAACCCGGAATAATGACTGAGCTTGTCCTTCCAGAAGTTGAATTAAATATCTATTCCCCAAAGGATCCTGTTGAAGCAACAGTGGTCGAAAATTATATTGTAACCAGGGAATCGAGTCCAAATATTGTGCGTCATATTACGTTCGATGTTTCAGGAACAAATCTTGAGAATCGAATACGGGTGGGTCAGTCAATTGGTATATTGCCACCTGGTGAGGATGAGCGGGGAAGGCCGCATAAACTCCGCTTATATTCTGTTTCATCACCAACAAGCGGAGAACATGGCAAGCAACATCTTGTTTCTACCACTGTTAAACGTACAATTGAAGAATTCAAAGACAAACTCTACCTGGGCGTTGCGTCAAATTATCTGTCCGATTTACAGCCGGGTGATAAAGTGAAAATGACGGGGCCAAGTGGCAAGCGATTTCTGCTGCCAAAAAATTCGCGTGATTTTAACTACCTTTTTTTTGCTACAGGTACTGGAATTGCTCCGTACCGAGGTATGATAAAAGAGCTTTTCGAAGAAGATTACAAAAATGATTGTGTGCTTGTATTTGGCTGTCCTTATCGTACCGATTTGCTGTATTCTGACTATCTCGCTGAGATGGATCAAAAACATGATAATTTCCATTTTTTGAAATCAATATCCCGGGAACACCGTCGTAAAGATGGTTCAAAATATTATGTACAAACTCAGCTGGAAGAAGAGGAAGAATTGCTTCAGCCTATTCTGCAAAAAGAGAATACTCTAATTTATATCTGCGGTATGAAGGGGATGGAAATTGGTATTTATAAACAGTTGGTGAGATTAGATCTGCTGGATTATGTTCAGATTAAAAAAGAACTGCCAGCTTCACTCGACGAAATCCCAACAGATAAATTCAAGCGGTTTATAAAACCCTCCGACAGAACTTTTGAAGAGGTGTATTAGTTCAGCGCGTGTTATAGAACGTGAGTATGATGGCATTTCATCAATCTACCTTTCTTGAACTGTTGTGAACTTTTGTAACATATCCGGATTCTCTCATCTGTACAAATGAATAGGGTCTGATTTCTCCGCCAAATTTTTCTGTATAGACCTGGGTAAAAACTGCCCCCAGTAAAATGGTTTGTATGTTGTAGTACACCCATACGATAAAGATAACGAGCGATCCCGCCGCACGGTAAGCCGCATTGATGTCTGACGCGGTCATATAAAGTCCAATAAGATATTTACCAAGCAAGAAGAGAACTGTGGTCGCCATCGCCCCAACTAAAATATCGGTCCAGGGGGCATTAACATCCGGAAGAATTTTAAAGATTAGAGTGAAGAAAGCAACAGCAAAGGCAACGGTCATGAGTTCTGTAGTAATTTTGAGAATATTGATATTTATGTCGGGCAAAGTCTGAGTAAAAAATCCTGAAATAATACCAATAATTGCTTCAGCAAGAAGTGAAGCAATCAATAAAAAGCTGATCAGCAGTATCACACCAAATGAAAGAAGTCTGGTTAAAACAAAATTCCAGATTGAATTAATGCGTACAACTTCTACGTTCCATATTGTATTCAGTGTATTTTTAAGCTGTGCTATAACTGTCGTGGCCCCAAAAATTACTGTAATGATGGCAACAACTGTGGTAAATACACCCGTCGGAGTGTAGTTTACTTCCTGAAGATATTGGTTCAGGCTTTCAGCAATTTCTGGACCCGCAAGCTCCCTTAGCTGTTCATCCACTTGTGTGAGGATAAACTCATCGCTCATAAAAAGACTGGATACGGAAACAACCAATATGAACAGCGGTGCAATGGAAAATACCGTGTAAAATGCGATAGCCGCTCCCTGAGTCATGATGTCATCATCAATCGCTTTTGTAAAAGTTTTGCCCAGTACGACTTTGACGTCAGTCAAGACTTTTTTAAACCCGGTAATTTCTAATTTCATACTATTGTGAATAGTTGATCGAGTACCTTTTCTATTTCCTGATCAGTATTATAAAAATGGGGAGATATTCTAAAGTAGTTTTCTCTGGAGGAAATATTAATTTTTTTCTTTTTGAGTTCTGTGAGTACTTCCTGATGGTCGACATTTTTCACTAACGCAAAAGAAACAATACCCATTCGCCGGCGATTATCAGCGGGTGTGATTAATTTAATAGTTGCCTTTTGATTCTCTTCCAGTTTGCTGATAATAACTCCTGTTAAATGCAATATTTGACTCTCAATTAATTCTATACCTATTGACTTAAATAGTTGCAGTGAAGAACCTAAGCCTGTTATACCTATAAGATTTGGTGTGCCGGTTTCGAGGTGAGAACTCACTGGCAGCCAGGGCTGATTAAACTCTGTCAAAGCCCACGGATCGTCCACCGAAAGCCATCCTGTTTTTACAGGAGATAGTTTTGATTGCATCTTTTTCGACAAATAGAGGAAACCAATTCCCATCGGCGCCATCAGCCATTTGTGAGCTCCGGTTCCGAGCGCATCAATATGGCAAAGCTTCACGTCAACCGGAGTTGCACCGAGCGCCTGAATACCATCCACCACAAAAAGAATATTTTTATCTTTGCAAAGAGATCCAATGGCTTCAAGATCCGCCCTGTATCCGCTCAAATACTGGACGGCGCTCACCGACACCAGTTTAGTTTTAGGAGTTACATATGAACGAATGTCATTTGCCGTAATAGTATGATTCCGGTGAGGTACATATCGCAGAATTACTCCTTGCGATTCAAGCCGGCGGAATGGCTGAACATTTGCAGGAAACTCCATGGTGTTAAGGATTATTTCGTCACCAGAATTCCAATCCAGTCCGTTGGCAACCGCTGATATCGCATCGGAAGTGTTACCTGTAAATGTAATTTGATCCGGATCAGCATGAATGTATTCTGCAATGTTTTGCCTGGTCTGACCAATAAGTAGCTTAACTTTTTCAAAGTTCTCTATCGCTCCTGAATAACGCTCCTCTATACACTTATCCAAAGCCTCTTTCACGGGTCGGGGCAGGGGACTGATGGCAGCATGATTCATGTGAATACTGCCATTGTGAGTATGGGGAAACAGCTTACGGATCTCGTTAATTTCGCTTAAGGAAAACGGCGGGGACATTATATATTATCTTTTGAGATTGGTGCTACATGAGTTACACCAGCTGAAATAGCAAATTTCATCGCATCAGAAGGATCAACATCAAGGAGAGTTACAAATGTGGGATCAACCAAAAAAAGATTTCCGGAAAAATTATAGGAGTGGGGAAAATAAACGGCCACCCGGTTTTCTATTGCGAAATCTGAAAGATCGGTACGTGTGATAAATCCTATCCGTTCAACTCCATCAGTCAGGCGGACCCTGGCAGGTTGACTGAATCGTTTTTTATCCCCTACAAATGCTTCTGTCAGATCCTTAAACGCCGTATAAATAATTTTTACAAAGGGTGTTTTTTCAATAGCACGCTCGAAGTATGATAGGAGTGGGCGAGTGAACGCTTGTGTTACCAGGACACCAAGAAGAACGATGAGGAAAAAGGCGGTTATAATTCCAAGGCCAGGTAAATCAAACGGCACCCATCCAAAAATGATGCCGTAAAGTGTATTATCAATCCAGTTGACTAAGATGGTGATGATGTAGAATGTGGCAAAAAGAGGAAAGACAAACAGCAGTCCCCGAAGAAAATAATTCAGGATAGGTTTCATTAGTCAGGTTTGAATTTATAAATAGATGTATGTGAGCTTCAATGAGTTGTAAGGTACAATAACGTGAATTCGAGATAAGAGAAAAACCTAAATAAGCAACCGTCATTCCGGC
>CAYOLE010000147.1:0-8811 GCA_964404705.1 uncultured Rhodohalobacter sp. | reverse complement strand
TATTGCACTCATCAACAGAATGAATTACTATTCATCAGGATACACGCCTTAACCCGGATTTACATCGCTTAATTTACCGTAAAGATTTTTGATAAGACAAGAATGATGACGGGTTAATCTTTTGTTCATATTCTAATATGATGAGATGAACATCAACACTCACAGCCATCTGTTTACACTTCATAACGTACTTTCCAAAGAGGCAATTCGGGCTATTGCCAACCGGCTGCGATTTAAAAAGGTCCCCGAATATCTTGTATCGGGAATTGAAAAGCTGATTTATGATCTCTCCTGTAAACCCCGTTTCCTCAATGAGGATCAGCTGCTGGAGGAACTTGTGCGCGCCGTGTTAAGTACGCAGGCATTTAAAAATTTTGCCCGGAACCACCTCAACGAAATTCCTGCGCTCAATGCCATCAACCTGGACAGCCACCATTTGAGCAAAGCCGCTCTGGAGCAGATTCTGAATTCCCTTTCGGCCTGGGGCGAAGCGAATGATAATGCCAAAACCACACTGTTTGATATTTATGAAACACTAAGAATTGCCCTCAAACCACATACCACAGCCATCGCCGATCATCTTCTGGATCATCTCGACAAAAATGACGCGCTTGTCGGATTGATGATGGATATCCGTGGAGACACCGAAACCTCCCGTGATAAAGAGCGATTCCAGGAGCAATTTGAAGATTTGGCAGAGGCCAGCCTTCAGCGGCCGGGACGAATATTTCCTTTTTTTGCCGTAAATCCAAAACGCTCCGATCATTTCAACCTGATGAAAGATGCACTGGAGAATAAAGGGTTTGTCGGGGTAAAATTATATCCTTCGCTGGGTTATGAAGTGGATGATCCCGACCTATTGAGCGTCTACGCCTATTGCGAGGAACACGATGTTCCGCTTATGATGCATTGTAATCACGGAGGTTTTTACGTGGAGCAAAAGTTTGTCTCCTATTGTGATCCCGAACACTGGATTCCGATTCTGAATCAACATCCTTCCCTTAAACTCTGTTTTGCACATTTTGGCGGAGAAGAAACACTCTCTCATCCTGATGGGATGACCGGTGACGCCTGGGGTAAAAAAATTCAGGATTTGATGGAAAATGACAATCATCCAAATATTTATGCGGATATCTCTTGTCATACAGAAATGATGACAAATTCTGAGAGTGAAGATCACTATTTAATGACCTTAAAACGGCTTCTGGATCTGCCTAAAGTACAGGATCGAATTCTCTTTGGAACGGATTCTTGGATGCTCAGGCTCAACATATCGGATGAACTGTTTTGGTCCTATTTCCGTGAAAAGCTTTCCGCCGGGCATTTCCATCAAATAGCTTCTGTAAATCCGAAAGCATTTTTGGGAATTGAGCCTAAAATGAAAAATTTTGAGAGGTACATCACCTGGCAAAAGAAAAACAGGAAAAATGTAGGCGCTTCTCCAACTATGTGGCTGCGTGCAGAGGCCGATACAGGTTTTACAGTTAAACGGGATCACCCCAACTGGACGCTCCATAAATATCCTTCTTTAATTGTACTCGCAGCACTGGGGTCGCAGATGTATTCCAAACAGAAAGAACTGGCATTTGCAAGGCGGGGGTTTATCACCATGCAGGAGCTAAAGTTCTGGAAATTATCTCACGTGGATGAAGCCGCTTTTGACCAGGAATGCAAAAAACTGTCGCTCGATCTTATCAATCAGTCCGTAAAGGTGGATGGGGTTCTGGAGGCTGATTGGACAAAAAATGACGCCCGGCAGATGTTCGAAAACATGATCCGTAAAGGGGGTACCCGTTTGCTGGATCTCTCCATTCAAATTGAGGTGATGATCAACTTTACGTATGAATAAAATGAAAATCGCAAAATACATTTCCGGAGTGATTTTGTCCGGTTTGATTCTGATTCAAACCGTTTCAGCGCAGTCAATTTCCATCAAACCTGGACTGGTAAGAATGGAGAATGAAAAACTCACTATAGGTGTGAATTTTGAAGCAGAT
Organism: uncultured Rhodohalobacter sp.; assembly: GCA_964404705.1. Lineage (GTDB taxonomy): Bacteria > Bacteroidota > Rhodothermia > Balneolales > Balneolaceae > SW132. Next base: position 6,814 of record CAYOLE010000147.1, on the reverse strand, counting down.
TATCATAAGGAAAACACCATTACCTCAGAAACTGCGTTTCCGCGTCTTATTCAGCTTGACATTGGTGTAAATGCCACTCTACTTCGCTGGCCGGCATTTAATCCCAAACGCCAGAACCTGGATCTGTTTCTCGGATATCTCGTCTCATTCAAAAAAGCACAGGACCTTCAATTGGGCGAAGAGCCGGAACCCAGTACCGATTACGGTTCATTGGGGTTAGGAATCACAGCGAATTTCGAAGCCAATCAACTATTTACTGAACAGTATCTCGAACAGGGAGTGGAGGTGCGATATGTTAATTCGGCTCATCAATATCTTCCTATACTGGAAACATCCTACCTGTTTGCACTGCCGGTGCGATCGGATATTCGTGATGATTTGAATGAAGACAACGATTTTTTCAAACAGTTTGAGGCACGGGCTTTTTGGGTCATCCGACTCAACCATTTGCTACTGAACCCCGATTTCCACTACTTCCGCTCTTTCGGCTTGTCACCTGATGTAGAGAATACAGGACTGGATGAAGGTTTTCACAGTTCCATCTCTCTGGGATATGTGTTCGGAGACAGAGATACTGGATTTTCCCGGTTTTTCGAATATATCTATCTGGAATACAACCGCGGCCAGTTTTCCGTTTATTCCGAAACTCGTGAGACGATTGAGGCGGGTATAACATTTGTTTTTTAAAGCGTGAGAATGTCGGGTAATGCGGTGGATTCTAAATGGTTTTTGTCTCCACAATCCAACCATTTCATCATTGACACGTCACTATGGATAATATCATTCTCTTACATCAGCAGTAAATATTCGAGTCTTACACGGTTTATGCTTTACAAACGTCAAGTTAAAAAGCCCCGCAATTTACTATTACGGGGCTTTTTAATGCGTTCGATTACGGAATCAGATTATTTCACCAGCATCATCTGCCGGGTTAAATTTGGACCTGCATCGGACGTCAGGCGATAAAGATACAAACCGCTGGCCAGGGACCCGGAATCCAGTGTAACCACATGCCATCCGGCGGATTGTATTGCATCAACCAGAGTGGCTACTTTACGCCCGGTTACATCAAACACCTCAATTGTGACATGACCGGCCTCCGGCATTCCATATTCAATTTGTGTTGTAGGGTTAAATGGATTAGGATAGTTCTGATTAAGAGTGACACTGCGCGGCAATTCATCTCTACCCGGTTCATTTATAGAAGTACCCTCGCCCCGGGTGATCTCCAGGGTGCGAACTTCCCCTTCAAATGTAATAAGACTGCCGTTTGAACTGAGGGCGCGGTGGTGGACGGTTGTGGTTTCACCGTCTTCTATACCGTTATTTGCTAACAGGGAATCAAGTTCGGAGTACATTAGCTGGATTTCGGCATCGGTTCCGGAACTTCTTACGGCAAGTGGTTCTTCAAAATCGGCATCCAAAGCCATTTGCCACCGGTACACGATCAGATGCGGCTCATCGCCGGCTTCACTCCATGAAACCGTTAGTTCCTCATTGTTTTCGGGATCAACTCCGATAGCATGGCCGTCATCCGGCGACTCCAGATTAGCGGCTTCGGGATGATGAACGGGGCTTGCCAGTAACTGTCCGCGAATTTCTCCGCCAGGATATTCTTCGCTGTGTACATTTACGTAGTAGTTTTCATTAATCAAAGATTCTCGTTCGTCATCGGAGAGTTCAATCGTATTGTCATTCGCATTATATCTCCCGTTAACTTCCTCTTCAATTTCGGCCTCCAGGTCAATTTCCACTCCGCCGGATTCAGCAGCCGACCCAATGTGAATGTGGGAAACAGTATAATTATCAACCAGATCCTGGAAAGAACCAGTCAGAGTCAATATATCGCCATGAAGTTCTGCACTTATAGCGCCGCTGCCTTCTGAGGCAATCGGATCAACCGGGTGAATACCGCTCAACATAGCACGAAAATAGGTCTGAGCTTCCGGGAGCACCTGGCCGCGTATCTCACCACCCGGGTAATTATCGGTATGCACATTAACATAGGTGAGACGGGCAGATAAATCATCAATCACATCCATTAAATCTTCGCCTTCGATATCTTCGGCCAGGATTGTATTGTCAGCGGCCATAAAACGACCGGATGTCTGCTCGTCGTCGAGGTCAAGTTCCAGACCAACCCGAACTCCGCCATTGGTGCCGGTGATGCCGTCATGAATGTGAGCTACCGTAATTTCCGCACTTAAGCCGGAAAATGATCCTGTAACAACCAATGAATCATGAGTGAGCTCCAGATAGGCTTTGCCGAAGCCTTCGGTGTTGATCGGTGGCATCGCCTGGCCGCTTGTTAGTGTTGCTGTCATAAACGCAGTGGCCATCGGGGTGATCTGTCCCCGGATCTCTCCGCCCGGATGATTATTGCTGTGAATATTAACATAAAGTTCACGTGTAAGCAGCTGATCCCATTGTTCGCCGGAGAGAGTGTAAGTATTATTCCCGGCCTCGTAGATACCCTCGTCGTTTTCGGTGTCAAAAGTGGGCTCAAGTCCTTGAATGACGCCTCCGTTAGTCCCAACAAAGCCTTCGTGAATGTGGGAGTTTGTATAGTCGCTGCTCAGATCTGAAAAGGCCCCGGTTACCACCAGGTCATCACCGTGACGCTCAAATACCAGTGAACCGTAGCCTTCGGTTACAATCTGGGGATTAGACTGGCTGCCCGTAATGTTGGCCCGGTAATAGGCATCGGCCTCGGGTAAAAGCTGGCCGCGTATGGCTCCACCAGGATTATTCTCCGTATGGATGTTGATATAAAATTCGCGGGCTTCCAGGGCTTCGATATCGTCTGCTTCCAGAGTATGAGTTTCATCGAACGTACCGCCGCGGTTATCGCCGTCCAGTTCCGGATTAAGACCGATTTCCACTCCGCCGTTGATACCGGCTAAACCGAGGTGAATATGGGAATTGGTATAGTCGCTGTCCAGATCGCTGAATGAGCCTTCGACTGTGAGTTCACTTCCGTCCAGCGTGGCGGTCACGTTTCCGTTGCCTAAAGTAAAAATAGAAGGTACAGATTGACTTCCGCTTAGAAAGGCTTGGTAAGTTGCATCCTGAGCAACTAACATTAAAGGCAGACAAAGCAAGATAAAAACAAAAACAGCTTTTTGTAGAATAACTTTCATATGATCCTCCTGTATTATGAATCGTTGTTAGTTAATTTTAATTATGTATAAGGTTGATATTAGTTTATACAGAAAAATGAACGTTAGCGTTGCCTCATGAATAGAATATTGACTATAGTGATTATTCAGTGCTGTGCAACAGCTGAAAAACAAACACAGATAGGAATAAAACAAATGACATCATGGAAAATTACATAGACGGATTTGTACTTCCAGTTCCACGAATTCACCTGAATGAATACAAGAGAGTGGCTGAAAAAGTAGCTGAAATTTGGAAAGAATATGGAGCACTTGCATACTTTGAGTATGTCGGAGAAGATTTGAAATTAGAAGGTACACGTTCGTTCATTGAATTAGTGGATTTGAAAGAAGATGAAGTAATTGTGTTTGGATGGGTTATTTTCCCTTCCAAAGAGATTCGTGATAGAGCTAACAATCAAGTTCCCACTGATTCAAGAATGGCGGATTTAGTTGCCCCATTAACCGACCCCAAAAGATTGATTTTTGATGCAGAAAGAATGGTTTATGGAGGATTTCAACCACTTGTTCAGTCGAATACAAGTGAAGTTGGATAAGCCACAAATTATAACTTTAAAATGAAAAAAGCCGTTGCACACACATCGGCTATAGCAAATGCGGGCGGACTGCTTAAAGATATAAATATTACAACTAAATAAATTTACGGGAGACGGACAGGAAAGCGGTTTCGAAATCCCGCACTTGCCATAGCCAGAGCCGTTATGTCATGACGAAAGTGTCGGGCGAACAATAAAGATTATTTTGATTCTTCCTGCTATGTGCATTTGAGAACCCGAAGATTTCCAGAGAATTTCCAGTGCGTTATTCATTTTCGGTTTTCAAATATGCCGCTCCATAAAGCAGTTCGCAAGCAATTCTCTCAATAGCATTTGAGGTACTTGTCAACATCCTCATTTGTGCCGGCACCGGCAGTCTCTTGGTATCATTACCCAATCCCGACAAAGCAGGGTTTAAAGTAGAAGATTTACAACGGATCACCGTAGTCAGGAAAGTCATGGATCCGAAAAGGATAGGTTACCTTCTAATTTTTTTTTAAAAAATTTTGAAATAAGCCTCCACGTCATATCATACTATCCCAAACAATTACCTTATTTTATTCCTTTGCAACCACTGCTTTTTATTGACGTATATTTTTTTCATGAAATATTTTTTAATCATTGCATTTATACTAATAAGTCAGGCTTCAGAGGCTCAAATCTCCCCACAGGATAGCCTGCACACACGACTACCGCTTGTAGAGGATGCTGATAAAATCCCGATCTTAATTGATTTGGTAAAACTGAACCAGCAGGCTCAACCGTCGGAAGCCCTTAGGTATGCATCTCGTGCCGCAGAACTACTCGAAAGCTATCCTGACGAGGAACAGCAGTCCAATTTATATACCCAGCTCGGCTGGGTTCATTATTACATGAGGGATTATGATGATGCCTTTAAGTATGCGAATATGGCTGAGCTATTGGCGATCGCCACTCCATCACCCGAGAACATTGCCCGATCAAAACATTTGAGAGGAAGGCTGTTACGGGAAGAAGGCGACTATGCCCAAGCAATATCTGCCCTTGACAGTGCTTTAGTCTATACTGAAGCTACCAATACGCCTCTTCTCAGATCATCAATATTGAACGAAGCAGGAACCGTCTATCGCCGGATGGGAAATTCAAATCCTGCCATTGACAATCATGAGAGAGCACTGGAGCTGATTAAACAGACCAACGACAGAATGGCTATGGCTATCACTTACAACTTTCTGGGCATCAATCATGATATTCTCGGGAATTATGATGAAGCCCTCCGCTTCTACCTCCTGTCACTTGAGATCCAGGAAGAGATGGATAATCGCCGGGGTATTGCTACCTCGCTGACCAACATTGGCACGGCTTATCAGAAAACGGGCAGGTACAGAGAAGCGTTAAATTTTTATGAGAGAAGCCTACCAATATGGGAGGAACTGAACTTAGAAAATGAACAGGCTTCTACCATAAACAATATAGGAGCCGTACATGAATTGCTCGATAATTATGAGGAAGCTCACAACTATTATAAAGAGGCGTATAATATCTGGAACGAGCTGGAAAATACCTACAGCAGTACAATTGCTCTTGATAACATGGGATCAATTAATATGCTATTAGGTGAGTTTGACGAGGCGATTGAACTTAAAAAAGAGGCACTGAATAATCAGAAAATGCTGGGTAATAAAAGAGGTATCGCTACTACGCTTATGGATCTGGCTTCCATCTATAATAAAACGATGAAATCTGATTCTGCACTTGTTTTTGCAGAAGAAGGTCTTGAAGCTGCAAATGAGACTGGCAGCTGGTCTGTTCTTCAATTGGCCCATCAAACATTATCTGATATTCATGAGCAGCAGGGTAATTATGAAATGGCGCTTCATCATCACAAATTATTTAAAGTTGCCAACGATTCTCTCTTTAATATGGATAGCCAGACTATCGTTGCGGAACTACAGGAACAATTCCGTACCCGGCAGCAACAACAACAAATTGATTTGTTAGAAAACGAGAGAGAATTGCAAAGAATCTGGGTTTTCATGCTTGGCGGCGGCTTTATTCTTGTGGTAATTGTTTCCGGCTTAATGTATAACCGTTACAAACTTAATGAACGAGCTCATAGAACGAGGGAACAGCTCCACCAGACCGAAATTGAAAAAGCACGTCTGCAGGCAGATACCATACAGGCCAGGACGAGACTTTTGGAATTAGAGCATAAACGAAAGAGTAAAGAATTGGATGATGCCCGTAATCTTCAGTTGTCTATGCTTCCTGCAGAGCTCCCCGAAAATAAATATGCTGATATTGCAGCCGAAATGGTTACTGCTACTGAGGTAGGAGGTGACTATTATGATGTAAATATCTCGGATGACGGCACCTTGACGTTTTGCATTGGTGATGCCACAGGTCACGGTACGAGAGCTGGTATATTGGTAACTGCCGTAAAAAGCCTTTTCAACATGATTTCTGAAGAAAAAAATCCTGTTGAAATAATACAACGTTCTTCCGCTGCCATTAAAAAAATGAATCTTCGTGGCCTTTATATGTCATTTGCGCTTGCCCGCCTGAAAGAACGCCAACTGGAACTTGTCGGAGCTGGAATGCCGGAAGCCCTTATCTACCGGGCAGACTCCGCTGAAGTGGAGAGTGTCGAGCTTAAGGGTATGCCCCTGGGAAGTTCTTTAGATTATCAATACACTTTAAAAACTGCGACTCTTCATAAGAATGATGTACTTGTTTTGATGAGCGACGGTTTTCCAGAACTAACCAGTCCGGAGGGAAGGATGCTGGGTTACAGCAGGGCGGCGGATCTGTTAAAGGAAGCTGGTGAACGGACACCCGAAGAGATCATCGAATATTTTCAAAACACTGCTTTTGAATGGACTCAAACAGAAAGACCGGATGATGATATGACCTTCTTGGTATTGAAGATGAAAAAATAATTTCGTCTGTCCTCAATAAAGTTTCATCAACGTAGTAGAATATTGCCTCTTTCCTGCGTTAAATGAAGAATGACTTACTCAGGATCCATCAGCACCCTCAGAATATAAAACATATTCCGTGTGTCGGTTCTTCACTCTCTTCTCTCCTATACTATAAAAAAAAGCCCAACTGCTTTTGAGA
>CAYOLE010000146.1:0-8836 GCA_964404705.1 uncultured Rhodohalobacter sp. | reverse complement strand
CTGTACGCCCGACAGGAATCGAACCTGTAACCTACTGCTTAGAAGGCAGTTGCTCTATCCAGTTGAGCTACGGGCGCTGAACTGGATTATTTCGTTACTGATTATTCGCAAAATATTTATTCTTAAAATATGACAATGCCGGTCTAAACACGAACAACAGCTAACTCATAACCAAATGTCAGGGGGATCCCACAATGGGAGAACCGCAAAAGCACTGCTTTTGCAACTATCTGCAACCTCCCAAACAGCATACCACAAATAATATTTTATACATTTATCAATTTTGGTACCAATATCTATCGATACCTTATCATATGTCGGGGAGACAGGATTTGAACCTGCGACCCTTCGCTCCCAAAGCGAATGCGCTACCGGCCTGCGCCACTCCCCGAGTAAAAAATTAAAACAGCATATCAAAATGACGGACGATATTTACATCCGAAGAGGATGAACTACCCACTATAAATTTATTGTGATATCGTTTCTCAAACAGAAACCAAAGATAAAATAATTAGTTTCTGAATGCAATCTATTCCAATGAAAAATATAGTTTTTACTCTCTTTTATTTAATCTGAACATTTCTCTTATGAATCCGGCCCCATAACCCATTAATTGGATAAAACCTGCCAAAATTGAAAGAAGAGAGATTTTCAGGCTTTTCTCAGTTCTGAATGCGTCAACACCAATAACAATTCCAAAAATGATATAGAGATAAATTAATTTATTAATGTATGGAAGAGAAAGCAGGACAGCGACGAGGGAGATGATTAGTCCAGCTACAAAAAATACAGGCAGAGTATGTACCAGCCTGATCTGTCCGTGATGAAACCGGCTAATATTAATTCGTGCACGCCCAAAGAAAAAGAGCTGCCTGAAGAATTGCAGAAAACTGGTTCTCCGTTTGTGATATACATATGCATTCTCTATCAATACGGTTATGAATCCTAATTTTTTTATTCTGATACTGAATTCAATATCTTCGCCCATTCGCGTAATTTTATATCCCCCGGTTTTTTCAAACACTTCCCGTGAGATACCCATATTGAAGCTTCGCGGATGAAATGTCCCTATATGATCCTTATTGCCTCGGATTCCGCCCGTAGTAAAAAAGGAGGTCATTGAATAATTAATAGCTTTTTGAACAGATGTAAAAGAGGCGTGTGCACGATCAGGGCCACCCCAGCAATCAACCTGATGTTGATCAATTACCTCATTAACAGCCGAGAAATAGTGTGAAGGAATCAGACAATCAGAATCGAAGACAACAAAATAGTCGCCTTTGGCCCGTTCAAATCCAAAATTTCTGGTAAATCCCTGTCCGCTGTTCTCTTTTTCAAAATATCGGATGTTTAGTTGATCGGTGTATTTTTCGGTCACAGATTTACATGGAATGGATGAACCATCATCAACAATAATAACTTCGAAACTTTTGCAATCGGCTTTTGTTAGACTATCGAGAAGTTCATCTACTTCTTTGGGTCTGTTATAAACCGGGATAATAACGGAATAGAGCATAAATGATTTTCATCGCTTTTTTTCGTTCTTTAGAGCGTCGCAATATAAAAACATTTTATTCTACTATATGAAGCTTCTTTTAACGGCATTTCTATTTTTTACTGCAACTGGTATAAGTCTTTCTCAATCGGTTAATGCAGAATTTGACTCTGATCATCAATCTAATAACTCATCAGAATTTCCGCTCAAGGAAGGGATTCTAACCGTTTCACAAAGTTCTTATCAATTCGGGAGAGCAGATAATCAGAATACTATCTTGACACCCATTGATTTTGCCTTGTCGCGAGACAGGACCAAACTCGGAGCCGTTCGTTTCGACGGATCACTGAACAGTGAAATTTACGAATACTCTGGGCAGCAAATTACTCAAAGGGAGCTTGAGTTTATTGATGCTTCAGACGAAACTATAATGCTGAATGTTCTGGATAACGGCGAATTTATTGTAAGGGATAATGTAGCTAATTTCACATTCTATGATGCCGCAGGAAATCATGGTTATTCCCTTTCAAATGCATCCCAGGCACCAGGTGGGGAACAACCATCTAATTTATCAGGGTCATCAAACGGTGAAACTGTAGTTCTTTATAATCCGGTAATACAGTATGATGGCGCACGCGGATCAAGAGTATCAGTTGTCGTGGGAGATGGGGAAACTCAAGAGATTTACAATTCTTCATCAAGTATAATAAGCTTTCTTTCAGTGAGTGAAAATGGCAGTTTTATTACGATTGGTTCTCCGGGAACAGGTGGAAGCAGTAGGTTATTTTTGATTGACCGGTTTGGAAATGAATTACTTAATATTCAATTGGATATGGATGTAAGGGGTGTGTCTGTAACAGAGGATGCCCGCTATATTACAGTATTTTCCGATAATAGGGTACAGGTATACCGTACAGCAAACCAGGAACGTCTTGGTAGTTCAACATCCACAAGCAGGATTATTTACGCTGCATATCAACCGGATGATAGTACCATTATATCCATCGGCGGTCAGATCAGAAATGGCAGCATTAACAATCCCGAAATTTCAGCAATTAACCTGGCTCAGCGTCAGCTGGACAGACATCAGTTAAATGGATCTATATCAATGCTCAGCCAACAAGATATTTCTATAAACAGAATAAGTGCTGGCGTATATCGAGTAGAAGGTATAAACAGGCCTATTGAAATTAGAGCTTCATTTTAGTCCGCAACGGATTTAAAAGAAATAAAAAAGGCGATGCATCAGAAAGCACCGCCTTATTTAAATGGTATAGATGGGAAGCAAATAGCCGATTAAAACCTCTTTTATTTATATTAAAGAGTTATTGGGCTTTTGCTTCTTCCTCTTCTGATTTCGAATTTGTTGCACTGTCTGAGTCATCAGTTTCTTCGGCTGAATTCTCAGATTTACTTGCCTCAGTCCAGTCAAATTCGAGACCATCACGTGATTTATTCATCTTAATTTTGATGACTGATCCTTCGCCATGGGTTACTCCCAGAATTTCTTCAGCCAATGGGTCTTCAATGTATTTCTGGATTGCCCGTTTTAATGGCCTTGCCCCATATTTTTGATCGAATCCCTGATCCGTGATGAAATCCTTGGCACCTTTTGTAATCTCAAGCTCAAAACCGAGGCTATTAACTCTCTTATAGAGATCTTCTGCAAGAATATCAATGATCTTGAATATATCATCTTTTTCAAGCGGCTTAAAGGTCAATACATCATCAATTCTGTTGAGGAATTCCGGATTAAATACTTTTTTCAGGGCATCCTGAATAGTTGATTTCATCTTGGCGTAGTCAAATGCATCATCTGAAGCTGAAAAACCAATACCTTTACCCATGTTACGAATATCGCGCGCACCGATATTTGAGGTCATAATTATAATGGTATTTCGGAAATCCACTTTTCTGCCAAGACTGTCTGTAAGTATTCCATCATCGAGTACCTGCAGCAGAATATTGAATACATCAGGATGTGCTTTTTCAATTTCATCAAGAAGTACAACACTGTAGGGCTTGCGGCGAACTTTTTCGGTTAAAATTCCGCCTTCTTCATATCCTACATATCCCGGAGGTGCACCTACAAGACGTGAAACACTAAATTTTTCCATGTACTCACTCATATCTATTCGTATGAGTGCCTCTTCTTTATCGAAGAGATATTTGGCAAGTACTTTGGCCATTTCGGTTTTTCCTACTCCTGTAGGTCCCAGGAATATAAAGGAGCCAATAGGTCGGGCAGGATCTTTCAATCCGGCGCGAGTTCGCTTGATTGCCTTCGTTAACTTGGTGATGGCTTCATCCTGTCCCACAACTTTACTGCCAAGTGCTTCTTTCATTTTAAGAAGCTTTTGGCCTTCTTTTTGGCTGATCTTATTTACGGGCACTCCGCTCATCATGGCAACCACAGAGGCTACATCATCTTCTTCAACGTCAAACACGATATGTTCTGACTCTTTCTCCCATTTTTTCTGTGCCTCATCAAGTTCTTCCATCAATCGTTTTTCAGAATCCCTGAGGCGTGCGGCTTCTTCAAATCGTTGTTTTTTAACCATGGAATTTTTCTCACGGCTGGTGGTTTCGATCTCTTCTTCGAGATCCAAAATATGCTGGGGAACTGTAATATTCGAAAGGTGAACACGGGCACCTACTTCATCCAATGCATCAATCGCTTTATCCGGTAAGAAGTGATCCGTTACGTATCGATCTGTTAATTTCACACATGCTTCCAGAGCTTCATCAGTATATCTTACACTATGATGTTTTTCATATTTACTTTTAATCTGGTTCAGTATTTCAAGAGTTTCGTCAACAGTGGTAGGATCTACCATTATTTTCTGAAATCGACGTTCCAGGGCTCCATCTTTTTCGATGAACTGCCGATATTCATTTAATGTAGTTGCGCCGATCGCCTGAACCTCTCCACGTGCAAGGGCAGGTTTAAGCATGTTGGATGCATCAAGAGAACCACTTGCACCGCCTGCACCAACTATAGTGTGAAGTTCATCTATGAACAGAATCACATTTTCAGCTTTTTCGAGCTCGGTCATCACAGCTTTCATACGCTCTTCGAACTGCCCGCGATACTTTGTACCTGCCACGAGCGAGGCAAGATCAAGCGCTATAACTCTTTTATTATAAAGAACTCGCGAAACTTTTCTTTCGATTATTCTTGATGCAAGACCTTCGGCGATTGCTGTTTTCCCAACTCCCGGCTCACCAATAAGAACCGGATTGTTTTTCTTACGCCGGCTTAAGACCTGAGCAACTCGCTCAATTTCCTTTTTCCGGCCAATAATTGGATCAAGTTTACCATCTTCGGCCAATTGAGTTAAATCACGGCCAAAATTATCGAGTACTGGTGTTTTAGATTTTTCCATTTTCTTTTCCCGTGAGCTTCCTGATGATTGTGAACCTTTAGAAGAAGAAGGTACGCTGGCGCTTGTTGAGTGTGCACCGGCCTGATCGGCATCGCGGGCATTCCCGGATATGATCATATCCAATTCTTCTCTCACTGCATCGTAAGAAACGCTAAATTGTTGTAGAATTTGTGCTGCAATATTTTCTTCATCACGCAACAGGGATAACAACAGATGTTCAGTCCCTATTGTGTCACTTTTATATAGTTTTGCTTCGAGATACGTGATGCGAAGCACTTTTTCAGCCTGTTTGGTTAACGGTATATTACCAACAGTAACCGTGCCACCGGTACCTCTTACAGTATCTTCTATTGTTTTCTTGAGTTTAAATAGGTCACAGTTAAGATTTTTCAATATTCTGATGGCCACGCCATCACCTAATCTTACAATGCCTAATATCAGATGTTCTGTTCCAATATAGTCATGACCCAGGCGTAAGGCCTCTTCACGGCTAAACTGAATTACATCTCTAACTTTACTTGAAAAATTACCCTCCATATCGGGACCTGCTGATTTTACGTAATTACGTATTAGTTTTTCTATGTAGCGTAACGAGTGAAGCTTTTTATTAGTTCATACTTTTTCGAAAGTAGCATAGCATGGACGCAAAAGCAAACTAAACGTATGCCATATGTACTTAACAATGTAAGGAGAATTTTATCTAAAAAAGAGGTGTGCCTGTCATCTCTTTGGGAGATTCATATCCCATTAATTTTAGCAATGTGGGTGATATATCCGCCAAAATTCCGTTTTTAAGCTCTTTTATATTTTTATCACTTACTAAAATTACTGGAACTTTAGCTGCTGTGTGCGCGGTGTGAGCTGATCCGTCTGGCTGAACCATGCAATCGGCATTACCATGATCAGCAATAATTACAATGTTATAATGATTTGCTGTTGCACTTTCTACAACTTTTTTCAATTGCTGATCTACAAATTCAACCGCTCGAATGGTAGCGTCCATATCTCCGGTATGGCCAACCATGTCGGGATTAGCGAAATTTACAATCGCGAGTCCGTATTCTCTTTTGTTCAAACTGGTGATTAGTTTGTCGGCCACTTCTTCAGCACTCATCTCTGGCTGGAGATCGTATGTCGAAACTTTTGGACTGGGTACAAGTATCCTGTCCTCGTTTGTATTCGGCGTTTCATCACCTCCGTTAAAAAAGTAAGTAACATGCGGATATTTCTCCGTTTCCGCAATGCGAAGTTGTTTTACACCTTTAGAAGCGATGTACTCACCAATAGTGTTTTCCAGGTGAGCAGGTGGATAGGCTACTTGCACATGGCCGGCAAAAGTTTCATCGTACGAGGTAAATGTAACATAGTGTAAGTTTTTGAGTCCTGATTGAACAGGAACATTGTTTAGATTTAGTAACGCTTTGGTGATCTGACGTGCCCGATCTCCTCGAATATTAAAAAATACCACAACATCATTATCATGAATTCTGCTTTCAGATACCGGCGCTAATGAAAAAGGCTCAATAAACTCGTCGGTAATACCGGCTTTGTAGCTTATGTCAAACACTTCTTTATAATCAGAAACTTGCCTGCCCGTACCTTTCAAAAGCAGATTTAACGCTTTCTCTGTACGTTCCCATCGATTGTCACGATCCATAGCAAAGTAACGGCCAATGATTGATGCAATCTGCCCTTTACCGATGGTCTCCATTTTCTTTTCTAATTCACTGCAATATGTTTTGCCGCCATTGGGTGATGTATCTCGTCCATCGGTGAACACGTGTACATACGCATTCTCAATATCGTTTTGTGCGGCCATCTCAAGAAGTGCATAGAGATGTTCATTATTGCTATGAACTCCACCGTCAGAAAGCAGGCCCAGAAAATGAATCCTGCCCTTTTTCTTTGCCTTTTCAAAGGCATCGACCAGTACTGGATTAGAAAAGAAATCTTTTTCTTGAATGGATTTATTTATCCTTGTTAACTCTTGCCACACAATCCTGCCGGCTCCAATATTAAGATGGCCAACTTCAGAATTACCGAATTGACCGGAGGGAAGCCCTACATCTTCGCCACTGGCTGACAGGTGAGCGTTGGGATATTTTTTTATGAGTGAATCATAAAAAGGTTTGTCTGCCTTGTCGATCGCACTTACAGCAGGATTCTCTGAAATTCCGAATCCGTCCAGTATAATTAAAAGAGACTTTTCACCAGGTGAAGTCAATGGTTCAGAGATTATTTACATAGGTCGTAAGCTTTGATTTTTGTCTTGCAGCAGTATTTTTGTGCAAAATACCTTTGGTGCTCAGACGGTCAATAAAACTTACAGCTTTTTTTAATTTCTCTTCAGCTTCTGATTTATCAGATGTATCAAATACTTGCTTAGTAAGGGTTCTCAGCTTGGTTCTTCGTCCCTTGTTATGCTGATTACGCTTTTTATTTTGACGCACACGTTTAATTGCAGATTTATGTTGTGGCATATTTTAGTAGGTTTCGTTTAAATACTCATTACCTTTAAAGCTTCAGAAATTAAGGCTTCTAAAATTAAGGTACAAGAATGGATTGTATCTTTGATGCAAAAAATTTAATTTAACAGGTCTATAATGATTATAGTTATTGATGGTCCCGCCGGATCCGGGAAAAGTTCTACTGCTAAAGCACTTTCTGATCGTCTGAATATTCGATTTTTAGACTCAGGCGCTCTTTACAGAGCTATTACTTACTTTTGGCTCCAGCAGGGTAAACCCAATAATGAAGAGTTCTTTAATATGTTGCCGGATATCAATCTTGAAACAGATCTCAATGAGGGAAAATTCATTGTTCGTTTAAACGGTTTAGATATTTCAGAAGAGATTCGGTCTCCAGAAGTTTCCAATAATGTTAGTAAAGTAGCATCGTTACCTGAAGTGAGAAAACGTGTAAATTTATTTATGCGTAATCTTGTTAAGAATGGAACATTTATAGCGGATGGTCGTGATTTGGGTACTGTTGTATTTCCGGATGCTGATCTGAAATTTTATATGAATGCATCCATCGAAGAAAGAGCAAAACGCAGGTTTACCGAAATTCGTTCTAAACGCGATGATGTCACCCTTGAAGATGTTATTGAAAATCTGAAGAGCCGTGATTTTACAGATCAAAACCGATCTGCAGATCCGCTGAAGAAAGCTGATGATGCAATAGTGATAGATACAACCGGAAAAACATTTAATGAACAGGTTGATTGTATGTCAGCCATTATTAAAGAAAATTTAAAAATTTAATATTAACCCTTATCCCATTTCGAAAGCCGAAATGCGGTTAAACATTAACAGGAATACTGAATGTCAGAAGAACAAAAAGATAAAACCATTAACAACGATGCCGAGGAAACTGCAGAAAAAGAAATGCAGGAAACTGTAGATGTTGTAGAAGAGGAAGAAGCAACAGAGAGTTCAGAAGCAGAAAAAGAAAGTGAACCGGTTGAAGAAATAGAACAAACAGAAGTAACTGCGGAAGAGGAAACAACTGTCATTCCGGATTACTCAGGAAATGTAGAAGGAGATACTTATACATTTGATCAGCTTCAGGCTGAATCTGAAGATTATACCGACGAAGAGTTTCATGAACTCGCCGGAATGTATGAGAACACTCTCAGTGAAATTGAAGAAAAGGAGATTGTAACAGGTATAGTTGTTTCTGTTGATGAGAAATATGTGATAGTTGATATCGGCTTTAAATCGGAAGGAATTGTTCCGGTAAATGAGTTTAGCAATAAAGTTCTTGATAACCTTCAGCCCGGCGATGAAGTAGAAGTATTTTTAGACAGGGTTGAAGATCGCGAAGGCCAGCTTATCTTGTCCAGAAGAAAAGCAGATATACTGCAGGCATGGGAGAATCTTGAAGAAGCTTACGAAACCGGCCAAGTGATTGAAGGTCATATCAAACGCAGAATTAAAGGCGGTATGGTGGTTGA
>CAYOLE010000145.1:1457-8849 GCA_964404705.1 uncultured Rhodohalobacter sp. | reverse complement strand
ATTATTAGTTAAGATGTATGGTACAGTATGGATATTGACACGAAGTGTCAATGGCGTTGGATTGGAGGCTAGCCTCCGAAAAATCCGGGGTACTTTCACTGCGAATTACTTCCACTCGTTGTCGATCTTCAGGCAGGGGCAGCTTTTTCCATGTAGCTTCATAGTCCATCGGAGAACATCTTCCCAAGCTTCCATTATGACGTTTGGTGGTTGTCAATCCCTCAATCCTGAGCCCTGAATCCTGAATCCTGTATTTCACGTTACTTTAACCCTCATCAGGATTTTATTCAGAAGTTTCGGAAAAAACCTTTTCAGATATATTGTGCTAATTTCCCTGCCGCCAATATAGATTTCCTGTTTCCCTGCTGATATCTTCGGAAGCAGTTTTTCAGCAAACTGATCCGAACTCATTGCTTTTTTATGTGCGTCTCCCATTTCGTCTAATCTGGAACCATCAGCCGTAAGAGCGTTTTTCGTAACGTTCGTTTTTACATAACCGGGACACACAAGCGTTACGTCAATTCCTTTTTGCTGAACTTCCTGCCGCAGGCAATCAAACCATCCGTGAAGGGCATGTTTAGAAGCAGCGTAGGACGACCGATAGCGTGTGCCAATTTTGCCCATCACGCTGCTTATTACAATAACATGTCCATGTCCCTGATCTATCATACCCGGAACCACTGCTTTTGTCAGAGCAATGGTTCCAAAAAAATTGATCTCCATCAAGTGACGGACAGATTCCATAGTGGCATCGAGCGCGAGTGCTCTCTGGCTGATTCCCCCGTTATTAATTAAAATATCAATTTGACCAAAAGCGGAGGCGGCCTCTTTGGCTTTACCGGGTATCGTGTGTTCATTGGCAAGATCAAGTGACAAAATGAAGATCTTATCGGGATTGCCCTGGCAGTTATCCTTTACCCTCTGAAGCTCCTCTGTGCGACGCGCTGAAAGAATTAAGCGTGCCCCTTTCTTGTTAAGTGAATAGGCAAGTGACTCTCCAATCCCCGATGATGCGCCCGTAATCCAGACTACTTTGTTTTTGTAATACATTAACTGTTTACTTAATTACTTACTATTGATGATCCTCAAATATCAGATCAGCTTTAAATTTTCTAATAGGTTTTCCCTATTTTCATCTTCAAATGATAACGTATGACAGCATCTTATGCACCATAAACCCACCATTCTTTTAGTTGAAGATGAGAAAGAACCGGCTGATATGCTGGCCAATTTTTTGGAAATTGAAGATTATACCGTTCTCGTTGCATATGATGGACGTGAGGCTGTATCCTATATCGATAATCGTGCTGATGAGATCGATCTGGCCATTCTGGATATTATGGTTCCCCATATTGATGGCAAGGAGATTTGCAGGCGTATTCGCAAACACCCCGTGTTATCCGGCATTCCTGTTATCTTTCTGACAGCTCGCGATAAAGAAAAAGATGAAATTGAAGGTCTCGAGCTGGGTGCGGATGATTATATACCCAAACCGGCCAGCCTGAAACTTGTAAAAGCCCATGTTGAATCCCTGCTCCGCCGCCAGCAGCCTCAAAACAGCAAATGGATTCAGTATGGTGATCTTTATCTTGATACCACGGGAAAAGATCTATACCACAAGGAAAAACGAATCGATCTTACATCAACAGAATATGCATTGGTGGAACTTTTTTTTCAAAATCCAAAAATGGTGTACAGCCGCCAGCAGATTTTGGAACATATTGGCGATGACGATAAATTTGTATTTGATCGCACTGTAGATGTACATATAAAAAATCTGAGGCTTAAAATGGAGTCTTCCGCCGATATTATCAAAACCTATCGCGGCATTGGTTACGGCCTGAACCGAGATCTGTTCCAGGCATGAGCATTCGCGCCAAATTAGCCTGGACTTTTATACTACTGCTGATTTTTGGCATCACAGCCATCAGCAGTTATTCAATTTTGTTTATTCGCAACTATCTCATCAGTGAAGGAGAAGATCAGATTATAAACGATACAGAATGGCTTGCTATCACCATTCAAAATCTGCAGCATGATGACCTCTTCGAGACCAATCTAAATGAGGCCGCCCGGACATCGGGATACAGGATTTCCATTTATGATGAAGAAGGCTTTCTATTTGCTTCTGTACCTTATTATGAAGATGAGGAAGAGTTAACAAATCTTGATCCTGCCCGCCGTTCTCAACTCAGGCAAACAGGATCCGTACTTCTCCTCAATGAATCGGAAAATGACGAGCTTGTTGGTATTACTGCCCTCAATAATGCCAGAAATCCGGCAAGGTATATAAAGGTGAGCATTTATAAGGATCAAATCTATGAACCTATCAAAACTATACGCTGGATCATTTACACCGGCATGTTTATCTCCATGGGGCTCGTAATACTTGTAAGTGTGCTTTTCTCGCGAACTATTTCCAAGCCTATCATTCAGCTTGAGTCTGCCGCCAGGGATATAGCGGGCGGAAATGTTGACAGGACGCTGCATCTCGATCGAAAAGATGAGTTTGGTACACTGGCAACTTCACTAAACCAAATGGCAGAACGATTGCGGGCAGACAATGAAACTCTGAAAAATTTATTTGATAAACAGAGACAATTTTTTGCGGATATCACCCATGAAATTCGCAACCCACTTCACACTATTTCCGGCTCACTCGAGATGCTACAGATTAAAAATCTACCCGATGATAAGAAAGAGCGATATCTTGAAACAGCGTTACGGCAAACCGAACGTATCAACCGGTTGTTTAAAGATT
Source organism: uncultured Rhodohalobacter sp. (assembly GCA_964404705.1). Lineage (GTDB taxonomy): Bacteria > Bacteroidota > Rhodothermia > Balneolales > Balneolaceae > SW132. The sequence continues at coordinate 6,088 of CAYOLE010000145.1, read as the reverse complement.
TGATGACTCTGCAGAGATACGAAAGCGACAGTTATTTTATTGAAAAAAAACCGTTCGATATTCAGATTGTACTTACGTCTGTTGAAGAAATATTCAAAAATCGAGCCACAGAAAAAAGTCTTGCACTCAATATTGATAAGAAATCCGTAACCGTCTATGCCGATCCCAACAAGATTGAGCAGGTTTTAGAAAACCTTGTTTCTAATGCGATCAAATATACCAGTGAAGGATTTGTAAACGTATCACTCACGGAATCGGAGGATCACTTAAAAATTGAAGTGTCAGATTCCGGCATTGGTATATCAAAGAATCACCTGGAACGACTGTTCGACAGATTTTACCGCACCGACAAAGCCCGGTCCCGCGATAAAGGAGGAACTGGATTAGGATTAGCCGTTGTCAAAAGCATCTTAACCGCTCATGGTTCCAAAATCCATGTAGATAGTCAGCCTGGTAAAGGATCACGATTTTGGTTTATAATCGAAAAGCCGACTCAGGTGTAGCGATTTGCCATATGTTTGTATAACCAAGCCGCCACAAAAGCTGCGACGAATGGTGCAAAGAAATAAATTGGAAAATAACTGAAGCTATTTCCCCCTTGTAGGTAATCAACAAATAAAAAACCTGTATTTAATGCGGGATGCATACCAAAACCAATAAGAGGTTCAATTACCAGATAAAAACCTGCTAAGGCTAATCCAATAATGAGGCCAAACATTGAGCGCTTTTTACCTGTTAAAGGATATATCAACATCAGAAATAAAACTACCAACAGCCCCGAAAAGAGAATTTCGAGTAAAATAAATTCTGCCATTCCTGTGGATACCGCAGGCCTTGAAATATACGCCAGCATAGAGATCCAGGAAACAATAAAAGCTCCTCCGATAGCCCCGCAAAACTGGCCTGCAAATCGTATCAGCAGCTCTGATGAGCTGTCTCTGCCAATGGCCCACACCCCCAGCGATACGGCGGGATTATAATGAACATGAGTTATGGAAAATCCAATATAAAGCAGAGCAACGAGAACCAGACCGGCCGCAACAGGATCCGTTGTTAGCCCTATGGCTAAAACCAATATTAGAGTACCAATTCCCTCTGTTAAAAATTTGAGCATAACCAGATACTACAATCATTAATTACTCTTCGGTTTGCTTTTTTTACCAGCAAACATATAAAAAACATAAACCTAAAGAGATAATATTAAAGCAAAAATCACTCCTGTTTATCGGCAGCTACATCAATTTTTTTAAAAATTTAGTCTGCTTGATTTTAATCTCACTATTTAGACGCATTCTAACAACTTTTTCTTCACCACTCCTTCATAATAAAACTGTTATTTTAACGCGGCAAAAGAACCAAAAAAGTGATTTTAAGCAGATTTACATGAAAGCTGGTATTGTACTTATGAATCTCGGAGGGCCTACCCACGAAGATAACGTTCGGATATTTTTGAAAAATCTGTTCCAGGATGAAGACATTATCAAGCTCGGCGGTGGAACTACTCAAGAGTTTTTTGCGAATGTTATATCGAAATTTCGGGCACCATCTGTTGCCAAAGACTATAAGAAAATTAACGGCTGCCCAAAAGGGTGTACAGGGAATAAACACTGTCTAAATCGCAAAAATAAAGTTGTTTCAGAGTGTTGTTCGCCAATTAATGGGCTAACAGAAAGCCAGCGAAGGGGGCTTGAAAAATATTTTAAAAAAATATTACCCGGAATGGATGTAAAAGTCTACACATGCATGCGTTACTGGCTTCCGTTTGCCGATCAAATCATGGACGACATGCTGGAAGATGAAATTACACATACGGTTTTGATGCCGCTTTACCCCCAGTTTTCCTGGACAACCACAGGCAGCAGTTTCCGTGACTGGGAAAATGTAGAAAAAGAAAAATTTGGCAAACAGGGTGCTCCCTGGAAGCAATTTCATGTAAAAAACTACCATCGCAACGAATCCTATCTGCAGTGTATTAATGATCGTATTGATGAGGCGCTTGCTGAAATGGATGAAGAAACCCGCCAAAAAACGCATTTAATTTTCAGCGCTCATGGCACCCCACTGCTTGAGGTTCGAAGCGGTGATCCTTATACCGTGGAAATTAAAGAGACGATGGAGGCAATTATGGAGCGCCGGGAGGAAAAACATTCCTACTGGCTTGGATTTCAATCTCGCGTAGGCCCACAAAAATGGACACAGCCCAATACCGAAGATCTTGTCAGGCGGCATCTGGAATACGGCATCAAAAACTTTTTGATGATACCGATCGCCTTTGTGACCGATCACATAGAAACTCTTTATGAACTTAGCGTTGAGCTGGTTGAAAATCTTGAAGAGGAAGGATTTGAGTTTGAAAGCATGAAGGTGATGAAGGGAATTAACGATCATCCGCTCTATCTTAAAGCACTTGCAGAGGAGACCTTACGAGTGCTGAAGTATGAAATTGATCTATCGGATGTTCATTGGGAACAGGAGAATGCTAATAAAAAAGTTACAGTCTAAAAGTATGGTTCATCCCACTACAAACGACTTTACACTTATAGGAATTAATCACTGGGAAGCGCCTGTAGAGGTTCGTGAAAAATTCAGCCTGGATAATTCACGTAAACGGCTATTTCTGGATGGAGCACGCCGTGAAGGAATCACAAGCATTTTTGTGATTTCCACGTGCAACCGAACAGAAATTATAGCCAGTGGTGCTACAACCCGTGAATTGATACGCCTGCTGACCACCTACTCCAATGGCAATCTGGACGAATTTCATAAGTATGGTTTTGAGCTTGAAGGCTACCGTGCCATTGAGCACCTCTTTAAAGTAGCTACTGGGCTGGATTCTCAAATTTTGGGTGATCTTCAAATTGTTAAACAGGTAAAAGAGGGCTATGAACTTTCGGGCCGCGAAGGGATGATCTCCGGTGAAATGCACCGGCTGATGCAGCATGTATTCAGAGCTCACAAGCGTTCGAGAAATGAAACATCTCTGGGACAGGGAGCCGCTACTGTAGCTTATGCAGCAGTCAGGTTTGCGGTACAGACGTTTGATAACCTCAATGATAAGAATATTCTGTTGGTAGGTACCGGAAAAATCGGCAAGGTAACTTGCAAGAATCTTATAAATCTTGGAGCAGGAAAACTTACCCTTATCAACCGAACAAGAGATCGTGCTGAATTTGTGGCCGACAGGTTTAACCTGGAAGTGGCCGATATGAAACGGCTGCCTGAACAAATAGCCGAAGCGGATCTTGTGATCGTTGCAACCGGTTCAAGCGAGCCGGTAATTCGTCCCGAACATATGCAGGCATCTATGGAAAATCCGAAATTTAAAGTGATGCTGGATCTTTCCGTCCCCAGAAATATTGATCCCAATGTAGCTACGCTCGATTTCGTGGATGTTGCCAATATGGATATGCTGGGAGATGTCACAGACGAAGCTTATAAAAAGCGCGAGGAAGAGGTTCCGCTGGTCAAGAAAATTATAGAACAGGAATTGGCGGATTATCAGCTTTGGATTAATGAACAACGGGTGGTTCCAACTATTAAAGCCCTTACCCGAAAATTTGAATCGATTCGTGAAGATGAATTTGAGTTTTTCAAAAACAAAATCACGTCAAACGATCATGAGAAGATCGATAATCTTACCCGCCGCATCGTAAACAAAATTGCAGCATACAGCATAGAACATCTGCGCGATCATCATCAAAGTGAAGAAGTAGCACGCATGGTAGCGGATATGTTTAAGCTGGAATCAGAGTCAGATGATACCTAATGGATAAACGCCCTATTCGCATCGGTACTCGCGACAGCGAACTTGCAACCTGGCAGGCAAAGCAAGTTTCGAAACAACTTCAACTTTCCGGGCATCAGACAGAACTGGTCTTTGTAAAATCCCAAGGTGATATTGATCTCTCTACTCCTCTCCCCGAAATGGGGGGCAAAGGAGTGTTTACCAAAGCACTGGATGATGCCTTGCTGGATGACCGGATCGATATTGCGGTTCACTCCTTTAAAGATCTTCCCACCGAAAATCCCCTGCCGCTTACAGTTTCCGCAGTGATGGAGCGGGAAGATCCGCGCGACTCACTGGTAGCACCCAAAGGCACTGATTTTTTAGATGACCCCGACGTTCAGGCAACAATCGCCAGCAGCAGCAACCGGCGTCGGGCACAGTGGCTTCATCGATATCCCAACCATGAAATGACGAACATAAGGGGAAACGTAAACACCCGTCTGCAAAAAGTAGAAGACAACAGATGGGAAGGGGCAATTTTTGCCGCTGCCGGGCTGAAACGTATCGGGCTGGACAACCACATCTCCGCATACCTTGACTGGATGATTCCCGCCCCTGCCCAGGGAGCCATGGCGGTGATGGTGCGTGAGGATGATGACCAGATGATTAAGATCACCTCGGGGTTGAATCATGACGAAACGGAACTTTGTACGGGAATCGAACGCGAACTGCTGAATGAAATGGAGGGCGGATGCAGTGCACCGGTCGGGGCTTTTGCCTGGATTGAGAATAATCAGGTTATTTTTCAGGCAGTTGCTTTAAAAGTGGATGGATCCCTTCAGTATGATATTGAACTGACTGCTCCGGTGAATGATTCAAATGGCCTGGGTCGTGAAGCTGCCCG
>CAYOLE010000145.1:0-1357 GCA_964404705.1 uncultured Rhodohalobacter sp. | reverse complement strand
GACTTAAACACACTCCAGATCTAATTCGCAATCTTTACTCATGTCCAGCACTCACAACATACTCATCACCCGCAAACTGACAGAGGAACAGCTTTCGCTTGCAGAAAACCTCGGATTGCAGGTTGTGATGGAACCCGCAATTACTATTGAATTCAGAAGCGACTGGCTCAGTGTGCAGTCAGCCGTTGAAAAGGCAACTCCCGCATTGTTTGCCTTCACAAGCCAAAACGGGGTGAAAGCGTTCGATCAGTTTCGGCAGGCCGGTGTTGAGTTTCCGGATGATCCGGCGGTATACGCGGTTGGCGGAAAAACTGAGGAGGCTCTGCATGAAATCGGATTTACGGATGTGATTACTCCGCAACAGCAAAACGGCGTGGGGCTGGCGCATCAGATCATTGATGATATTTTAAAAAACCCCGGACTGAAAAACGCCACTGTTCTTCATTTTTGCGGAGATAAACGCCGCGATGAGCTAAGGCATTACCTGACAGAATCTGAGATTAACATCAAAGATGTTGTAGTCTATTCGACGAAACTGAACCAAATAGATATTCCTGAAGAACCATTTGAAGGAATTTTGTTTTACAGTCCAAGTTCGGTTCAGGCATTCCGCCAGAGCGGCGGATTTCAACGGCTGAGTGATGCAACGGAACTCTTTGCCATCGGCCCCACAACCGCGGAAGAGCTGAGCATCGAATCGGGAAAGCATGTTCATATCAGCCCAGAGCCAAATACGGAAATTCTTTTGAGGTTTGTTGCCCGTATTTTAGGGGAGTATAATCCCATAAATAGCCAGAAATTTGTCCCCCTTCGAAGGGGGAAAGCGCCGAAGGCGCAGGGGGATGCCAAATATCTCTACTACAACAAAAAACTAAAAACACTTGCCAGAAAACTTCGAAACGACTCCACGAAATCAGAAATCCGGCTATGGTCTGAGCTGCTCCGCGGTAAGCAAACAGGATACACATTTCTTCGTCAGCGTCCGGTACTGAATTACATCGCTGATTTTCTTAGCAAGGATTTAAAGCTGATTATTGAACTTGATGGTTACTCTCATGAGTTTGAACAGCAGTGGAAAAAGGATAAGGAGAAACAGAAAGAACTCGAGAATGCCGGTTTCAAAATTCTCAGGTTTTCTGATGATGAAGTGATGAATGACTTAAGGAATGTTGAAAGTGAGATTATGTATTGGATTGAGAAACTTGAGCCGGGTGAAGGGCAAGATCCCAGTCCCCCTTCGAAGGGGGAAACGAACGGAGTGAGAGGGGGATGACCTCTGGGGGTTCGGGCTTTGGCAGAGTATAAACATGAATCAAAGCTCCGTATCATCCCCCGGACAATTCCGCTGAACGCTCCA
>CAYOLE010000144.1:0-8863 GCA_964404705.1 uncultured Rhodohalobacter sp. | reverse complement strand
TCTGACATGTCTGTCCGTTCAACCAGTATATTGACAAGTTCATCCCTGTCCACCTCTTCGAATGTCTGGGTTAGTACATTCCTGGCATTTCTGAAAGCCTGTTCAACATCACCATCTCTGAGGCCTTGAGAGACGGTATCCTGTAAATCAGATTCCATTTCATCGGGATCAATGCCGGCCTCTCTCATCAGAGAATAAAATTCCTCTTTGGCATCGTCCAGTGCTATGTCAAGTTCTTCAACCTGATTTTCGATCACCGGTGCAAAGGCATCACCTGCGGCCTGCCCCGTTGTGGAAATCACGCCGCCAACCGCGCTCCCGACACCCGATATAATGGTACCGATAACCGTAGTTAATAACCATGCTGAGATAATTGTAAACAGCGCCCAGGTCATAATTCCCTGTACAACACCACTGACATCAGTAAGAGATACACCGACACGAGCAGCGACAAATCCTCCGGCAAAGAGAGCTATTAAATTGCTGACAACCCACCATATCAGGGCTCCGGTGCCGATTCCACTCAGCGGATTGGTTTCCTCGGTGGGCTCAATGGTTCCCAGTCCTATAGCAAGTCCTATTAAATTAAGAACCAGGAGAATTGACAATACTGTTAATGTACCTGCAAAAATCGCTCTCCAGGAGACTCCCTTTTTAGCCTCATGAGAGTAGGGATTAATTTTTTTTGTATTATCCATAATATTCTCTTGATTACTTATTTATATAATTTAATTTACATGCTAAAAACTTATTTATTTCAAGGATTATATCCGTTATAACTTTTTAACTTATATTTATATAAATCACAGCCAAACTAAATCTGTATTAACAGACATATAGGCCAGGTTAGAAGGTATAACCCCAAAAAAGATTGGAAAATATTACTTTTCTAACTTTTTCTGAACCACCGTCGTTATACAATCTCTCTTTTATATCAACCCAACACTCATCAAAATAGATTTTAATTTCTTGTCATATGACAAGTTGATTTTTCACAATTATACAGAATATTAAAGGAGTCGGTGAGAAAAATTAACAAAATTACTGTCGCTATGAAAAATCCTGTCAACTGGTTCGAAATCTACGTTCAAGACATACAAAGAGCCCAATCGTTTTACGAAAAAGTTCTGAATGTTCAATTGGAAAAGCTTCAGGCTCCTTCCGATATGGATGATGATAATTCCTTTCAGATGATATCTTTTCCGTTTGTTGAAGGAGAACCCAATACAAGCGGTGCTCTTGTGAAAGCTTCCGGTATGGAACCGGGAGGTAACGGTGTTGTGATATACTTTACCTGTGACGACTGCAGTATTGAAGAAGGCCGGGTTGAAAAAGCCGGCGGAAAATTGCTGAAAGAGAAATTTTCCATTGGCGAATATGGGTTTTGTTCAATTTGCATGGATACTGAAGGAAATACATTTGGCCTGCACTCAATGAACTAACATTTCGGGGTCACCAAAGTTGAACAATTACAAAATTGAGATAAAATGGGCGTTGATTTTTGTGGTCATGATGCTTTTGTGGATGGTCATGGAAAGGCTTACCGGCCTTCATGATACGCATATTGATAAACATTATATCGTAACCAATTTGATTGCAATTCCGGCCGTAGCCATCTATGTGCTTGCGCTTCTCGACAAGAGAAAAAATTTTTACAATGGCTACATGAGTTACAAACAGGGTTTCATATCAGGGGCAATCATTACACTGATTGTCACCCTGTTCAGCCCGGTGATTCAAATTATTATTTCCACTATTATATCTCCAGATTACTTCTCAAATATGATCGAATATTCTGTAGAAAATGATTTGATGTCCCGGCAAGAAGCAGATGATTTTTTCAATTTGAACAGCTATCTGATGCAGGCTTTAATTGGGACTCCAATCATGGGTTTGTTGACAACAGCGATTGTGGCAATTTTCACAAAAAAGAATAAACCTGAAACAGAAGTATAATCTTGTAATGAACCAGGCTGCCAAAACAATGATTGTAAACCTGTACAAAAATACAGGCCAAACACTGGAGAAGTGGATTGAAATCGTATAAAAGAAACAACTTGAGAGGTACGGCCAGATTATCAATTTTTTAAAAGAAGAGCACAATATTACACGGATTTGCTAACCTGGCAGCAATCAAATATCGTACGAAATGGACCTAATAATTGTTCAAAAAGCTCATCTTAAAACTTCACCCGAAAATTCTTTCCGGATGTTTACTGAGAATGAGCTTTTGGAAAGCTGGCTGACTGAAAAAGCGGTGGTGGAACCAAAACAGGGTGGAAAATATGAGCTATTTTGGGAACCCGATGATCCCGAAAACAACAGCACTGCTGGCTGCAGGGTTTTGGCCGTTGCACGTCCGGATTTCATCAACTTCGAATGGAAAGGGCCGAAGCAGTACAAATATTTTATGAATGAAGTGCAGCCGCTAACCAATGTAACCGTCGTGTTTACACCCCGGGTAGAAGGAACCAAAGTAACGCTGATCCATACCGGATGGCGAGCTTCGGCGGAATGGGAAGAAGCGAGACAGTATTTTATTAACGCATGGGGTGGTGCCTTTAAAAAGCTTGAAAAAAGTGTGTACAGATCTGAAGAAGAAACATAACATTTTCATCATGAATAATGCCGGGTACTCAAATACACCGCTTGCAAAAAAACTTGGAATAAAAGAAAACACAGTTATTAAGCTGATAAATCAACCCGAGAACTATTTTGATCTTTTTTCAGATTTCCCCCCGGATGTACAAATAACATCAGACAGTAAAACAAAAAAAGACCTGATTCATTATTTCACCAAAAGTGCTTCTCTTCTTCAAAGTGATATCAGGCAATTGAGGATGGAGATTAAGGAAAACGGTATGATCTGGATTTCATGGCCAAAAAAAGCTTCCAAAATTGAAACTAACCTGAATGGAAATCTTGTTCGGGAAATTGGCTTGAAGAATGATTTGGTTGATGTTAAGGTATGCGCAGTGGATGATGTCTGGTCCGGGCTGAAATTCGTCATTCGGCTGGCAAATCGCAGAAAATAAAGACTGATTCAGAAGTTATGCCACGAGAAATTACTCAGGAATACTCGATAAACTCGCCCCCGGATGTGGTATTTGACGCTCTGCTCACACCCGGAATGATTCAAAAATGGTGGTTTGCAAGTTCAGCCATTGTGCTGCCGGAAGAAGGAGGCATCTATGCGGTAACCTGGGGCGAGGACATCGATAACCCTGAGTACATCTCCGCTGCAAAAATATCGATGATAAAAAAGCCTGATTTGTTGCAGCTAACTGACTTCCAGTATCAGTCAAAAGACGGGCCTCTTCCTTTTGATGCCGATATTAGCGTTAAATTTATACTTGAAGCGAAAGGAACAAAAACAAAACTGACAGTAAACCAAAAAGGATTCCCTGATGATGAAATTGCGGATGATTTTTACAATAGGTGTGTTCAGGGATGGGTTGACACAATGACTTCTTTTAAAAATACGGTTGAAGGATTGTAAACACACTTCAAACCATTCAATCTTTTAAAAATCAAAAAGGGGAGCATATGAAACGAGTGACAGGAATCGGCGGTATCTTTTTCAAAACTAAAGACCCACAAAAACTCAGGGAATGGTACAACAAACACCTCGGGCTGGATACCGGCCAGTGGGGAACCACTTTTGAATGGCGGCAAGCCGATGAAGGCACAAAAAAAGGATTTACCCAATGGAGCCCATTCTCTGATTCTTCCACCTATTTCGAACCTTCCGAAAAGGATTTTATGATCAACTACCGGGTCCAAAACATTGAAGCTCTTTTGGAGGAATTAATAAAAGAGGGCGTAACTGTTCTGGATGAAATCGAAACGTATGATTATGGGAAATTTGTTCACATCCTGGATGCAGAAGGAAATAAGGTGGAATTATGGGAACCCAATGATGTTGAATATGACAAAATTGTTGAAGGAAGGACTAAATAAAGTATTAATGTACAAGTATAAAGTCCTGGAAGAGATGTGGGATAAAAGATAATCAATGAGTTTGTATAGGATGAAAACGAGGTGTTTTTACAGAGTATTTTTTTGAATTTTTGCCGGTAGTAAAGTTTTTTTTTCGTTTGAAGATATAGCAATAACTGAAAGTTTTGACTGCTAACAATACTTTGATGTAGAAATAATAATCTCAAAAGAAGTATCTTGCCCAAAACGCTCTTTTGAATGAACTGTTTAAAGAAATACAAACAACACCAAACGGGTATTCGAAGCAACTGCCGGATATATTCACTTCTTATCCTGTTCATTACAGCTTGTTCTTCTCAACCTACACCCACACCTTCGGAGGATCAAATTATGGAACAGATCACTTCACAAGATGGAACTCTCATCAGTTACAAACGCAGCGGATCAGGATCACCGCTGATCCTTGTACATGGAACCACGGCAAGTCACAAACGCTGGGATGCGATCGCTCCACGGTTTGAGCCGCATTTTACAATTATTGCCATGGACAGACGGGGGCGTGGTGAAAGCGGCGATTCCCCTGAATACAACCTCCTTCGTGAGGCTGAGGATATTGCCGCACTTGCGGATGCCATGAATGAACCAGTCGCTATAATGGGCCATTCCTATGGCGCTCTATGCAGCCTGGAAGCTGCTTTACTGTCAAAGAACATCAGTAAATTAATTCTTTACGAAGCCCCCGTTCCGACGGAGTATTTCCTTTACCCACCCGGTACACCCGAGCGCATGAAGGAACTTATAGACCGGGGGGAATTGGAAGCGGCTTTGGAAGTAATGATGCGGGATGTTGTTAAAATGCCCGATCATGAATTAGAAATGTATCGTCAATTGCCCATGTGGGAAGAACGGGTGAAAATTGCTCCCACCATTCCCAGAGAGATGGAGATAGAACTCGAATATACATTTGATCCCCAAAAATTTTCTGATTTAACTATTCCGGTACTACTTCTTCTGGGCGGTGACAGTCCGCCCATCTTTAAAAAAGCAACCGAAATTGTGGATGACGCACTGCCAAACAGCACAGTTGTAGTCATGCCCGGGCAGCAGCATATCGCGATGGATACTAATCCGGATCTGTTCGCGAAAGAAGTCCTTGCGTTTCTTATACAGGATTGATTTACCGGCAATTGTTTGTTGTTACCTGTAGCTCAACTTCCGTAACAAGATATTGGCTAATCCATAACGCAGACAGGAACTTCGCTCCACTTCGTGCACTGTCAGGTTGCCCGGATTGATCACGCCCGTGGCATTCTACTGGATGTCTGTCAATAGAGGTTTGATCACTTTCCATAGATTATCAGCAATAATCTGCTGGCCTTCGGCGGTGGGATGAATACCATCAGGCTGATTCAGTTCACGCACAGCAGCGACATCTTCCAGCAAAAAAGGTATAAATATCAGGTCGTTTTCCTCAGCGAGATCGGCAAACACCTGGCGGAAGCGGCTGGTATACTGTTCACCAAGGTTAGGCGGTGCCTCCATACCGGCTAATACAATTTGGATATCAGCATCTTTTTCTCTCACCTTGTTGATGATAGTTTGCAGATTTTCTCTTGTATTTTCAGGATCTATGCCGCGTAATCCGTCGTTACCGCCCAGACCCAGCACAAACACATCGATCTCCTGCTGTAGTATCCAGTCCACCCTGCGAGCCCCGCCCGCGGTAGTTTCGCCGCTGAGACCTGCATTTACCATACTGTGATCCATTCCCAATGAATCTACTTTTTGCTGAATCAGTGCAGGATAGGCCTGTTCCTCATCAAGTCCATACCCGGCAGTGATACTATCTCCAAAAAACAGTACGGTTTTTTGATTCTGACCAACAGCTGTGTTACAGATCGTTAAACTTATCAATATCCCTGCAACCTTTATGAGTAAAAGACGTTTCATAATTGTTATAAAATAACTGTTGTTCATAGAAATGGTTTTCTTTAAAAATCCTATTATTAACTTGATGCTAACGTACATCGTAATCAAACGTTACATCAAAGATGTGTAAAAGCTTTATTCTTTTTTTAGCGGTGAAGGTATAAGTGAACCTGAATCAGAGCGAAGTCATTTCATGTCTCGACAAATAATGACAAAAAGGACGCATCAGGGACCTGTGGATCCATCATTCCGGAAAAGATTCTTTAACAATAAAGGATTTCTTACATACTTTAAAATTAAATAAACGTGGTTAGTAGTTAAATTTATTTGACTTTTTTTCCCATAATGGATCTCTATAGGGAAAGAGGAACTTTATATTATATCAGATTAAAACAAAATTTTTAATAAAGACCGGCATACTGTACAATTGTTTAGTGCCCCCTTTCTAATTTCCAAACAATACAAATGGATAACCCGATTTTAGACGTCAATAAGTTAACAAAAACATTCACCAGCGGCTCAAAAGAGCTGACGGTTTTGAAACAAATCTCTTTCAGCATCCGGGCGGGTGGAACCTGCGCTATTGTGGGTCCCTCAGGCAGTGGCAAAACTACACTTTTAGGTTTGTGTGCCGGTTTAGATCAGCCCACCTCAGGTACCGTTATTCTTAAAGGACAGGAGATCTCATCCATGGATGAATCTCTTCTATCTGCCGTAAGGAACAAACAAATCGGTTTTGTTTTTCAGTCATTCCAGCTGATTTCCACGCTCACCGCACTCGAAAATGTGATGGTCCCCGTTGAGCTCAGGGGTGTACCTTACCGCGAAGTTGAAGAGCAAGCAACGAATCTTCTGAACGAAGTTGGCCTGGGCGACAGGCTGACTCACTATCCCGGGCAGCTCTCAGGCGGTGAACAGCAGCGGGTGGGCCTGGCGAGGGCTTTTATCCATCAGCCCGATATTTTATTTGCCGATGAACCCACCGGCAACCTGGATGGCGAAACGGGTGCACAGATTGAACAGCTAATGTTTAATCTGAATACAAAACAGGGAACCACTCTCGTCATTGTAACACACGACCGTTCTCTTGCCGAGAAATGTGACCGCATAATCGAATTGAAAAACGGACAGATTCAGTCAGATTCCGAAACGGCTGATCAATTAAAAACTCCCGCTGAAATTACGGTTGCCGAATGAACCAGCTCAGAACGCTTCTCTCCCCTTTTACCTGGCGGCTTGCTATCCGCGATGCGCGTCCGCAATGGAAAAGCCTGCTGCTTTATACATCGGCAGTTATTGCAGGTGTGGCTGCCCTGGTGGCGATTTTATCCTTCAGGAGCGATGTTCTGCTTACGGTGGAAGGCCAGGCAAAGGAGTTGCTGGGCGCGGATCTTGAATTCCGTTCATCAGAACCCTTCCCTGACCCGGTAATCGCATTTATTGATTCGGTTGGAGGAAGCCAGGCCAACTCCATCGAGTTTAACTCCATGGTTCAATATTTAAGTTCGGGAGATACACGTCTGTCGCAAATTCGCGCCATCGACGGGCCCTTTCCTCTCTATGGTTCAATCACAACCGAACCCTCAAACGCGGCTGAAAAATATCAGTCTGAACACTCCGCACTTGTCGAGCAATCCACCATGCATCAGTTTGGTATCTCTGTGGGTGACAGCATACAGGTGGGGCAAATAACGCTGCCCATTGCCGGCGAGCTTATTACTGTACCCGGTGAATCGGCTGCATTTTCATTGATAGGGCCACGCGTATACATTTCGAAAGATCTTATTGAAGGATCAGGTTTGCTGCAAAGAGGCAGCAGAGTTACCTACAAAGAATTTTTAACCCTCGAGGATTCAGAAACTGCCGAGCGAATTGCAGAAGAATTCAGGCCATTGGGCAGAGAACACAGCGTTCGAACTGAAACAGTTGAATCACGCAAACAGGATTTTGATGAAATTGTGGATAACCTCAGTAAGTTCCTGGGGCTTATAGCATTTATCGCGCTGATGCTTGGCGGGCTGGGTGTAGCCAGTGCTGTATACGTCTATATTAAAAGAAAAACCGGTGCTGTGGCCACACTGCGCTGTCTGGGGATGGAGTCCTATCAAATCATCGGTGCGTTTGGACTTCAAATAGCATTTATGGGCCTGATGGGAGCTGCAATCGGCACGGCAATCGGCCTGGTACTTCAGTCCTATCTGCCGTTGCTGTTCATAGACTTTTTGCCGTTTGAAATCGTCCAGGACATCTCCATACCTGCTATTCTGCTTGGATTATTTATAGGGCTGACCATTAGCGTGGGATTTTCTGTTCTGCCATTAATCGGCATCAGCAGCATCTCCCCCATGCTGACTCTGAAATCCACAGACTTCTCACCGTTTAAGAATCTCTCACTAACGGTGAAACTCGTTACGTCTGCCATAGTCTTTTTGATCATGATATTGCTTATCGCCTATACCACCGACAGTTTTATCGTTGCCTTTTTCTTTGCTCTTGGGTTGATGTCATCCGTCGCCCTGCTCTGGCTCACCGCCACACTGCTCATTAAAGCTGTGAAAGGCCTCCGGCTGAAATCATTTTCGTATGTGTGGCGCCAGGGAATGGCAAACCTGTTCCGGCCCAACAATCAAACCCCCATGCTGCTTACCACCCTTGGGATGGGAATGCTGCTGATTGGTACGCTTTATTTAAGTCAGGAAATGTTACTTGAACGAATCAGCCTGCAATCCAGTGAAGAGATGCCCAACATCGTACTGTACGATATCCAGTCAGATCAAAATGATGGAGTAAATGAGATCATTGAGGCTAAAGGCGGTACAATTATGCAAAACGTACCGATCGTTTCCATGCGATTGCATCAGCTAAGGGGACGTGCTGTCTCAGATCTGCGCCAGGATACAACCATAGATCTCCGAGGATGGGCTCTCCGCCGTGAGTATAGGACTACATACCGGAGCGAACTGACAGAATCTGAAACCCTTTTGGATGGCGAATG
>CAYOLE010000143.1:0-8863 GCA_964404705.1 uncultured Rhodohalobacter sp. | reverse complement strand
AAAGTGGAATTATTTGAGAAAACCGGTGCTCCTGGTGGAAAAATGCAGCAAAGTGTGGTGAAAGGTTATCGGTTTGATACCGGACCCAGCTTGTTAACCATGCCATGTATGCTTGAAAAACTTTTTGAACAGTGCGGCAAGGATATCAGTCAATACATAAGCTGGATCGGGACTACCCCACTCTGCCGTTATTTTTATAGTGATGGTACACAGTTTGATAATTTTAGCAAACGCAGTAAAACCATTGGAGAGATTAATCGATTTGCTCCGGAAGATTCGGAATCCTACAGCAGGTTTCTCAATCATTCCGAAAAACTTTATCACCGCACAGCCGATGCATTTTTGTTCAATCCATTGTACAGTTTTTCAGACCTGAGACAAATGAATCTTGTTGATTTTCTAAAGATTGACGCTTTTTCCACGGTATCTGATAAAGTTGACGATCATTTTAGTTCACCTTATTTACGTCAGTTTTTCAAAAGATTCACTACATACAACGGCTCGTCTCCCTTTAAAGCTCCCGCTACTTTAAACGTTATTCCCCATGTAGAATTAAATCTGGGAGGATATTACGTGAAGGGAGGACTTTATCAAATAGCACTGGCACTTCAGAAGCTGGCTGTGGAACTGGGCGTGATATTTCATTTTAACACAAAAGCTACCTCCATATCAACCGATGGTAAACACGTTACCGGGATCAAAACTGAGAATGACAGTGTTGAAGAATGTGATCTGCTTTTTGCCAATTCTGACGCTACAGATACGATTTTAAATCTGCTTCCAAAATCCTCTGTCTCACCACGGAAACGAAAAAAACATCAAGCCATAGAACCATCCTGCTCCGGATTTGTGATGATGCTGGGGTGCAACAGGCAATGGGAAAAGCTGAGGCATCATAACATTTTTTTCTCAGAAGATTATGAGCGGGAATTTGATGCCATTTTTGAAAAGCGGCAGATGCCGGAAGATCCTACTATCTATATCGCCAATACCTCATACACCGATCCGGATCATGCTCCTCCTCATTCATCCAATCTGTTTATTTTGGTTAATGCTCCCTACATAACCGATGAGCAGAACTGGACAGAAATCGGCCATACCTACAGCACATTTCTAATTGACCGGCTTGAAAAAAAAGGTCTTACCAATCTCCGCGAATCAATAGCATTCAGTGAGATAATTACGCCCCGCGATTTTTTACAAACTTATGGATCCAATAAGGGTAGTATTTACGGCACATCTTCGAACAGTATGTTGGCGGCATTTTTACGGCCTCGAAATAAACTGCGAGACCTCGATAATCTCTACCTTGTTGGCGGAAGTACGCATCCCGGTGGTGGAATTCCATTGGTTGTTCAATCCGCATTTAATGCCATGGAGTTGCTGCGAAGAGATACGAGAAGGTCGTAAGCTCATGAATCGGATCCGTAATGACATTTGCTGTATTAAATAAAACAACATAGTGGTGTCTGTTTTGTACCTAAAATCGGTGTATTTTTTTGATTACTTACTATAAAGTTATCAATTCCACATTGTCATTAAATCATCCACCCGCTATCTTGCAATAACTATGGCAAGAAAAGTATCAAAATCTGAACAGATCATTCTGCGGGAGCTCATCTTTATTGAACCGTTTTCACATTTACTTGAGGAGACCGGTTTATCATATGGAGCGTTGCGTGATGATCTAATAAACCTGATCAATCACGGTTATATCGAGGTTTTCTCTATGGACGGCCGGCAATCGGTTTCACCATTTTACGATTCGGACAACATCCATCAGTTCAGCTTTCAAGCCACTAAATCGGGACTAAAATCTATTCAGAATTATGCAGTTTGAAACTACAGTAGGCGAGTCTGTTTTTGATGTTTTGCTGAATCTTGAGGAATCAAGTGCAACAGTGAATGAAAAACAGATCGATTTTGAGATTATTGAAAACAGCGACGTTCAGATTATTTTCAGGACAGGAAATAAGCTGCATAAAATCAGCAATATCAGCATTAATGGCAGCTCGATTGAATGTACGGTTAATGGAAAATGGATTACTGCCGATCTAAAGAATGAGCAGCAGTTGTTGCTGGAGAGCCTGGGGTTCAAAACCAACGCGGAAAGATCAGCAGGCTCTCTTCAAGCGCCCATGCCCGGCAAAATTTTGGAGCTTCTTGTTGAGGAAGGGGACAATGTGGAACTGGGCGATCCCGTTGCTATTCTTGAAGCTATGAAAATGGAAAATGAACTTAAAGCTCCCTGCGATGGAACAATCATGAACATCTCTGTTACAACCGGTACTAACGTTGAAAAGAACCAACTTCTGATAGAAATAGAACCACGTGGATAAATTTATTATTAAGGGTCCAACTCCCCTTCAAGGTACAATTCCCATTAGCGGATCAAAAAATGCAGCACTGCCTCTTATGGCCGCTGCAATACTGGGAGATGGTCCTTCCACCATCACCCTTGTTCCAAAACTGAAAGATATTTACACTTTTAACAATGTAATTCGTGTTACCGGAACTGCCGTTCAGTTTGACGAGGAAAATAACACATTAACGATCGACCCAACTAACCTCGGATTTGCAGAAGCTCCCTACGAACTGGTGCGTAAAATGCGTGCTTCTTTTTACATGCTGGGAGCGCTGATGGGAAAAACAGGAGAAGCCAAAGTGTCACTTCCCGGTGGGTGTGCCTGGGGGCCACGTCCGGTTGATCTCCACCTGAAGGGAATGGAAGCGATGGGAGCAGACATTCAACACGAAAAAGGGTATGTCATCGGATCTTTTCCACGTGAGACCGTTCCCGGCGGTGAGTTTGAACTTAATCCAAGCAGCGTTGGGGCCACTGTTAACCTTATTCTGGCAGCTGTGCGCCGTGCTGAACATTTTTTAATTAAAAATGCTGCCAGAGAACCCGATGTGGTTTTGCTGTGCAATGCACTTACTCAAATGGGAGCTAATATTGAGGGGGCAGGAACTGATACCATATCAATAAAAAAAGCTGACGGTCTCAAAGGAATGGATATTTCCAATGACCCGGACAGAATTGAGACAGGAACATTTATGATTGCTGCTGCCATGCATCCGGAATCTTCTGTAACGCTGACAGGCTGCAATCCAGAACATCTTGGTTCGTTTACTGAAACATTCAGCAAAACAGGCGCAAAACTGAGCATTGATGAAACAACAATTAGCGTAAAAGCCCCGGAAAAAATCAAACCGATTTCTGTTAAAACTGAGATCTATCCAGGATTTCCTACCGACCTCCAGGCTCAGTGGGCCACACTTATGACCCAGGCTTCTGGCAAGAGCCATATTGTTGATTCGATTTACTTCGACCGTTTCAGCTACGTCCCCGAGCTAAACAGACTCGGCGCCGATCTAAACAGAGTAAAAAATAAAGTCGAGATCACAGGTGGAACATCTCTCTCGGGAACCTCAGTAATGAGTACGGATTTGCGTGCAAGCGTAAGCCTTGTTCTGGCCGGAATGGTAGCAAATGGCAGCTCCGAAATACTGCGTATTTATCATCTTGACCGGGGATACGAAGATCTTGAAAAAAAACTTACAGACGCTGGCGCATCCATCACCAGAACCGACGCATAATTATCTTATTTGAAGAGAATTTCTGATGAAGTGGCGATTTATCAAAGGGAAGTGATCAGATAATAAAAGATCAACGTTTAATTATTAATACTTTTAAGTTATATTGTTTGTATTGAATGATTCTTAAACAGATTCTGTACTTTAGAAACTAAGTCTTTGTTTTACAACGCATTAAAAATTCTATTTTTACATTTGATTTATCCCTTCGTGGCGGTCTGCCGCTCGTTGGACACTCCTGTGTACAGACCAAATATTGATTCAGAATCATCCATTTCCTATCCAAGTAGAAATTATAACAACGTTACAGCTTCCCTTTTTACCAGAGACGGATTAAGTGCATACCAGGAATATAATGTTGAGAGTATGCACCGCCTGTGCTCGCCTGTATATCTACGTTGCGAGAGGCTGTTGGCGAAACCTTTTTTACAAAATGAAAAACCAAATTATTATTCATTCCTCGGGCAAACAGACCCGGATAGCGCTTTTAGAACGTGGTGAGTTAGCTCAATTATTTATAGAATCAGAAGATAACCAGCGAACTGTTGGAGATATCTATCACGCACGTGTACATAAAGTTATGAGCGGAATACGTGCTGCATTTATTGATGTAGGCATGGAAAAAGATGCATTTCTTCACTTCTCTGACGCCGGCGATCATTTAGGATCGTACATCAAAATGATGAACGGCGAAAACAGCATTCCCAAAAACGCCAATAAGGAGCTTGAAAACTTTGAAAAACTATCGAATTACGACAAGCAAATGCTGGCGGGTAAGATGCTTCGAAGTGGCCAGAACCTCTTAGTTCAAATTGTTAAAGAACCCATTGGTTCGAAGGGGCCGCGTGTTTCTACCGATATAACTATTGCCGGCCGTTTTCTTGTACTGATTCCAATGGGCGAGTATATAGCCCTCTCAAAAAAGATTAACAACAACAAGGAAAGAAGACGCCTCAAAAGTATTGTAGGCTCGATGCTGCCTGAAGGATTTGGTGTGATTGTACGAACTGTGGCACAAGGTCAATCCAAAGAGGTGATTGAGGAGGATATGCGCACTGTTCTTACCAAGTGGGATAAAATGTTAAATAAACTGGAAGAGTCCAGCCCTCCAACCCGGCTTTATAAGGATCTCGATATAACAGAAAGTTTAATAAGGGACCTGTTCGCCAAACATTATGACCGGGTGTTGATCGACGATACGCAACTCTATAAAGAAATTAAAAGTTTTGTGGCTCAGATCGCCCCAAAAATGCTACCGAATGTAGAGCTGTACAAAGGTAAAGATCATATCTTTGACAGCGTAGGAATAGGTAACGATGTAAATTCTATATTTAGCCCCCGGGTACGAATGCCCTCCGGCGGCTATCTTATTTTTGAGCAGACTGAAGCGATGTACGTAGTTGATGTTAACTCAGGTCCCTACGCTGCAAAACAAAATCAGGAAGATAATTCACTCAAAACGAACCTGGAAGCTGCCCGTGAAATTGCGAAACAGCTACGGTTGAGAGATATCGGCGGAATTATTGTAGTAGATTTTATTGATCTAAGGAATGATAAAAATCGCAAGAAAATTTATGATGAACTCAAGAAGGAGTTCAAGAAAGATCAGGCTAAAACCAATATCATCGGCATGAGTGACTTTGGGCTGGTGCAAATTACACGCCAGAGAATTCGCCCCAGTGTGGTAAATTCAGTATCAAAAGTATGCCCCATGTGTGGCGGAACCGGATCGGTTGTGAGCCAGGACACAATAGTTACCGATATTGAAAGCTGGATCAGTAAATTAAAATACAGTACAAAATATCGTGCAGTTGAGATTTATATCAATCCGTTTCTTTATTCGTTTTTAACAAAAGGAATGATTAACCAGCGCGTAAAATGGATGTTACAGTATAAGATGAGGATTGTGCTTGTTGCCGACGAAAACATCTCCCTCAATGAATTCAGGGCCACACTTGCCGGTTCCGAATTGGATATTACAGACGCAGTTTTGCGTGACGAGCCGATCGATAAGATACTGGAAGCCCATGAAGTGAAACTTGATGACATCAGTCAAGAAGAAAAACGAAAAGAGAGCCTCGACTATTATTCAAAAAATGATCAAAACGGGGATAGTAACAAGCAATCCAGAAGTAAACGTCCGCGACCAAGTCGCCAAAACTAAAATAAATATTCACTCAAAAGAATTCAGACCAACGGAATGACAGATCTATCAAAGCTGCATGCAACCACCGTTTTAGGTGTGTCGCACAATGGTGAAATTGCTATTGGCGGAGATGGCCAGGCAACTCTCGATAAAACCGTAATGAAATCAACCGTAAAAAAAGTTCGTAAACTTCAGGATGATAAAATTCTTGCCGGATTCGCCGGATCAACAGCTGATGCTTTCACTCTTTTTGAAAGATTTGAGGAGAAATTAAACAGCTATAATGGGCAGCTTCAGCGGGCTGCCGTAGAACTTGCCAAAGAGTGGAGAAAAGATAAATACCTCCAAAAACTGGAAGCACTTCTTGTAGTAATGGATAAAGATATCTCGTTATTAATCTCCGGTCAGGGAGATGTAATTGAACCGGATGACCAGATTTTAGCGATTGGCAGCGGAGGCTCATTTGCTTTAGCGGCTGCCCGCGCACTAAAAAGTGAAGCACCAAACCTTACCGCAAAAGAAATTGTTGAGAAGTCACTTAACATAGCGGCTGATATTTGCATTTACACAAATCATAATTTGACCATTTTAGAACTCGAGTAGTACCCATGGAATTGATAGAACAACAAGGTTTAACACCAAGACAGATTGTAGCTGAGCTCGACAAATATATCGTTGGGCAAAAAGAAGCGAAACGATCGGTTTCTATTGCACTCAGAAACCGCTGGCGACGTCTAAACTCGGAGCCGGAAATACGTGAAGAAATCATACCGAATAATATTTTAATGATTGGCCCCACCGGTGTAGGTAAGACGGAGATTGCCCGCCGACTCGCCAAACTCTCCGGGGCTCCTTTTGTTAAAGTAGAGGCATCGAAATTTACTGAAGTAGGCTATGTTGGCCGTGACGTTGAATCAATGATTCGTGATCTCACAGACATCGCCGTTAATATGGTTAAACTGGAGATGCAGGAACGTGTTAAAGAGAAAGCTAAGAAAATTGTAGAGGATAAAATTCTTGATATACTTATCCCTCCTGTCAAATCCCGGAAGTCATCCAGTAATTCTACCAGCGGAGAAGTAGGATTTAACCCGGATCGCGCATCAGATGAAGAACTGAATGAACGAACAAGAGAACGTTTTCGTGATAAATTGCAGAACGGAGAACTGGAAGATCGTAATATTGAAATAGAAGTAGCCTCAAAAAAATCACCTATGATGCAGGTATTCGGCCCCCAGGGAATGGAAGAAATGGGCTTTAACCTGCAAGACATGCTTGGAAATATGGCTAAGGGTGGTAAAAAAACAAAACGTACACTCCCTATCAGCGAAGCGCGTGAAGTACTGCTGGACCAGGAAGCTGAAAAACTGATCGATCATGAAGCCGCTGTGCAGGAAGCGCTCGAAAGAGTTCAAAACCAGGGTATTGTCTTTATCGATGAAATCGATAAAGTTACTGAAAGTTCGGCCAGCAACAGCGGTAAAAGCGGCGGGCCTGATGTAAGCCGCCAGGGTGTACAGCGAGATCTGCTGCCAATTGTTGAAGGCAGTACCGTATCAACCAAACACGGTATTGTTAAAACCGACCATATTTTATTTATAGGTTCAGGCGCATTTCATATTTCCAAGCCATCCGACATGATACCGGAGTTACAGGGGCGATTCCCTATTCGAGTGGAACTTGATTCGCTCACAGAAGAGGACTTTTATAAAATTCTAACTGTACCCAAAAACGCACTTACCAAACAGTATCAGGCGATGCTCAAGACCGAAGGCGTAGAAGTGAATTTTAACAAAGAGTCAATACGGGAAATTGCCAAAATTGCAGCTGAAGTGAACCAACAAGTTGAAAATATTGGGGCCCGGCGCCTGCATACAATATTGTCTTCGTTACTCGAAGAACTGCTATTTGCAGTTCCCGATGACATCGGCAGCGGCACCATCGACATCGATAAAGCGTACGTTAATAAACAACTTTCAGGTCTTGTTAAAGACAAAGATTTGAGCCATTTTATTTTGTAAAATAAATTAACATGGAAACGTTTTTATTGCGTGTTAGTTAATATATACAATGAATGGCGATTGAGTGTCGTTACAATCCTGAAATAATAATATCATTTATGTCATTGAAAAAGTTTTTTGCTCCTCAACTTATAATTCTTCTTTTATTATCTGGTGTATGGCTTGCCGGCGCAGATAACATTGTAATTAGTAACGATACCGATCGGAAAAATCTGCATAAATATATGCAGGTTCAGCGTAGGGTGATGGATAATTACTTTGGTGAAACAAGTCTGGAAAGTTTGTTTGAACGAAGCATCTATGGTCTTGTATATGCAATGGAGGACTCATCTCTTGATTTGGAAAACACGCCTATTGATACATCATTTTCGGACCTGAATATTGATAACCTGCGCGATTCCTACAACAAATTTGAGGACGCATACTTATATATTGCCAATAATTATCCCGACAAAAATATGGATAAGCTTACGGAACGAGCTATTCGGGAAATGCTGAAAACGCTGGATCCACATTCAGTATATATCGAACCTGAAGACAGTGATCGGATTCAAGAAAGTTTTGAAGGAAAATTTCAGGGAATTGGTATTCAGTTCAATATTATTCAGGACACAATCACGGTTATATCTCCAATATCGGGTGGCCCGAGTGATCAGCTGGGTATAATGTCCGGCGACCGCATTATTAGCATTGGTGATAGTAGTGCTATAGGATTCAGTAATGAAGATGTAATGCGCAGCCTTAGGGGAGAAAAAGGATCTGAGGTGAAAATTGAAGTATTGCGTCCTAAAAGTAATACGCCTATTACTTATCGAATTGTGCGAGACGACATTCCGATCACCACACTCGATACCTATTACATGCTCGATGAGAAAACAGGGTACATCAAAATTAACCGGTTTGCTGCTACCACGCACGATGAATTTCTAACTGCAGTGAACGATTTGAGTCAGGAAGGAATGGAGCGCCTGGTGCTTGATATGCGTAATAATCCTGGCGGATATTTGAGCCAGGCAATCGCGATATCTGAAGAATTCTTTCCGCGGGGAACTCGTCTTGTTTCTACAGAAAGCAGACATTCGCGTTTTAACTCCGAAGT
>CAYOLE010000142.1:0-8864 GCA_964404705.1 uncultured Rhodohalobacter sp. | reverse complement strand
TAGAAAAATCAAATTGGCGGAGAAAGAATTACTATTTTACTCACTTCCATGAAATTATGAAACTGACAAACCTTACAATTATATGAAGATAGCGATCAACACAGGAGGCGGAGACGCTCCGGGACTAAATGCGGCAATTCGTGCAGCCACACTTGCAGCCCATAAACACGGATGGGAGGTGGTTGGTATACAAAACGGATACGGTTCACTTTATTCTGATAACCCGTTTATTGCACTCACTAAACAGACCGTTAGGGGAATCACGTTCCAGGGCGGAACAATTCTCGGTACGGCAAACCGTGGTAATCCGTTTGAGATGCCATATCAAAAAGAAGATGGCACATGGGCTTTGGAGGATCGCTCTGATGAAGCGATGGAGGTTTTTGAAAAACATAATATCGATGCGCTTATTGCCCTTGGTGGAGACGGTTCGATGATCATAGCGAATAAACTTATAAAAAAAGGAATACCGATTGTGGGCATTCCCAAAACGATCGACAATGATATCTGGGCAACTGATGTGACCCTGGGTTTCGATACGGCCGTATCAACTGCCACGGAAGCAATCGATAAACTAACGACTACTGCGGCATCTCACCAGAGAATCATGGTTGTGGAAGTTATGGGTCGCTACGCAGGCTGGATTGCCCTGCACTCAGGACTTTCCGCTTCGGCTGATGTGATTCTGATTCCTGAAGTTGAGTATACGTTTGAACCTATTGTTCAAAAAATTGAAGAAAGGGAAGCATCCGGCCGGCATTATACGATCGTGGTGGTTGCAGAAGGCGCGATTGAAAAAGGAAAATCCCATTTTGTAAAGGGCCAAACAATAGGCCAGTCGGAACAACTTGGTGGCGCCGATGAATATATCGCAAAAAAACTGAGCAAGTTAACCGGAAAAGAATCCCGGTCGATCGTGTTAGGGCACCTGCAGCGAGGCGGTTCACCCAGCACCTACGACCGTCTGATTTCATTAAGATTTGGTGCGGCCGCCATCAGGGCGATCGATGAAGGTGATATGAATAAGCTGATCGTAATGCAGGAAAATAAGATTAAACGAATCCCTATATCTGATGTGGCTAATAAAATGAAACTTGTTCCATTAGACGGTGACACTATACAAACCGCCCGCGAAATCGGCACTTGTCTTGGTGACTGAAACTATAAGCCGAAGCATCTGCACCGGCTATTTTAATCAGAAGTGGTTGAATTCCCCGGCCCTTTGGGTCGGAAAAGACAAGAATGAGGCTGTGCAAAAAGGGCGTCATCCGTTGTTATGCCGCACTTTTATACTCGTGTTACACTCGACATTAATCCGTCGCGAAGAATGTGCCACCAGTATGTGAACATCGACCGTTCTTTTTCTCTTTCAAGCGTAATCTCTCCCCTGCGTGGATCTTCTTCGCCATTTGATGAGCGTATTGCGATCAGATTTGCAAAAAATGAAGCGATGTTACGGGTGGCTGTCTGTTCAAGTGTCTCTTCATCAAGTATCTGTATGTTAAGATTATCATAGATGATAACCAGTTCGCCTTTTGCCCCATCCTCATCAGCGGTGAATTCGAAAGAAAGCGATTTTAGATCTCCTTCACTAATTCTTACAAAAGCAAGAGGTTCAAGCACGGTGTTCAGCTCTGTGAGGTCAATTTGATCCAGGTTGCCGCTTATATTTTGAGCTGCATTATTTTCCAGGAAAAATTCAAAGTCTACACTTAGTTCAGATAAGCCCATAAATAAACAGGATGCTGTGGCCCGGATCGTTTCCTCAGGATTCCTGTTTTGGATTCCAACGAATTCTATATCAACATCATCAAACAGAATTTCGCCGTACTTTTCCTGCCCCTCTTTCCTTTCACTATACATGATGAAACCACCTTTCCACAGGAGCGTGTCAATCGATGTTTCGATATCCAAATTAGCGAACTGTTCATTCAGCAGAGGATCTGCCGTTTGCGGTTTATCAGGATGGTTTTTATCCCGCGATACTTCAAGCTCGAGCTCATTAACTTCTATAGCAGAAATATTGACAATTCTGGAATCGAACCATTTATCAATATCAATTCCCCGAATGCTTATATTTTGAGAAGAAATATCAAGATGATCGACCTCATGCCCAACACTCTCAGGCAGCTCCTCAGGGGAAAGAAGCGGAATCACATCAAATCTTTCCATTGATAACTCTTGGGAATCCAGGTTAAAGCGAAGACCGGAAGATCTCATTTCGTAATAATTATCATCTGTTATATGTGATGCAGATCCCACCTGCACATCAAGACTTCCCACCATTTCATTCATCTGATCTGTATCGGATGATACATTCAGATCAGTGAGAGAAAGTCTTATCCCTCCGATAACCGTGTGAGCATCATCAGAATCTGCAGGATAAATATTTACCTGAGAATCGTTTAAAGAAATTCGCCCCACATTTATTTCTGTATCCTCATCCTCACTGTCTTTCCCTGTTTCAATGTTAGCCAGCAGATCGGGTACCAAATGTAGATTTGCCCGGTTAATTTCCACAGTACTTATATCCAGATCCTGGCCAAAAATTATATCTCTGAGTCCAATGCCGGAAATAATTATACTCTCCACATTTGAATTTGGCCATTGAAGGTCTGACTCCCTTCCTTCCAGAATAAACACATCTACATTGCGTGCAGTTACAGACACTGGCAGGAATCCGATACTGAGGTTGCCAATTACGAGTTCCATTTCTGGTCCGAGAACCTGGTTCGCTTCCTGCTCGAGTTTGTCTTTTAGCATGGGTCCGGCAAAAATTGAAATTGCTAGAGCCAAGGCAACCAGGAGGATAATTACACTGAGAGCCAGTATTAAACAGCCTTTCTTTTTGCTATTATAACTTTTCTGCTTATTGGTAATCACTAACGTCTCTCCGGAATTTATTTTTGGATATTTTAATCCGACCCTTAATGTAAATAAGTTTAAAGTTACAAGTTTTTATAAAAAGCAGTTCTACTTGAAAATTTCACATATTGTGGGCAGTACAAAACCAGGGATTCTGTTCAAGGTCAAGATCAGAATCAACTATAGTAAAGAGAATGTATTAGCCCGATAGCTTCAACAAAAAGACAACACGTATCGTGCACCTCTCTCCAAAAAAGTTAATGTGGCCGCTTGATTATATGGTGATTTTCGGCAACCGTCTTTCTATTTGATCTCTTTTAGATTCGAGCCATGGAGGCAGAAACAGCTCTTTTCCCATCTCATTTTCATCATCAATTACCGACTTATAGCCGGGACTGTCCGTTGCCATTTCGAATAATACACCACCCGGCGTTTGATAGTATACAGATTTGAATACATGTCGGTCGATAATTTCCGTGGGCTGCAAACCCATTTGCTGAATTTGTTCTCTCATCGTCAGTAATTCATCTTCATCCTTTGCCCTGAAAGCAATATGGTGCACAATTCCCCGGCCCGATTTTGTTGGTTTATGTTCTCCGGTTTCTTCAAGAATAATGTAACGGCCGATGTTACTGTTTGATCGGTAACGCTGCATATTTCCGTCTGAATCAAATGCTGTAAAGCCCAATACATTGGTTAGTATTTCTGCAGTTGATTCCAGTTCCACAAGAGTCAATTTTGCACTCCAGAAACCTCTGATGGTATGCTTTTCCGGCACATTACTGCCCGGCCATCCCGGTTGAGAATTCATTTCAGCATCAAAAACCAGATTCAGAGTGAGTCCGTCAGGATCTTCAAACTCAATCTTTTCTTTACCAAAATGTTCAGCCGGTTCTTTATGAGGTATGTCTAACGTTTTGAAGCGATCAAGCCAAAATGCTTTTGAGTCTGGTGGCACACCAAAACTTATAGCACTATTCTGTCCGGTACCGGGATTTCCCTTTACAGCCCCGGGCCATGGGAAAAATGTAATGCTCGATCCCGGGCTTGCCATTCCGTTGGCATAGAACAGGTGATAGTTTGAGGGGTCATCCTGGTTTACGGTTTTGAGAACCATTCGCAACCCCAGATTTCTTACATAGAATGTTGCATTGGTCTGCGCATCACCTGATATAATTGAAATGTGGTGAATCCCCTTTTTACTGCTCATTAGCTAATACTTGAGTTAATTCTCCCTTTATAATTCAATATTAAGCTAAATAACTATATCTCAGGTTTCAAGTGCTGGTGAAACTACGCAGCGTCATCAAATTCTCATCCTTACTTGAGAACTAATTATTCATTCACCTTCACATCCAGCACTTCCATCAAGGTTGAACCTCCCGTTCCTGCTTCTATCATCTGTTCGAACTGTTCAATCTGACCCGACATCCGCGATTCAATCATTTCGCGCTGTTCGGGTGGCATAGCTGCCAATTGTTCTTCCATCTCTCGCATCGCCTGGCGGGCTTCGGCAATTTCTTCTTCACTGAACATATTATCCATACCCTCCAACTTCATCGACATTTTGTGTGCAACAGGCAGACCGGAATAGGTTCTGTAATCTTCCATTGTAATTTCGACAGAAACACCGCTTTCGTCAGCAAGCTGTTCGTACAGCATCTTTCTCGGTAAAAGTTCATCCCGGTCGATCCAAAGTGTAGCTTTTTCAATATCTATTTCTTCGTTCTCCACATCAAATTCATCCCGGCCCAACTGATTTAAAAACTCTGTATCGGTAATTAGAATCTTATAGGTATTTTTACCATCAAGTTGTTCGTTACTGACCGATTCACCGGCCCTGATAATCTCTTCAATCGATCCATCATACACTCCTTCAAGCATTTTATTGTCCGGATCTTCTGGTCTGTCTTCCAATGCAAGTATCGCCCGCCCATCTGATTCTGTTTTTATATAGCGCGTGGTCGTTTCGCTCTCATTACCCGCCAGGTCCATTTTCATGATGATGGTCAGGCTTTCAATGTCGGAAAGCCGCTGCTGATTGATTTCGTGCACTTGGTCAGCAAGCTGGTTCGGTGAAGTTTGAGCTGTCGCGGTTACTGTACCCGCAAAAATCAGCACTAATAACATAATCATATACTTTTTCGATTGAGTCATATTTATACCTCACTTAGTGTTGGGATTCTCATCTATTATATAATGCGAAAAAACTATGTTGCAGCTATCACGAACGATAGTTTAATTATGATACGTTTTGAACACATACAATTGAAAATATCTTACAGCTGACTCCCGCATTGATGTCTCAAAAAAAAATGATCTCGCTTTTTTTTCTACTTTTAGGTTTATCTCTTCTTTACGCGGGTGTGCAGGAGTATCGAATACTAAGCAGTTCTTATAACCCATTATTTACCATCTCGCCGGGAAATGAAACACGCGCAATCATCATTGTTGGCATTGCCATATCAATCTCGGGATTTGTAGGACTGCTTCGGGATAAAGTGATCTGAACTTCGGGCGTCATTATTACTTCAAGTTCATTCCAGATCCCGTACCGCATCATCCATTTTTCTCAACAATTCCCACCGATACATACCGGCATTGTGGCCATCATTCCAGCTGATTTTCAATGCGTGATTCCCTATGGCCTCGGCATTATTAATCCTATACATTCTCGTGGGTTTAACCCGAAAAAGTTCCGGTTCAAAACGGCCCATCAAATCATGGCCGCCCCTGCATTCTACACACGGGCAATTCTTTCGCAATCCAAATAATGAAAATTCGCTGGTGTGTCCGTCAGCCCAGGTAATTTTAAGCGTCTGTTCGGAATTACTGACATCAATAGATTTAGGTTGCACTCGCTTATCCATCCTGATTTATTGAATTGAAGTTGCAGTTCAGTTGTTGGGTACGTAACATTGCATTTTAAGAATATACGGCCTGTTTATGTGGATTTACATCATATTTTTATCAGTACTTTTTATAGGTGGAGTAGTTGCCGGAGAACGCCCATGGTTCAGCCTGAGAAAGTTGACACCAGATATTGTATTGAACATGGCATTGATTGTTCTGATAGTGTTTACGGTTATGATGATTGCTTTTATTATGGGCATATTTCCACAGTCGGTCGCCGCTGTACTGATGGCAGGGCTATATATAACTGTGGCGGGATTTTTTGCAGGCTATGCATATCGCCTGTTCAGAATAAGAACGAAAGGCGGTGCAATTCTGTATCAGCATCGTTCATTTTGGGTTGATCACGCACCTGCTCTTTTTGCGATCGGCCTCATTATCTATGGTGTTTTTCGTACATCCATACTGGGGTCGATGCCGGTTACAGGCATTCGGTTTTCTTCGGGTTTATCACTGATCTGTTTTGGAATTTTTGGATGGACTCTGAAAGTTGTGCCTGAGTTCAGGTCTAAAGGAATTCTGTTTTTGGATCAATATATTCCATGGAAAAAGGTACTATCCTGGAAATGGCAGCGTGAAGATGTGGTACTTGTAGAATATATAATTACTGAGAAAAACAGCGACAAGCGGATCAAGCAATTCGTTACATCAATCCCGCCCGAAGAACATAAAGAGATTGAAACTGTTCTGATTTCAAAAATGGAAGAATATGCCGAAGAGCGAAGTGAGGAATTGTTAGGTGATGATTAAGAAATTCTTGATAATGATTCCTGATTTTGATCGAATCAATCCAAATCCATTCAGCAAACACCTACAAATTAGTTTTCGTAGGCAAAGGTACGGTGTTCCACCATAAAGCAACTATTTTCCACGTAATCAAATCCATTTTCTTCGGCCAGTTTTTTAGCTGCATCAGAACTCACATCCAGCTGAGTCCAAATAACCGGCTTTTGGCCGGATATTTTGCTCCATTCCACAATATCGCGAACCATCTCCTCTGTATATTTTTTGTTTCTAAATATATCCACCACATCTACAGTAATATCATCCGGCAGATCAAAAATGGTATCGTAGCATATTTTACCCAATACAGTGGATTCGTTGGGATTGATAGGAATCATCTGATATCCAGCTTCTATAATATATTGAGCAATATGAAAACTGGTGCGATAGGGATTGGAGGAACAGCCAATGACAGCTACCGTTTTTAAGTCTGAAAATGCGGTTTTAATCGGACTGATAGTAAGCGATACTTATTGTTATTCGATATTAAGCGGTAAAAACTATATCTTTATATGATAATTAAATTGCAACAAAAAACAAGGAACATTTTGTCTAAAGTAAAAGACGGAAATACCGTTAAAGTACACTACAAAGGAACACTGAAAGATGGATCGGTTTTTGATTCATCTGCTGAACGAGAGCCGCTTGAGTTTAAACTGGGTGAAGGCCAGCTTATTCCGGGTTTTGAGAAAGCCGTGATAGGAATGGAAGAAGGAGATAAAACAAAAGTAGACATACCTGTAAAAGATGCGTACGGAGAAGCGCGTGAAGATTTGGTAATTAATGTACCGAAAGATCAGCTTCCTGACGACGTGGAACCTGAGGTTGGAATGCAGCTTCAGGTCAACCAGCCCGACGGGCAGCCCGTGCCGGTTCGTGTTGCAGAAATCAGCGACGAAGAACTGACACTGGATGCCAACCATCCCCTGGCAGGAAAAGATCTCTCATTTGAAATTGAGCTGGTAGAAATCAAAGATTAATTTCTTTGTTTACTGCCATGATGATTTTAATCCCGGTTGTGATTACAGATTTACTGCATCACGCCGGGATTTTTTATTTTATGAAAGTATGGATGACCAGAATCTTAAGTTAAATCCTGCTTTCATCCATTCATTTACTTAACGACTATTAATTACTAAGAATGCATGGCTGATTTTTTTCAAAAGCGCACCATTCGGGTGACTTGCCCTCTCGGCCTTTCTCCTTTTTTAGAAACCGAAATTCGTAATCTTGGCTTCACTCCGGACGATATACAGGATACCGGCATTGAGCTTCAGGCATCACTGGCTGATACAATTGTGTTGAACTACC
This sequence comes from uncultured Rhodohalobacter sp., assembly GCA_964404705.1. Taxonomy (GTDB): domain Bacteria; phylum Bacteroidota; class Rhodothermia; order Balneolales; family Balneolaceae; genus SW132. Next base: position 992 of record CAYOLE010000142.1, on the reverse strand, counting down.
ATCTTCGTATGGCCCATCGGGTGTATGCATTGGTGGATGAATCAGTAGCAAAAACACCAGGGGAGCTTACTGCCTGGTTATCAGAAATTCCCTGGGAAGAATGGATTCCATCGGATGGATATCTGTCAGTAACTTCAAGAGTGAATCATTCAAAAATTGAAAATACTCAGTTTGCAAATCTGGCATGCAAGGATGCGATTGTCGACCGGATGAGATCCGTGAATGGCATCAGGCCCGACAGCGGTTCAAACCTGGATAAAACGGTGTTGTTTCTTTACTGGACCGATGATGAAGCCAGGATATTTATGGATACCTCGGGAGAATCATTATCAAGAAGAAACTATAGAACCGAAAGCACATCCGCCCCCATGCAGGAAACGCTGGCTGCGGCTATTATCAAATCAACCATTTGGAAACCGGGAGATCATTTCATTAACCCGATGGCCGGAGGGGGCACACTTGCAATAGAAGCCGCTCTAATGGCCGCAAACCGTGCTCCCGCCTCCCTGCGAAATAACTTCGGATTTATGCATATAAAGGGATTCAATCCACAGGTATATCACGTAACACGGGACAATGCTGCAAATGAGGTTAAAAAAGAGATCGGAGGGCAGATTATTGCATCCGATATCAATCCTAAAGCTGTAAAGGCAGCAAAAAGAAATGCGAAGACTGCCGGAGTTGATCACTTAATTCAGTTTGAAACCTGTGATGTGGCCGACACACCTGTTCCGGATGGCCCCGGAGTTATTGTGATGAATCCTCCCTACGGCATACGGCTGGAGCCCGGCGAAGATTTACGGCCGCTATATAAAAAAATGGGTGATTATCTGAAACAGGAAGGTCCCGGTAAGACCGGTTATATATTTACGGCAAATAGTGCGCTGGCAAAAAAAGTAGGATTACGGAGCAAAAGCAGAACCACTTTTTTTAATACCACACTGGAATGCCGCCTGTTAGAATATGAATTATACAGCGGATCGAAAAAGTAA
>CAYOLE010000141.1:2122-8867 GCA_964404705.1 uncultured Rhodohalobacter sp. | reverse complement strand
ACACCAGGCTTTAATTCTGAAGTCTTTCATAGGCTGATGAATGTGCAGAGTCAACATTCCTCAACAGATTGTAGGCTTCAAGACGTGTTTGAACATTTGCTGTTTGCAATAACGCAACAATCTCATTGTATTTTGTATCGAAAAATATATCAAATAAATAGTTATTGCTTGTTCGGCGCTTCGTCTCTTCGAGCAACCTGATCACTTCTACAACTTCTTCTATGGATTCCATGTTGTTCATTGTAAACAGATCGAGCCCATATCGGTGATAGCGATAGAACGCCTGTCTTAAAGGCTGATAATTTGGATTCCGGAGATCCGATATCAAACCGTTTCTATTACGCTGAGCGCCTATTGACCGCCCCCATCCCTGTGCCCCGCTGTTCCTTCCTAATTCAAATATATCCTGAGCTTTGTTAAAGTACCGGCTTCCTCCCAGCTCGGCAAAACTGTCGTAATCGTACCCCAGAATTATATACATATAAAAGTCGATGAAGCTTGTGAGGTCATCAAACTGTAATTCGTCGAACACCAAATTCTTATTTCTGGGATAGTTGAAGCCCCAGTTATTATCACTTAGAACTACTGCAGCTGATTCCTGAATCGTATTATAAATTGGCCGCCGAACACTAAAAAAGACTTCTGCTGTGTAGTTAAACTGATCATCAGCGCTTGAAAGCACAACCTGGATTTGGCATCGAATGCGTTCATGCTCTTCGTAACGATCATCCGTCCATCGGTTTTCATTTATATAAGATTCAAGTTCGTTCTCAAGTTCATCAACATATTCGTAAGCCGAGCCACTTATTTGGCGGGAATTCAAAGTCACATCACAATTAAATTCCTGCGCCTCTGCTATATCAGCAAAGCATAACAGCAATATTGCACTGATGAAGAAGTGCAATTTCAATTTTTGATTTTTATTCCACATATTTCTTAAAAATTCGTTGAGCCACCGGGGGCTGTTATGATACAAAGGATTATAATCTTTTGCCTAATAGCGGTATCAGGAGTTTTAGTTTTAACAAGCCGCGCATTCTGTCAACATTCGCTGGGGGCTCGTTCTGCTGCATCCGGACAAACCGGTGTGGCCGTTCCAGGCGACTCATGGTCTGTATTTTCAAACATCTCTTTTCTTCCAACGGATGAAAGGCAAATTTCATTTTATGGATTTCGATATTCAGGCATTTCGGAAATAACGGACGCTGCGGCATCCGTTTCTTTACCTGTCCGATATGGTGCTTTCGGTATTGGGATACACCGCTATGGATTCCATCTGTTTAGTGAGACCAGGTTCAGGGCCGGGTACAAGCAGCAATGGGAACAGTTTCATGCCGGTGTTGTACTGAATTACACGCACGTGCAGCAAGGTGGCGGATACGGCTCAGCAGGTGCTTTGGGTGCTGATATCGGTATTGGCGCACAGATTGCTGAACCGTTATGGCTGGGTGCGCGCGCAACAAATGTTAATCAGCCCTCTTATGCTGAGACTGATGAAGAACTTCCACGTGAACTTGCTGCGGGAATCAGCTACTTCCCATCACCGGCTGCCATGATCACCGCTGAAGTAGTTAAAGATGTACGATTTCCTCTTTCCTTCAGAGCGGGAATTGATGCTGAATTGATTAAAGGCCTGAACGCAAGAGCAGGAATAACCACAAATTCAGAGACCTATTCAGCCGGTTTTGGATACAAAACTTCCCGTTGGCAGATCAATTTCGCTGTTCAGCAACACATGGTACTGGGCCTGAGTCCGGCACTTGATATTGGAATATCACTTTAAGCTCTTTGGCCAGATGAGTATTTCATCCTTAAAATATCTTCATTCACTCATTTTAGTCATAGGTTTGAGCTTTGGTTTCTCCATACATGTGCACTCTCAGGATTCAGAATCAAAAAGGCAGCAGGTTGAACGGGCAATTGAACGGGTGATTGCTGATCTGGATCCAGAGGACTCAGAGCAGCAAATCATTCAGCTGGTTGAATTGCTTGAAGATCTCGCTTCAAATCCTCTGAATATAAACCGCACCGGTATTAATCAGCTTGCGGGAATTCCAGGCCTTTCATTCAGCCAGGCACAGTCTATCGTATACTATCGGGAAAATATCAAACCATTTGAACGCATTGAAGAGCTTCAACAGGTTGAGGGAATAGGAGCCGTTACACTTGAGCAAATCAAACCTTTTCTTACTGTTGGCGGCAGACTTGATAGAGGAAGAGATCTTTATTTTAACAGGCGTTATTGGACATCCAACAGCAGAACTGAAGCACTGTCAAGAGTGCAGACTGTACTCGAAGATCGAGAAGGATTTTCCCGGCCTGATACACTTGGCGGCTACATCGGCAGCCCGTTGAAATTTAATCATCGCTACAGGTACAGAAGTGACCGGCTTTCGTTAAACCTCACGCAGGATAAAGATCCCGGAGAACCTGTAAACGGACTTACAGGATTTGATTATACCTCCTGGCATTTTGCTGTGAATGAAACAGGTTTACTTCAGAATCTGGTAATAGGTGATTACCGGGTATCCTACGGTCAGGGACTGATCCTCTGGAATGGCGGGGCTTTTGGAAAAAGCAGCCAAATTGTAGGGAGTGCGGCAAGAAATGATCCGGGTATACGACCCTATACATCATCTCAGGAAATGAATGCATTTCGGGGCATGGCAGCCACTGTGGGCAGGGATCTGCAGATCAGCGGATTTTATTCCGATCGAAGGCGCACCGCGAGCGAGACAGATGAACAATCTGTAAGATTTCCCACGCAATCAGCATTACACAGAACCTTGAATGAACGAGACCGGCGGTTAAATCTTGGCCAGGAAACCTATGGAGGCAGAATACGCTATCAATTCAACAAAGGTATTGTTGGCGCAAGCGGATTCAGAAATAGTTTTGACCGGCCTGTGGTCCGCGGCACACAATCTTATCAGATCTATCAGTTCGAAGGCCGGCACCTGACTGCATACAGTTTGGATTATCGATTTTCTGCCGGACCGATTCTTCTATTTGGAGAAGGTGCACGTACCGGCAACGGTGGCACAGGAATTATTAGCGGAACAGAATTTCGAATGATGAACGGCACAGACCTCGCAGTAGCCTACCGAAACTACTCAGCCGATTTTCAATCCATTTTCGGATCAGGATTTGGCGAACAATCCTCCACTCAAAATGAAGAGGGATTTTATATTGGCCTTCAGCAATCTGTGGGTGATCATATTCTGATCAGATCGTATATGGATCAGTTTAAAACACATTCTGCCCGTTTCAGAAACCACCGGCCGACTGCAGGGCACGACTGGCTCACGCGGATTGAATATTTTCCAAATGCTGATCTAAATCTCTACGCTCAGTACCGATTTAAAAAACAGGAACAGGAAGTTGATTATACTGACGATTTTGGCAGAAATATCCGCCAAATGAGTCACCTTCTGCGTTCAAATGCCCGATTTCAGGCTGAATACCAGGTACTGCCTTCCATCAGACTGCGTACGCGTCTCGATTTTGTGAAGGCTCAGGAAACGATCGCCAATCCATCCTATGGAATGCTTCTGTTTCAGGATCTGCGATTAATTCCTTCTTCAGATCTGACTATTGATTTTAGGATCACTCTGTTTGATACTGATGACTTCAACTCACGTGTTTTCCAGTTCGAAAATGATCTTCTCTATGTGATGTCTAACGCAATGCTTTTTGATCAGGGGCAACGCACCTATGTTGTTGTCCGCTATCAGCCTGCTTCAAGGGTAAGTATCTGGATGAAAGCAGCCACAACCGTTTATGAAAATAAACCAACCATAGGCAGCGGACTCGATGAGATCCAGGGAAACCGGCGATCGGATCTCGGTGTACAGATACGGCTTCAAATATAAGTTTTGTATGATCAGACACGTTGAAAAAAGTACAAGAAATATGTTTGCATATGCACAGAAATGGGGGATAACGGAAGACGGATGACGGAGGATATCAAACAAAATCTTATAAAAACGAAAATATCTGTGTAACCGTCCTGTTTAATTGGATTAACAGAAGATAATCTATCATGAATTCTTTGGAAGAGGATTTCTTAGTCTGTAATCAGCATCTCGCTCGGTTCGCGATCCTCTCTCAGCCTTTCTGATACTTCTTCGGCACCACGCAGAACACGAAGCATGTTCAGACCTGCAATTTTTTCAAGGTCCTCTTCGGAGTAGCCGCGCCGAAGCAGTTCTGCAAACAGGTTTGGGTAAGCAGACACATCATCAAGACCCTCAGGCAAGGTTGGAACTCCGTCATAATCACCGCCAATCCCTATATGATCAACGCCAATCTGGTCGCGAATATGGTCAATATGATCTGCGACCTGAGAAAGGGTGGATTTCGGTTCCTCATGCTGGCTGTCCCATTCATCCATCTTCTCCGTTACTACATCAGGCATTCCTGGATTCAGATATTCAACTTTTTGTTCATAGGCTGCTCTCTCTGCAAAATGCTGGCGACGTTCTTCTGACGTGAAGGTTTCAACAAAGGTAACCATTACAAGTCCGTCTTTTTCAGGAAGAAGCTGCAGCACTTCATCGGGCACATTACGCGGATGCCCTGTAACCGCCCGCGCATTTGAGTGCGAAAACATCACAGGAGCTTCAGAAACTCTGATCGCATCTTGCATGCTTGCAGGTGTGACGTGCGAAAGATCCACCATCATCCCGAGCCGGTTCATTTCACGAATCACCTCTTCGCCGAATTCAGTGAGCCCATCATGCTGCGGATCATCACCCGCTGCATCGGCCCAATCGAGGGTGCGTCCGTGGGTAATGGTCATATACCGTGCGCCAAGTTCATGAAACATGCGCAACGCTGCCAGTGAATTGGCAATAGAATGCCCACCCTCCATTCCAATTAAAGAGGCAATTTTTCCATCTTCAAAAATTCGTTCAACATCATCGGCAGTCAGTGCCAGTTCAAAATGATCCGGATACCTATCGACCAGACGGTGAACAAAATCAATCTGCTCCATCGTCTGTTTAACAGCCTCATTTTCCGGAATATTGGCGTTTACGTAAACGCTCCACCATTGAGCTCCAACCCTGCCCTCTCTCAAACGGGGAATATCGGTATGCATGGGGGGATCGAGTTGGGTGGTATCATAAAAATCCAGTTCAGAAAACTTGTAATCCACACGGCTTCGATATTGCCATGGTGTATCGTTGTGTCCATCGAACAGCGGTACACGTTCAAGAATTTCTATAGCCTGCTGGCGATATTCTTCATCACTATCTGTTACCGATTGAGCCCCGGCACAAGAAGTTTGAGTAAGCATTCCGATGAGAACAACAAGAAACGGTTTTAATTTTATCATGATCTGAAAAGATTACATTTTGGATTTTCAAAGCTCTGAATTGTGCCGAAAGGTATTAAAATATTGATGCTTTGGTTATTTATTTTGGGATAAATAATCGTAGCGAACCAAAGCTGTACGCACGCGGATCAGGGGCTCGGTTTGTGTCCATGCCAGTATCAAGCCGTCTTCCGCAGCAGACATTCTTGGAAAGCCGCTTCTTCGGGATGATGAAGTGAGTCCTACTCTAATGGGTTCTCCAAGCTCTCCCTCAGCAGAAACAGATCGCGCCATCACATAACCACGCCCTTCCATTCCTGCCAGCCAGCTTGCGTAAATCTGACCATCATCTCCAATCAATAAATCCGCTCTTCCAAGCGTGTGTTCCCTGGCTACAACTACCGGTTCATTAAACGATTCGCCACCGTCCGTTGATATTGCAAGTTTCACTGCCGGATCATCATCGGCTTCAGTATACCAGACCACCGCCGTCAGCTCCCCGTTTGAATCAATTCTCGGCCCATTTACCGGGCAGCCGCTGATCTGCCAGCCGTCCTGATGTACTGGCACCGGATCTGACCACCCACCCGTTTCCAGATCATATCTTACGATTGAAATATCCCGGATCTCATCTTCCGTACGATCACGATAGACCGCCAGTGCTCTGCCGTTCGCCATAATCATATCAGTCTGGCAGCAATCACAAATCATCGCGTCTATTTCACGTTCATTTTCCAGCGTTCCATCTCTTGATACTTCCGCGGACCGAAGCGTCATCGCTTTTTCTGGATCATCATATTCAGCATGATCGCGACCTTCCGTTTTGCGCCCATCCAGCCAAATCGCCAGCACCCGATTCTCATCGAGCGGTTCCATCGATACAAAACCGTGTTCTGTAGCAGTACTGTCCCGGTGGGGTGTGATGGGTTCTGTCCAGCGGCGCGCTTCCACAGCCGGAAATGCAATATTAACGTTATAGGCATATGGACCGCCCCCGATCTTACGCAGCCAATGAGCGGCTACCACCTCACCATTTTTCGAAACCACTGAGGGGAAATCAGCCCAGTTCACAAAATAATTTTGATTTATATCCACTGTTCGTGGCACTGACCAGCGTCCGTTTGTATAGGTTGAAAACTCAATTGCGTATATGTCTTCTTCGATTGCAGAAAGCCAGCTCATTGTTGTTGCTCCCGAATCATCCAGATACAGATTGGGATACTGACTGCCCATCTCTGCAGGATTGTTGATGTTAAATTCAAAAGCGGGTTGCTGCCTTTCTTGTTCACAGCCGAATAATATAAATGCGAAAAGAAAAAAGGTGGCGATCCTCGTAAACAGATTCATATGAAATCTTTTTGGTGATGATAATCATTGGTATTTTACAATGCCTGGCATTATAACCAATTATTACATAATCGTGTTAAT